>NZ_CP022382.1:1995000-2150000 GCF_002302565.1 Capnocytophaga canimorsus | reverse complement strand
CGTGCAAGGCAGGCGCTCTAGCCAGCTGAGCTAATTCCCCATTAATATAGGTATTAGGGGTTAGGCAATAGGGAATAGTTTATATCAATCCCAAAACTCTTACCTATCTTAAAAGCATCAACCTCTAAAATTTCCTTTCAATATTAATATCAATGAACTTAATCACTATCAGTAGTCCCAGGCAGACTCGAACTGCCGACCTCTACATTATCAGTGTAGCGCTCTAACCAGCTGAGCTATGAGACTGCATCTTTTTAGCTATTAGCCATCAGCAAATAGCAATTAGTCTATATAACTTCTAAACACTAATCACTAACCTCTAATTAGCTTAGAAATATCGACTGCACAAGATTTAAAGAATACCCTACAATTACTCCCATAAAGGTATTTCTCTAGAAAGGAGGTGTTCCAGCCGCACCTTCCGGTACGGCTACCTTGTTACGACTTAGCCCCAGTCACTAGTTTTACCCTAGGCAGCTCCTTGCGGCAACCGACTTCAGGTACCCCCAGCTTCCATGGCTTGACGGGCGGTGTGTACAAGGCCCGGGAACGTATTCACCGGATCATGGCTGATATCCGATTACTAGCGATTCCAGCTTCACGGAGTCGAGTTGCAGACTCCGATCCGAACTGTGACCGGCTTTATAGATTCGCTCCTGCTCACGCAGTGGCTGCTCGCTGTACCGGCCATTGTAGCACGTGTGTAGCCCAAGATGTAAGGGCCGTGATGATTTGACGTCATCCCCACCTTCCTCACGGTTTGCACCGGCAGTCCCGTTAGAGTGCTCGACTTGACTCGCTAGCAACTAACAGCAGGGGTTGCGCTCGTTATAGGACTTAACCTGACACCTCACGGCACGAGCTGACGACAACCATGCAGCACCTTGAAAAACGTCCGAAGAAATATCTATCTCTAGATACGTCGTTTCCCATTTAAACCTTGGTAAGGTTCCTCGCGTATCATCGAATTAAACCACATGCTCCACCGCTTGTGCGGGCCCCCGTCAATTCCTTTGAGTTTCACACTTGCGTGCGTACTCCCCAGGTGGGATACTTATCACTTTCGCTTAGCCACTCAAAATTACTTCCAAACAGCTAGTATCCATCGTTTACAGCGTGGACTACCAGGGTATCTAATCCTGTTCGCTCCCCACGCTTTCGTCCATCAGCGTCAATAATTTGTTAGTAACATGCCTTCGCAATCGGTGTTCTGTGTAATATCTATGCATTTCACCGCTACACTACACATTCCAGCTACTTCACAAACATTCAAGACCTACAGTTTCAAAGGCAGTTACTCAGTTGAGCTCAGTGCTTTCACCTCTGACTTATAAGCCCGCCTACGGACCCTTTAAACCCAATGATTCCGGATAACGCTCGCATCCTCCGTATTACCGCGGCTGCTGGCACGGAGTTAGCCGATGCTTATTCATACAGTACCGTCATCAATCTACTCGTAGACCTTATTCTTCCTGTATAAAAGCAGTTTACAACCCATAAGGCCGTCATCCTGCACGCGGCATGGCTGGATCAGTCTTCCGACCATTGTCCAATATTCCTCACTGCTGCCTCCCGTAGGAGTCTGGTCCGTGTCTCAGTACCAGTGTGGGGGACCTCCCTCTCAGGACCCCTACCCATCGTAGCCTTGGTATGCCGTTACCACACCAACTAGCTAATGGGACGCGTACTCATCTTTTGCCACCAGAGCTTTAATTATTCAGTGATGCCACCAAACAATACTATAAGGTATTAATCCAAATTTCTTCGGGCTATCCCTTAGCAAAAGGTAGATTGTACACGTGTTACGCACCCGTGCGCCGGTCTCAAGTGCCGAAGCACTCTACCCCTCGACTTGCATGTGTTAGGCCTGCCGCTAGCGTTCATCCTGAGCCAGGATCAAACTCTTCATCGTTAAAAATCTTTAATATCGCAACCTTTAACAAAAAAGTAATCGACTCTTAGGATAATTCTTTAAATCTTATTCTTGTGCTGTCAACAATATTTTCAATGAACTTCTCATTTCTTTTTTTCGCTCTCTAGCCTTACGCTTTCAAAAGCGAGGGCAAAGATAAAAACTTTTTCTTTACCAACAAAACTTTTTAAAGTTTTTTTTCAAAATATTTTTTTTGAACTTTTTCGCTTTATTACTAATCACTAATCTCTATTAACTAACGACTTTCTCAAAGCGGGTGCAAAAGTAATACTTTTTATTTAATCACCAAAACTTTTTAAAGTTTTTTTTTTCAAAATATTTTTTGAGCTTTTCGCTTTTCATCTATTCACTAATCTCTATCAACTAATGACCTCCTCAAAAGCGGGTGCAAAAGTAATACCTTTTATTTAATCACCAAACTTTTTTAAAGTTTTTTCTAAAATATTTTTTATTAAACAAAATAAAATAATGAAAAACAAAAAGTTAAACCCAAAAAAACAATTCTGTCAAAATAATTCAAAAACAAATCCTTCCCCACAATAACAACAAAAGACTACTCATTCAAGTAGCCCCCTATACCTATATATACCTAATAAATAACATTACATATTCCCATTTGCAAAACTCAAAGACAAAAATACTTTCGCAACCTCATTTTCATCCTTTGTCTTCATCCTTATATTCTTTTACTTCTTAGTTTGACTATCTCCTTTTCCCTGATTGTTTCTTCGTTTTATGGTGGTATTGGTCGTGTCAATCACTTGTTCTCACCAAAAGTAAGTCAGAAACATCATCGATTTGGGTAGTGCGAATGGAAGTGTTTAGTTTGTTCATAGCGGTATAAATTTAGTTTGACAATCAGTAATGTGTTTTACTTTTTCCGCTAATGTACAAAAATATTATTGTGTAAGCGCTTTTAGGTTGAATTTTAACATTTGTTGTTGTTTAGTTGCAATCATTTAGGCGAAACGAGAAAACAAATGTTCCCAACCTTCGCCTACTTAGGCGATATGTAAAAACAGCTGTTTTCTACCTTTACCTATTTAGGCAAAGGTTTCCTCCACGTGTTTTGGGGCTTCGCCTATTTAGGCGAAACAAGAAAACAAGCGTTTTGGTGTTTCGCTTAAATAGGGAGAATAAGAAGTCATTTGTTTTTTAATTAAAAACTTTAATAAAGAGATTTGGGATACACGTTTTATTCTTTTAGGTAATTCCCTTAAAATGAAAAAATACGTGCTAGAATCTTGATAATGTTTATAAACGCGTTAACATAATTCTTTATTTGATTGATTTGTAATAATTTGTTTTTTGTAATCTTTAAAAATCTAGAAGATATTGATTATTATAGTTATTATTTTTTTTTATTTCTTCTATACAACACTCTATGTAAGCTGAATTTAATTCATTGTACTTCGGATAAGTTTGTTTAATTTTATTAAGATGAGACAATACATTACCATATTTATCTCGTAAATGTCCAAGTTTTTTACTCACATATAAATAAGTGTTATCGCTTAAAGAAGAATTGAATCTATACTTTATATAAAAGGCTCTTATTATATTCGCCTCAACAGAAGGATTTAAATTTTTATATATCGATTTTTTTTGAAGAATATCAAGTTGATTATTTTTTACAAAGTCTTTATAATACTTCAAGTTGTATGAAAAGTTGTGGAGATTAATTACTAATGAATCATAGTTGTAAAAGCACCCCTTGGCTATACTATTCAATTTGTCATTTTCATTTAACTTTACCAAGTTATTTTTGAAAGCCCAATTGTCCTCTATAGACCAAATATCTAACTCTAAATCACTTAACTTGATTTTGATCCCCCCATATCTATTTACTTTATGGGGAAAGCAAAAGGACGATATTATTTCGATTAGTTGTGTTCTTTTAATGTCTACTATTATATCTATATCACGACTATTTTTCCCATATAAAAAATCTCTGAAAAAACCACCTATTACATAAGCTGTCTCAACAGAAAGGATGTTGTATAAAAGAGATATAGCGTTATTCTCTTTCATTTTGTGTACAAAATAATCTTGAAATTTTTTTTTGATATTCTCCTCTTCGAAAAACATTTATAATTTAATTCCTTTTAATTGTTGATATAAATTAATGGCATAAGAATCTGTCATTCCAGAGATATAGTCTACTATCATCTGAAGTTTTTTATATTCATCGTTGTTATACTTTTCAATATTCTCATACACATATCTATGATCTGATGATATTAAATTGTATAAACGGGAATCATAAGTGCCCTCTTTTTCACAAAAGCTTGGACTTTCAGAGGCTTTTACAAAAATGTCTAACAACCCATAGATGGCTTCCCATCCCGCAATTTCCTTTTTAATAATACATTTATCTTTAAAAACAATAGATTGTAATTCTTTATATGCTTTTCTTATGTCAGAGGCTTCTGAAATTTTGATAATTTCTTCTTTCATAGTTCCTTCCATAATTTTATCATAATTGTTTTCAAAAGTTTCTATAATTTTTTCAATCATAATTCTTTGGGTGAAAATTCTAAACTTTTGTATAACTAAGGAGGAGTCCCTCTCATCCCAAAATTTGTTAGTTAGTGAATCTAACTCTTTAAGGACTTGTATTTTATTTTTAGATAAGTTTTCATTAAAGATTTTTCTTACTTTGTTTATATCTATAATACCAAGCTTTATACTATCTTCTATATCTGCTGCACTATACGCAATATCATCAGCAGCTTCAAGTAAATAAGTAATAGGATTTCTCTTGTTGTTTAGTTGTAAATATCCATCTATTTCTTTATATAAACTCTCTTCTGTAACAAAGTATCCAAACTTCTTCTTAGCAATATCCTCTGAATCTCCTTGATTGCCCTCTACGGAACTGAAAGGATATTTTACGATTGAAGCTAGTGAAGAATAGGTTAAATTATAGCCAAAACCATCTCCAAAGTAATATAGCTTGGATAATATCCTAAATGTTTGAACATTACCATCAAAATATTTCAAATCAGCTTTTTCATTATCATTAAGGGATGTACTTTTTTTATCAAAATAATCTGAAAAAAAAGTAGCTATAGCTTTTTCTCCGAAATGTCCGAATGGGGGGTTTCCTAGGTCGTGAACTAATCCAGCAACTCTAAGAAGTGAACTAAGAAGTCCTTTTTGATCATCAGTAATATCTCCTTTTTTGAGTAAAACTTTTTCAATACTCTGACCTATTGAGCTAGCAATATAGGATACTTCAAGGGAATGGGTTAATCTCGTTCTTATATAATCGCTCTGTTCTAGTGGAAAGACTTGTGTCTTATCCTGTAGACGTCTAATAGGGGAACTTGAAATAAGTCTACCATAATCATTTTCAAAGGGATTTCTTCCATCAGTAGGTATTGTTGGAGATTTTTCTCTAAATCTTTTTTCTCCAAGCAAAAGTTTCCATTTTTCTCTATACATAATATTTAATTTAGTTTATAATTGGTATTGAATGTCTATGTATTCGTATATGCTCTACGTAAAAGCGAAAAAATCTTTCGCCCTTTCTTGTAACTTTATCCTTTACACTTTTTCCTTTTCCTTACCCCCGCAGGTTTTTAAGGCTTTGTTGAATGGTTTCAATCTTCGCTAGTGCGTCGGCTTGTTTTTTACGTTCCATTTCCACCACTTTTTCAGGAGCGGAGCTGACAAATTTCTCGTTGGAGAGTTTTTTCTCCACCGAAGCCAAAAAGCCTTGCGTATATTTGAGTTCCTCTTCGAGTTTTTTGATTTCTTCCTCTACATTGATGTTGCCCTGCATCGGGATAAAATACTCGTTGGACTTCACTCGGAACGAAATCGCCCCCTCTACCTTTTGGCTAACATATTTCAGTTCGGACAAATTCCCTAATTTGGCGATAATCACATCGAAAGTCGTTGCCGTTTGTTCGTTGTTGAGTACCGAAAGGGGCATTTCTTCCTTAAACGGAATGTTTTTCTCTTTTCGTATGGTTCTAATGCCCGAAATTACTTCGGCAGCGGTCTCAAATTCGGCTAAAATCTGCTCATCAAACGAAGTTATTTCAGGATATTTTGCCACTACCAGAGCCTCCTGAGGTTTTCGCTCGGTGATATGTTGCCAGATTTCCTCCGTAATAAACGGCATAAACGGATGTAACAATTTGAGGTTATCTTCAAAAATGGCGATGATTTCGGTAAACGTTTTTTGGTCAATTGGCTGTCCGTAAGCAGGTTTTACCATCTCCAAGAGCCACGAACAGAAGTCGTCCCACACCAATTTGTAAATTTTCATCAAGGCATCGGAGATTCTGTATTTTGCAAAATCGTCTTCGGTTTCGGCAAGTACCTTTTGGAACTTATTTCGGTACCATTCGATGGCAATTCGATTGTTTTCAGGCTGATTAGCTTCCGAAATTTCCCAACCTTTTACGAGTCGGAAGGCATTCCAAATCTTGTTGGCAAATCCGCTACCTTGCTGACAAAGAGCCTCATCGAAAAGTAAGTCATTTCCTGCTGCGGACGACAATAAAAGCCCCACACGAACGCCGTCCGCACCAAAGTCATCAATCAATTTCAACGCATCGGGCGAATTTCCTAATTGTTTGGACATTTTTCGTCCCTGCTTGTCGCGAACAATCCCCGTGAAATAAACATTGGTAAAAGGTTTTTTCCCTTTGAATTCGTACCCTGCCATAATCATTCTCGCCACCCAAAAGAAAATAATATCAGGACCTGTAACCAAATCATTGGTAGGATAATAATAATTGTATTCTTTGTTTTCAGGGTCTAAAATTCCGCCAAAAACGCTCATTGGCCACAACCAAGAAGAGAACCACGTATCGAGAGCGTCTTCGTCCTGCTTTAAGTCATTAGTTGTTAGGGAATAGTTATTAGATTTTGCTTTTGCCAATTCTAAGGCTTTTTCTTTGGTTTCGGCAACTACGAAATCTTCTTTTCCGCTACCATAATAATACGCCGGAATTTGTTGTCCCCACCAAAGCTGACGCGAAATGTTCCAATCGCGGATGTTTTCCATCCAATGGCGATAGGTATTTTCATATCTTTTGGGGAAGAAATTGATTTCTTCGCTTTCCAAAACTCCGCTGATGGCAGGTTTTACCAAATCTTCCATCTTCAAAAACCATTGGTCGAGTGGGCGTTGTTCGATAACAGCCCCTGTACGCTCCGATGTACCGACTTTATTAAGGTAATCTTCCGTTTTCAGCAATAAATCTTTTGCTTCGAGTTCTTTAACTATCTCTTTGCGAACCACAAATCGGTCTTTTCCTTCGTAATGCAATCCGTGATGATTCAGTTTGGCATCGTCGGTAAAGGCGTCGATGATTTCGAGTTTATGGCGTTCGCCGATTTCGTAGTCGTTTTTGTCGTGAGCCGGAGTGATTTTCAAAGCTCCTGTTCCAAACTCAATATCCACGTATTCGTCTTCGATAATCGGCACAATACGATTAACAATCGGCACGATTACTCTTTTGCCTTTCAGATGTTTGTAACGCTCATCTTTGGGGTTGATACAAACGGCAATATCTCCGAAAATGGTTTCAGGACGCGTGGTAGCAACCAAAAGATATTCCTCTGAACCTTCTATTTTGTATTTCAGATAGAAAAGTTTTCCGTTCTGTTCTTTATAAATAACCTCTTCATCCGAAAGTGTGGTTTTGGCTTCGGGGTCCCAATTAACCATTCGATATCCGCGATAGATGTATCCTTTATTGTATAAATCGACAAACACCTTTATCACTGAAGCATAAAGGTCATCATCAAGGGTGAATTTGGTTCTGTCCCAATCGCACGAACAGCCGAGTTTTTTGAGCTGCTCAAGGATAACGCCCCCATACTGATGCGTCCAATCCCAAGCGTGTTTGAGGAATTCCTCACGTGTGAGGTTGGCTTTGTCGATGCCTTGTTCTTTGAGCTTTGCCACTACTTTGGCTTCGGTGGCAATAGAAGCGTGGTCGGTACCCGGCACCCAACAAGCATTGAAACCTTTTAGCCTTGCACGGCGGATAAGTACATCTTGAATTGTGTTATTGAGCATATGCCCCATATGCAAAATTCCCGTAACGTTTGGCGGGGGAATTACAATGGTGTAAGGTGTTCTTTCATCGGGAGTTGAGTGGAAGAAATTGTGTTTCATCCAGTATTCGTACCATTTGGCTTCTACCGAATTGGGTAAATATTTTGAAGGGATTTCCATACTTTGGCTTGATTTTTGTTTGTTAAATTATTGTGCAAATGTAAAACTTCTTGCGTATTTAAAGAAATAAAAATACATTTGCCCCCACATTTATTAAAATGAAGGAATAAAAGTAAAACTAATTTTTTAAATTTTTATGTCATGAAAAAGATTTTAACATTTTTATTTGTAGCTGTTTTTGGTGCTGTAACGTATGCACAAGAAGCTGAATCTGCAGAAATTACATTCAAAGCAGAAGAAATTGATTACGGTACGGTAAAAGCAGGAAGCAACGGAGTTCGAGTTTTTGAATTCACCAATACAGGAAAAGCTCCTCTTGTAATCACCAATGCTACTTCAACTTGCGGTTGTACAGTACCTGCTTGGCCTAAGGAGCCTGTTGCACCTGGAGCTTCTGGTAAAATTGAAGTTAAATATGACACTTCACGTGTTGGTCCTATCCGTAAAACGATACAAGTTTATTCCAATGCTAAAAACGGAACAATAAAATCCTTATCTATCAAAGGAACTGTAGCACAATAATCGTATTGTAATACAAGAGTATAATAAAGGAATTCTTATTAAATTTAAGAATTCCTTTATTTTTTTGAGTATTTCAAATTCAACAAATAAAACGTATTTTTGAAAAAATTATTTTACTTATGCTTCTTACCGCAACACTTACGGATCTTTGGGGAAAAATAAAAAATGTAATGACTATCGTTATTTTTGACATCAAAGGAAATAACTTTACTCTACTGACACTGATTTATTTAACGCTTTCCAGTTTTCTTTTGATTTTTCTTTCAAAAAAGCTAAGTCATTTTTTAGAAAATAAATTGTTAACCAAGCGCATCTCACAGCAAGGGGTTCGTGCGGCTATCGTAACTATTGCTCGTTATTTTCTACTCCTTTTTGGTTTTTTGTTTATCTTTAAATCTGCAGGATTTGACTTAAGTGCTTTTGGTTGGCTATTCGGAGCATTGGGCGTGGGTATTGGTTTTGGTTTACAAAACATTACTAACAATTTCATCTCTGGGATTATCATCCTTTTTGAGCGCCCTATAAAAATTGGTGATCGTATTCAAGTTGGTGACATTTCGGGAGATGTAGTTGAAATTTCAATGCGTTCGACCACTGTAGTGACAAATGATAACATTTCGGTGATTGTGCCTAATTCACAATTTATCAATACAAATGTAATTAACTGGTCACATAACGATCGCTTGGTGCGTTTTCACTATCCCGTTGGAGTATCATATAAAGAAGATCCGGAAAAAGTGCGTGAAATTGTACTGAATGTAGCTCGACAAAACACAGCTGTATTGGAAAATCCTGCTCCTGCTTTTTGGTTTGTGGAATATGGTGATAACTCTTTGAATTTCGAATTGGTGGTTTGGACTTCCACTTACACCCAAAAACCTGTGGTACTCAAAAGTGAACTTTACTATGCTATTTTCAAAGAATTTGCCAAGCACGGCATAGAAATTCCGTTTCCTCAACGCGATTTGCATATTCGTTCAGGACTTCCTCACTTGCTATAAACTAGCGCCTTCTAGGCATCATCCATTCGGTATCGGTTAAATCGTATATTTTCTGAATATCCTTCATAATCTTATGAAAATCAATCTTTAGATCGATTAATTTCCCATTTTTCAAATCAAAAACCCAACCGTGTACCCACGGAACGCCCTCTTCAATGTAACGTTTTTGAACGGCGGCGGTTTTGATTACATTGATGCATTGTTCTTGTACGTTTAGCTCCACCAATCGGTCATAACGCTTGTCTTCATCTTCAATGGCATCGAGCTCATCTTGATGCAAACGATACACATCACGAATATTTCTAAGCCACGGATTTAATAGCCCCAAATCTTGCGCTGTCATCGCTGATTTTACCCCTCCACAATGATAATGCCCACAAATCACAATATGTTTTACTCGCAAATGTTCCACCGCATATTGTATTACCGAAGCCACATTCATATCAATGGCATTCACCACATTGGCTATATTACGATGCACAAAAACCTGCCCAGGCTTTACACCCATAAGTTCTTCGGCGGTGACCCTACTGTCAGAGCAACCAATATATAAAAATTCAGGATTTTGAGCCTCAGCAAGTTCCTTGAAAAAATCTTTATTTTCTTTGAGCTTACTTTCAATCCATCGGCGGTTATTTTTAAAAATTTGTTCGTAAGAATCTGACATCATCTATCTTTTATAAATCAATGCGAAAATATAAAAATTTGGTTGTGTTATAAAAAGTATGATGATAATTTTTAGTGTCAGGCTTCGACTTCACCCAGACTGACAGAAATCCATCATTTTTTATGTATTCTATTTTTTAAGTCAATTCTAAAAATTGCATTCTTTTACATACAATACTACTTTCGTGCCCGAAGCATTTCTCGCTTGCCTGGCGGACCTTGTAATTTTTCGACCTTAAAACCACAAGCTTGCATCGCTCTGCGTACACTCCCCTTAGCCGAATAAGTAACCAAATACCCTCCTTCTTTAAGGGCTTGAAACATTTTTCTGAATATGTTTTCGTTCCATAATTCGGGTTGTACTCTTGCCCCAAAAGCATCAAAATAAATCAAATCAAAATGCTTCACATCATTTATGTTTTGAAAAAGTTGATTTCGCTTTTTGAATCGGAACGAAGAACATAGACTGTGCTCTTGCTCCCAAGTGCAGGTATGCAACTGCTCAAAAACGGACAAATTGTCAGTAGCGTTAAGTTGTTGCACGTAGTTCATTGCCATTGCCTCTTGTAAAGTTAGCGGGTACGCCTCTACTGTTTGGTAATTTACATTCAATTTTCTTTTTCGGTGTTCCAAAAAGGTAATAAAGGCATTTAATCCGGTTCCAAAACCAATTTCGAGAATATTTATACTTCTGCTTTCGAAGAGATTCAGTCCGTTTTTAATAAAAACGTGATAAGCCTCCTGAATAGCCCCGTGTTTAGAATGATAACTTTCATTCCAATCCTCAATATATATTGAAGTAGAGCCATCGGAAGTAATAATAATTTGTCGTTTCATAATAAAATTTGTTTTTAAATGAACCAAAGTCCAAAAATAAACAAAATTGGAGAAACTATTTTCAGTTTTTCAGATAACTATTCAGATAAAAAATGTAATTTAGCTGTTATTTTATCATTATTAAGAAAATAAACAAATCGTCAAATTTTATTCTATATTACAATGAAATCATTATTCTTAAGTTTTGTATTTTTATTTCCTTTATGTCATTGGGCACAAGATTTTCAACAGCAGTATGTTATCATTCCGAAACGCTTTGACTTTATGAAAACGGATAACGAGTTTCAACTCAGCGAGCTGACAAAATTTCTATTTGAAAAAAATAGTTTCAAAACCTTTTGGGAAAATGAAATTCCTACTGAAATAGCCTCAAAACCTTGTGAATTACTCAAGGCTTCAGTTAGTAATAGTTCAGGAATGTTTATAACAAAGCTGACACTAAAACTAACGGACTGTACTGGCAAAGAAGTATTCACCTCAGAGATAGGAAAAAGTAAAGAAAAAGAATTCAAACGCGCTTATCAACAAGCCTTACGAGAAGCATTTTCGGCAGAAAACAAATTGGCTGAATTCCGAAAAAATAATCTGATAGGCACTTCAAAAGACTATCCAACGACCAATGTGGCAAAAAGTACCTCAACCTTACCTATTTTATATGCACAACCCAATGAATTAGGTTTTCAATTGATAGACAGTTCTCCGAAAATCATTCTTAAAATACAAAAAACTTCATTACCCGATATTTATATGGCTCAAACTCCTGAGGGTATGCAAGGTATATTATTCAAAAACCAAGAAAATTCATATACTTTTGAATTTATAAAGTCTAATACCTTAACTCAAGATAAGTTTGAAATCAAATTCTAAAAACAAAACGAGGAAAAATTTTTAAAAATTTTTCCTCGTTTTGTTTTCTTTTGAAAGTACGATACCTATATCTTAATCGTTACATAAAATTAACTATAAAATATTCTCTTGTTGTATGAGTATTTAGCTTTCGGTTTCTTTCATCGTATGATAGACATTTTGAACGTCTTCATCTTCTTCTATTTTTTCCAAAAGTTTTTCAACATCGGCTTGTTCTTCTGGCGATAACTCTTTTGTTATCTGCGGAATACGCTCAAATCCAGAAGAAAGAATTTCAATATTTCTCCCTTCAAGTTCTTTTTGAATAGCACCAAAACTTTCAAAAGGCGCATAAATATGGATACCATCCTCATCTTGAAAAACTTCTTCGGCCCCGAAATCAATCATTTCAAGCTCTAATTCTTCTGCTTCCAAGCCCTCTGCATTGATTCTGAAATTACAAGTATGGTCAAACATAAACTCCACTGAACCCGATGTGCCTAAAGTGCCATTACATTTGTTAAAGTAACTACGAATGTTAGCAACGGTACGATTGTTATTATCGGTAGCCGTTTCAATTAAAACAGCTATACCATGCGGAGCGTAGCCTTCAAACAGCACCTCTTTATAATTGGCTGTATCCTTTTCCGAAGCCTTCTTTATTGCCCTCTCAATATTTTCTTTGGGCATATTGGCTGCTTTTGCATTCTGAATTACGGCACGTAAACGGGAGTTACTCTCGGGGTGTGGCCCACCTTCTTTAACTGCCATCACAATATCTTTCCCGATGCGTGTAAAAGTTTTTGCCATTGCTGCCCATCGTTTAAACTTTCGGGCTTTTCTAAACTCAAATGCTCTTCCCATTTATAATAAAAATATTTAGTATTTATAAATTTTTCAAATGTTATGCGAAATTACGTATTTATACGCAATCATCGGATGATGATTCCACTTTTTTTTCAGCGATGAAATCAATTCCCCCTTTAACCTTATCGCCCAAAGAAACGTTTATTTTAGTATCAAGTGGCAAAAACAAATCCACTCGTGACCCAAATTTAATAAAACCAGCATCTGCTCCTTGAAGCGCCACATCGCCTTCTTTGGCATAGTTCACGATACGTTTAGCTAAGGCTCCTGCTATTTGCCGATACAACACCTTACCAAACACCTCATTTTCAACCACTACTGTTGTTCGCTCGTTTTCCTCAGAAGCTTTGGGGTGCCAAGCTACCAAATATTTACCAGGATGATATTTGCTAAAAACTACCTTCCCGCCTATAGCATAACGAGTTACGTGTACATTTACTGGCGACATAAATATCGAAACCTGAATACGTTTATCTTTAAAATATTCCTTCTCAAAGACTTCTTCAATCACCACTACTTTTCCATCAACAGGGGCAATTACCCGATAATCATTACATTCTCCTCGCCTTTTTGGATTTCTAAAAAATTGGAGAATGAGAATCAGAAAAATAACCGCCAAAATCTGTATTAGCTTTGAGAGCCAAAAAATAGGAACAAAATAATGAGCTACCAAAACCAATCCAATGGTAATAAAAAACGAAGTTAAAATGATTTTAAATCCTTCTTTATGAAACATATGCTAAAAATTGTAAGGTTAAAAATGCAAAAGGGGAAGCAAATATTAAACTATCCAATCGGTCTAACAATCCTCCGTGACCAGGTAATGAAGTACCACTATCTTTAACTCGAGCCACGCGTTTAAATCGAGATTCGACCAAATCTCCAAGCGTACCAGTAATCACCAATACTATTGACAATACAACCCAATGCCAAGTAGTTTTTTCGGTATAAGTTGAAATAATAGAAGCCGTAATAATAGCACCTACCAACCCACCAAGCGTACCTTCAATGGTCTTTTTAGGCGATATTCGTTCCAATAATTTATGTTTACCTAAACTCTTACCAATCAAATAAGCAAAACTGTCACTTGCCCAAATGATGCACAAAATGCCTATCATTGTAAGTTGTGCTTCAAGTTTTGTATACGAGTTAAACAATTCGTGTTTGTAAATCAGAGGCATAAAAATACATCCTGCACCAATATATACCAAACTGATGAAAAATTTGTAATTATTATCTCTAAGCCTTAAAGGTTTTTTCTCTGAAAATAAATCCAACACCAAGAAACTGTTTACCAATATTGTGGTGAGTAGAAGTAAATACACCGAAAATTCAGACGTACGCAAATGGATAAAAACCCACCACATAAACAAGAAAGCAATAAATATATACAAGCCACGTAGCTTAATAAGCATTTTAAATTCGAAAAGACAGATTATTCCGAAAGACAAAAATAGAAAATCAAAAGCATCAGCATCAAGCATAATGGCTGAAAGCAAAAGGAAAATATAAATAAATCCGGTTATAATTCTTTTGACAAATTCGTTCACAATGTGTGGTTTTAGTTAGACATATCTTCCAATAAAATGAGATACATTTTTTTGGAACAAGTGCCGTAAGTCAAAAAATCGTCTTGACTTTCTTTAAAGTTATGAAGCGCTGTAATGCCTGAAGGTATCTTTTTACGATACTTGTTTTTGATTCCACGCATCCCTTCACTGATATCAAGTACCATCTGTGAGGTTTTGGCAAAAACAATAAAAATTTTGGGCAAATCCTTCATTTTCTTTTGCCTTAATTGATTTGATGAAAAGAGTATCGCCCCCTTATCCGTAAGCAAATATTCACAATCGGTAAGGTAGATGTTAGCTTTATCTACATTTTTGACAAAAAGAGACTCAAACTCGCCAAACATTTCAACGAGCTGCTGACTAGGAGTTGCTATTCGGGCATCAATTCCTATCTCTCTGATGATATTAACAAAAATCTGTTGTATTTCTATCTCACTTTCGCAATAAATAAATTTTCCGCCATTTTCAACGAATTTTATAGCGAAGCATTCATCTGCCGAAATTTTCTTCTGCTCTGCGGGAGCATATTTCCCCCTTTCTTCCTTACTTTTAGAAGTTTCATTACGAGAGCCAAATATCTTTTTAAAAAAACTCATTAACCTTGACTGATGTGTTACACGATATGATGTAAATCAAAACGTAAAATTATAAAAAAAACTTGATTAAAACACTTTGTTAATCAAGTTTTTTTATTTTTATGAAATTTATAGGTTTTTATAAACCATTAACTTTCGGTAGCATCTACTTGTTGTTGTAAACTTTCATTGACTTTTACGGTTGGTTCTATATCATTACCATATTGTCTTTTACCAAAAATATCCTCCAAATCTTCTTTAAAAATAACCTCTCTTTCCAATAATAAATGGGCTAAACGAGTAAGTTTTTCCTTATTCTCGGTTAAAATTTGAATTGCTCTCTGATATTGGGTTTCAATGATTTTAGAAATCTCTTGATCAATAAGTTGAGCCGTTTGCTCACTATAGGGCTTAGTGAAATTATATTCCTGACCACTTGAATCATAATAAGTTAAATTCCCTATCTTATCATTTAATCCGTAAATAGTTACCATAGCCCGTGCCTGTTTGGTTACTTTTTCCAAATCACTGAGGGCTCCAGTAGAGATTTTACCAAAGGTAACCTCTTCAGAGGCTCGTCCGCCCAAAGCTGCACACATTTCGTCCAAAATTTGCTCGGTACGAACAATTTGTCGTTCTTCGGGTAAATACCAAGCTGCCCCTAACGATTGCCCTCGCGGAACAATAGTTACCTTAACCAAAGGAGCGGCGTGTTCCAAAAGCCAACTCACAGTGGCGTGACCTGCTTCGTGAAATGCAATGGCTTTACGCTCTTCTGGTGTGATGATTTTCGTTTTCTTTTCAAGTCCACCCACAATACGATCAACCGCATCCATAAAATCTTCCTTGCTTACTGCTTTCTTACCTTTTCGAGCAGCAATAAGAGCGGCTTCATTACATACATTAGCAATATCAGCCCCTGAAAATCCTGGGGTTTGTTTCGCCAGAAAATCCAAGTCAAGAGCTTCAGCGGTTTTAATAGGACGTAAGTGAACATTAAAAATTTCCTTACGCTCATTAATATTGGGCAATTCGACATAAATTTGGCGGTCGAAGCGTCCTGCTCTCATTAGGGCTTTGTCAAGAACATCGGCACGATTGGTTGCTGCCAAAACGATAACATTGGTATTAGTACCAAAACCATCCATTTCAGTAAGTAACTGATTTAACGTATTTTCACGCTCATCATTAGCTCCTGTGAAATTATTTTTGCCTCTTGCCCTACCGATGGCATCAATCTCATCAATAAATATAATTGCTGGTGATTTTTCTTTGGCTTGTTTGAAAAGGTCTCGTACACGCGAAGCCCCCACCCCTACGAACATTTCCACAAAATCAGACCCTGAAAGCGAAAAGAAAGGTACTTGGGCTTCACCTGCTACTGCCTTAGCCAATAATGTTTTACCCGTACCAGGAGGTCCTACCAACAAGGCTCCTTTTGGAATTTTCCCTCCCAAAGAAGTGTACTTGTCTGGATTTTTTAAAAACTCAACAATTTCCTGTATTTCTTCTTTAGCACCTTCAAGTCCAGCTACATCTTTAAACGATACTTTGACTTCCTTCTTTTCATCAAACAAACGGGCACGTGATTTACCGATGTTGAAAATTTGTCCGCCTCCAGCTCCTCCACCTGCCATTCTTCGCATAATAAAAATCCATATTGCGATAAAAAGGACAAAAGGTAAAACAGAAAACAGAATATCAGCAAACAGATTTTGTTTGGTTTTATTATCACGCGTAGTAGTCAAATTATTTTCCTGTACGATTTGGTCAAATTTATTTTCAAAATTGCTCAAATCTCCTAGTTCAAATTTGTATTGAGGAGTATCGCTCTCCGCAGTTTGAGAAAACAAAGAGTTTTCAGGCTTTACCGCTTTGTGTTCTTCCTTTTTCATCGCATCGGGGGTAAGATAAACATTAGCATCTTTACGATTCACTATCACCACCTTAGCAACATCGCCATTGCGTAGAAATTCTTCAAACTTGGATTGTGAAACCTCCTTAGGCTGGTACCACATACTCCCCCCAGAATAAAAATTTACCCCCAATAGGAGCATAATGAGTATGGCATAAATCCAGTAGGCTGAGAATCGAGGTTTATTGTTAGGTTTGTTATTTTCTGTCATTTTTGTTAATTGTTTGTTTCTATTTGAGTTATTTTAGCATCGCCCCAAAGCCCTTCAATATCGTATCTTTCACGCAATGGTTTTTGGAAGATATGTACCACTACATCAACATAATCCATCAAAATCCACTCAGCATTGGCTTCTCCTTCCACGTGCCAAGGTTTTTGGTTAATATCTTTACTTACCACTTTCTGTACCGAACCCGAAATAGCTGCTACTTGAGTGTTGGAATTTCCGTCACACAAAATAAAATAATCACAAACGGTATTTTCAATACCTCGTAAATCCATTATGGTAATGTTATTGCCTTTAACTTTTTCTATCCCTTTGAGAATATGTGTTATAAGTTGATCTGTCTGTGCTTCTTTGCTTGATGTCATTAAATAAATGATTTATTTTAAGTTAAAATTGATTTATACGAATTTGTAAAAGTGCAAATGTATCATTTTCATTCTTATTTCAGGCAATGAAAAACCTATAAAAAGCAAATTTTAATGTTTTTTTAGGGATATATCGTACATTTGCGCCTTTATATTGCTTTTCTTCATTTCATATTTTATGGAAATTATCAAACTTAATGCCATAGATTCCACCAATGGGTTTTTGAAAAAAATGGCATACGAGCAGCCTAATTTGTCAAACTTTTTAACCATTTGGACACCTATGCAAACTGCCGGTGTAGGGCAGTACGGCGCAAAATGGAATTCTGAACCTAATAAAAACCTCACTTTTAGCACACTATGCTTATTTAATAGATTAGAAACAAAACATTTTTTCCTACTCAATATGCTAGTTTCTTTAGCAATTCACAAGGCTTTGGAAACGCTAGAAATTCCACAACTAAGCATTAAATGGCCTAATGACATTTTGTCATCAAAATATAAATTGGGAGGCATTCTCATCGAAAATGTAATTCGTAGCGGATACATCGAAAAGAGCATCGTGGGTATTGGCTTGAATATAAATCAAACCGAGTTTAATGGTTTACCCAAGGCAAGTTCACTAAAAAAAATTACCGGACTTACCTACGAGATTGAACCCTTAATGCAAAGTATCCTCAAAAACTTAGAAGCGCATTTAGCTAAAGTTGAGCAGCTAAGCTTCGAATCGGTTTACCCCTTGTATAAGCGTCATTTGTTTCGCATAGACCAAGTTTCGGCTTTTCGACCCCATTTAGGTAATGATTTCTCTGGGATAATACGAGGCGTTTTACCCTCAGGAAAACTCGTTGTACAAAATGAAGACGATCAAATGCTAACTTTCTCTTTGAAAGAAATTGAGCTACTTTATTAGCATTTTGCAAGTACTTTAATTTTAGTATCTTTGAACCCTAAACCATATATTTATTTAGAAATATGAAAAAAATACATTTACTTACCTTTTTATTGGCAGCTTTTACTTTCACCACTCAAGCTCAGAGCGTTTTAGGAAAATGGAAAACCATTGACGATGAAACCGGTAAAGAAAAATCTATCGTACAAATCTATGAAGAAAAAGGTATCGTTTATGGAAAGATTGTTTCCTTGCTTGAAAAAGACAAAAAAAGTTTAAAATGCACCGCTTGTACCGGAAATGACAAAAACAAACCCTTAGAGGGACTCGTCATCATAAAAGACCTTCAAAAAGATGGCGATCAATGGAACGGTGGAAAGATTTTAGACCCTAAAACTGGCAAACAATACAAGTGTTACATCACTTTGGAAGATGCAAACAAACTCAAAGTAAGAGGATACATTGGCGTAGCACTAATGGGAAGAACCCAATACTGGCATCGTGTGGAGTAATTTTTTGCCAGAAAATACATCTGACTTTAAACATAAAAATCTGAAACAAAACTATGGCTTGAACCCTTAATTCAGGTCTGAATCTTTCAAAAATCTAAACCTTTTTATGAACTGGGAACATTTATTAACTTTAAAACGCTTCGGAGATACCGAAAAACGACTTCGGAAAGACCAAAACGAAACCCGATTGGTTTTTGAGGTCGATTTTGACCGCATTGTTTTTTCAAGTGCTTTTCGTAGTCTACAAGATAAAACCCAAGTCATTCCGCTTTCAAAAACCGGATTTGTTCATACTCGACTCACTCACAGTATGGAAGTATCAATGGTAGGAAGAAGTTTGGGGCGCACTGTAGGGGGGCAACTCTTAAAAAAATATCCAGAACTTCATACCGAGTTAGGGTATCAAGCTAATGATTTCGGGGCAATTGTAGCTGCCGCGGCTTTGGCGCACGACATCGGAAATCCACCCTTTGGTCATAGTGGAGAAAAGGCTATCGGAGAATTCTTTGAACACCAAAAAGGAGCCGAAATCAAGCAATACATCTGCGAAAAATCGTATAAAGACCTCTGTAGTTTTGAAGGCAATGCCAATGGCTTCAGAATACTTACAGAAACTCGCCCAGGATTAGAGGGCGGTTTAAGGCTTTGCTATCCTACCTTGGGGGCTTTTACCAAATATCCAAAAGAATCACTACCTGAGAAGCCTACCAAACATATCGCCGACAAAAAGTACGGTTTCTTCCAGTCCGAAAAAGCCTTTTTTGCAGAAATTGCCCACGAAATGCAGCTCAAATCCACAGCCAATCAGCCCAATGAGCTGCGTTTTGCACGTCATCCGTTAGCTTTTTTAGTAGAAGCCGCCGATGATATTTGTTATACAATTATCGATTTTGAAGATGGTATCAATCTGGGGTTAATCCCCGAAGATTTCGCTTTGGAATACCTCGGAAAACTCATCAATCAGCGTATCATTACCGAAAAATATAGTCGTCTTGCTACCAAAGAAGACCGCATCGCTTACCTACGGGCTATCGCCATCGGAACGCTCATTGAAGATGCAAGTAACACCTTTATGAAATACGAAAGCGCTATCTTAAACGGAGATTTTCATCAGTCATTACTCAGTGAAAGCATCTACAAACCACAAATTGATGACATTATCGATATTAGCGTTTCGCACATTTATCGCTCGCCTGAAGTGGTTGAAAAAGAAATTTCAGGCTATGCCATTTTGCAAAACCTACTCGATTTGTTCTACACCGCAATTATCAATGACGAAACTGGAAAAACAACCTCTTTCGACAAACTTATTTTAAACGGATTACCTGAAAAATACCAGAAAAACGGTAGCATCTACGAGCGTATTATGGGGATAACCTGCTACATTGCCAGCCTTACCGACGGAAAAGCCTTAGAACTTCATCTGAAAAGTTTAGGCAGATTGTAAGGAACAAGGATAAAGGATAAAGAAACAAGGTACAAGATACAAGATACAAGGCAGAAGAAATAAAGGTAAAAGAAACGAGGAAGATACAAATAACATTGTAAGCCTATTATCCTATGAAAAACGGCAAATAACACGAAATGGAATAAAGCAATTTCGTGTTATCTGCAAGTTTAGTCTTCTCATCGGATTATCGTTTTTCTACCTTTACAATCTTTATCACGCTATAAGGCTTTGCCCCTCTTCCACACAAATAATGGTATTTCGTATTTTGGTAATACACCTTTACTTGTAATCCGTTTTGCTTAAACTCCTCCTCTAAATGGTCCACTGAAAAAACATTTCCTTCAATATCAATAAGCCAACCACAACCATCATAAGAAGGGTCACCACTATCAATAAGTCGCCCCAGTGCCACCTGCGTGTCTTTGGGCAGCATTTGATGCTCTCTTTTACCACATCCGATTATCAATAGCATTGATAAAACAAAAAATAATTGTTGCAATTTCATTTTCAAAAGCTTTAAATTGAGAAGTAAAACTACAAAATTCAAACTCAAAAGTCAATAGAAACTTTTCAAAGCTAAAGATATTGATAACAACCCCATTAACGATTAACCGTTTTCATACGTTACACCATATATTTTTAACGACCCTTTTCATCATATTTATTTTTTTCGTAACTTGCTACCATATTTTATATTTATTTTGTTTAACAGAAAAATTTCATATAACAATCACTATGGGAAAAGGATTTTTTAAAGTGCCAAAGGCTGTGAACGAGCCTGTAAAATCATATGCCAAAGGAACACCTGAAAGAGAGGCGGTTCTGAAAGCATATAAAGAACTCTGGAACAATTCCGTAGATGTTCCTTTATATATTGGGGCAGACCAAATCAGAACGGGGAAAACTAAAAATATGATTGCTCCGCACGACCATCAGCACGTGGTAGGCACATATCATCTTGCGGAAAAACAACACGTAGAGAAAGCAATTGCAACTGCTTTGGAGGCTCGTAAGAAATGGGCAGCACTTCCTTGGCAAGAGAGAGCGTCTATTTTTTTGAAAGCAGCCGAACTCATTGCGGGACCTTATCGAGCAAAAATCAATGCCGCTACAATGATTGCACAATCCAAAACAATTCATCAGGCGGAAATTGACTCGGCTTGTGAACTTATCGACTTTCTTCAGTTCAACGTAGAATTTATGGCAAATATCTACAACGACCAACCAATATCATCAGAAGGAATTTGGAATAGAGTGGAATATCGTCCGTTGGAAGGATTTGTATATGCAGTTACGCCTTTCAACTTTACAGCCATCTCAGGAAATCTACCAGCCAGTGCCGCTCTGATGGGGAACGTAGTAATTTGGAAACCAAGTAACGCCCAAGTATTTTCAGCCAACGTAATTATGGAAATTTTTAAAGAGGCTGGACTTCCTGATGGGGTAATCAATTTTATTAACGGCGACGCTGCAATGATAACCGAAACATTACTAGCAAGTCCTTACTTTGCTGGAATTCATTTCACAGGGTCAACAGGTGTGTTTCAAGATATCTGGAAAAAAATAGGCAATAACATACATAATTATAAGACCTATCCGAAAATAGTAGGCGAAACTGGAGGTAAAGATTTCATCGTTGCGCATCCGTCGGCAATTTCTAAACAAGTGGCAACGGCAATCACGCGTGGAGCATTCGAGTTTCAAGGACAAAAATGTTCAGCTGCATCACGAGTATATCTTCCCAAATCGAAAGCTGATGAAATTTTGAATTTTGTTAAAGAAGATGTACAATCTTTCAAAATGGGGTCGCCAGAGGATATGGAAAACTTTATTACTGCCGTGATTCACGAAAGTTCGTTCGATAAATTAGCTAAATATATCGACCAAGCGAAAAAAGACAAGGACGCTGAAGTGTTTGTTGGGGGTAACTACGATAAATCGAAAGGATACTTTATTGAACCTACCGTTATTGTAACTACAAATCCGAAATATACAACTATGGAAACGGAGCTTTTTGGTCCGGTGGTTACAGTTTATGTATATGACGATAATAAATGGGAAGAAACACTCAAATTAGTAGATGAAACTTCGGAGTATGCACTTACAGGGGCTGTTTTCTCACAAGATAGATACGCTCTTAATCAAGCAATCAAGGCGTTGGAAGATGCAGCTGGTAACTTCTATATCAACGACAAGCCCACTGGAGCTGTGGTAGGGCAACAACCTTTCGGTGGTGCCAGAGCATCAGGAACTAATGATAAAGCAGGTTCAGCTCAAAACTTATTGCGTTGGGTTTCTCCTCGATTGATTAAAGAAACCTTTGTTCCGCCTGTGGATTATCGTTATCCATTTTTAGGTTAAGAAATCTCAAATAATAAATCTTTGTCAGAAAACTATTTTGGCAAAGATTTATTTTAAAAAGATACCATACCACTTTAAAAATCATCTTAACAACACAGAAAACAATCTATAAATTTTTAAAAAGCTATTTATACATACGAAAATAGCAGAAAATAAAATAAAGTATCATCTTCTCTAATTGAGAAACCATAAAATAAATGTAAAACAAAAAATCTCATATTGAGAAAGCATAAAAAACATTAAAAACACCATTTCTCATCTTGAGATTTTAGAAGTTGAAAACTATTGATAGCTTCTCGTATTGAGAAATCATAAAACAAATTTTATTTGCACTTTCTCTACTTAAAACAAAAACTTACAATTCTATTTTAACCAATTCTCAAGTCAATATTACCACACAAGAAAATAAAAAGTACAAATTGGCTTAAAAACACACACTCATAACTATTATTATCTATTTTTCAATAGAAAGCAACCAGCATAAAAAATTAAAAGAAATTAACTAAAAAAATAATACCATTATGAAAAATTTTAAATTAATTCCGATTCATCTTTCTAGTTTAAAGAACACAGAATTTGCGCAATTGTTAGTCCGTTTTTTTGAGGATTTTGAAAAATCAGGATTAGACTTGCAAACAGACACTGACTTCAAAAGGTTGTTTGAACTTATTCAAGCTAAAAAACCAACCCTTGACGAGGCACTTGACCAAGTAAGGGGCAGTGAAGAGTCCGAAAAAATTATGAAAGCCGATAAAGAAAGAGATAACTTGCTCAAAGCACTTCGTTCGGCTACCAATGCGTACAAATATTCAACTAACCCAAAAGAAAAAGATGCGTTTGCAACGGTAAATTTGCTACTTTCAGAATATAAAAACGTAGAAAATGACGGGTATGAACAAGCTACTTATCGCTTGTCAAACCTCACAGAACGCTTACAAAACGAAGAATACAAAGATGCTGTTAAAGAATTGTCTTTAAGTAAATTTGTTTCTAATTTGGCTTCAGCCAATGTCACATTCAACGAATTATTTGCCCGACGCTCTTCCAAGGCGATGCAAAAACCTTCGTACAACGTAAAGGAACTCAGAAAGGAATTAACTACCATTTATAAAGATTTGACCGACTATACCTATATCTTGGCTCGTATCCGCAATGATGATTTCTTTACAAAAGCACTCGGTGTTATCAATAACGGACGCAAATATTTTGCAGATACTATCATTGCTCGACGTAATGCTGGTAAAGTAAACTCAAAAAAGGCATAACATTTGCCTGATAAGGAATGAAAGAAACTATCTTTAATTGCGAACTTTATCTCAAACTATTTTTAAAAGCTTTAATAAGCGAATTGGAGGTATAAGATATTCATCTAATGCTATCACAGTTCTTTATTAAGGCTTTTTTTATTTTTTGTAAACAAGAAATTTGTTTTAGATAGCTAACTTTATATCGTTTGCCTTTTACCTCTGTTCTTTTGTCTTGAAACAAAAAAACCAAAAGTTCAATACTTTGAATACTCCGCTAAAAATCAATTCATTTTCGCTGAAAATCTCCGAACTTGCTCCCTTCGGTCGCTTCGAACAGCGGATATTTTCTACGCTCCACTCATTGATTTTCTTAACGCTTCATCTCCAAGGTCATAAACTTACTCTTGAAAATAGTGATAATTTAAAATATATTGATTATAAGAGTTTACTACCAGAGCTATCTTTATATCATCTATCTCTTCTACTCTTACTCTAAATATCTATGCTTTTGCCTTGAAGCAAAGAAAAATGAAAATGTAAGTCCTTGTATATACTCGTAAAAATTAACTCAATGCTAAAAAAGACTACAAAATTACTTACATTTAAATCGTAGAAATTTGCTGGGCTTCATTCATTGATTCTTTTACTTTTTTGTGGTAAAATGGAGAATACCTATTAAAATAAACGCTATCCAACCCTATCGGTTGGCTATACGATACTAAACTTTATGGGCAAATGAGAAGAAAAATGCCCTAAAAAAAAGTTTAAATTGGGGTTTGGTAATTTGTTTTTACAAATCGAATTCCGAATCCTTGCTCATATAAAGGTATCCGGTTTTTTGTTTTCCGTCTTCAAAGGTGATGACAAAGAAATAGGTTCCGTTAGGTAATGGTTTTTTACTTACAGTTCTGCCGTGCTGAGAAAATCCTTTAAAACGCTGATTATCGAGCATATAATTATCTTTTTCATAGACTTTTACTCCCCAACGGTTAAATATACGCACTACGTTTTGCTGTTTGCAGCTTTCGTAATATTTTTTGAGGTCTTGTACCTCCCAAGTGTCATTCACTCCGTCTTCATTCGGAGAGAACCCTGTTGGGATAACCATATTTTCAAACAAATCATCACAAGGATTTTTTCTTACTACCTCAAGCAGTAAACTCACCGCGTTGCTTTGGCAGTCGTTAGGCGTTTTACAAACCACGTAATAGGTAGTATTTTCCGTAGGTCGAACCTCATCGGCAGTAATTTCTTGTGTAAGTGCTGCATCGGTAAACCATTGTACTTTATCGCTACCACAAGATACTCTTGCTAAACTTACCGATTCACCAGCATAGATGCGCGTTGGGAATGCCGAAGTGTTAGGCGTAGTAGGTATGGTATTTCGCTGTATGGCGACCTCCGTTCGAGGGCTTTTCACGCCATCAACCATCTGTTCTACCCAGTAAGATAGGGTATTTCCTTGCGGAATGTTTTGGGTATCCACCACAATAGATGCCGAAGTTTCGCCCGTACTCCATAACAACGCCCCTCTAAAATCGGTAGCTTGTAATAATGCGGTACCTCTGTGGCAATCATAAGTGATGCTTATTTTAGGCGGAGCAATGTTCTCGGCAACAGTAATCACCCCAATTTTGGTATTGGTAGCACAGCCACTACTCACACTGACCTTATAATAGTATGTACCTGCTTCAAGCCATTGTACTTGCACTTGCGCACTGGTATTTCCCCCTGTAAAAACCGCTTTCGAGGGCGGACAATTGCCCGATATTTTGGCAAAATCTATATTAGGGGTAGGCACATAAAGTTCCCAAGTGTATGTACTATTAGGTACATCACTTACCGATAGTGTGGTGGTCTGCCCTACCCAGACTTTGTTTTGAGCCGAAAGATTCCCCCAAAGCCCACTTAGCCACAAGCAAAGCCACAACAACAATGAAACGATATGTTTGTTATGCCGATACATATTACATATACAAAGGATATAATTTTCCGAACGCTTTAAACACTCGGAAAATTATACCTCGTACAGAGAAAGTTTTTTAAATTTTTATTGAATTTGGATAATGAAATTTCCTGAAGTTGCCGTAACGGTAGGACGAGCCAATATTTTTTGATTTGCTTTTTTATTGTTATCGTCTGCTATTTCATTACAATTGTCGTCAACGTCTCTTTTTCCTAAACTATTATTAGCAAGAACCATTTGCCCTTTAGTTGCAACAGCGATAGCTTCATCGGTTAAGCCTTCATAAGTCCCGTTGTCAATGGTTACTTCCAAAATAAATTCTTGTTTATTCGTCGCATTTTCAGAAATAATATCCTGAGCAGTTCCATTATTAGCTACATTTGCAAAAGTTTCAAATGCTCCTGTTGTTCCTACATTCCACTTAACAGATGTATATTTACGAGGCACATAGTTTCCATCTGCAGGAGATGCAATACTTGTTGTCCCTTTCAATTCTGGTAAATAGATGGTAGGTTTCCAACTTCCTGTAAACCCTGTCATTTTAACTTTATAGTATAGCTTGGTTTCTCCGTACACATACTTAACTTTATCACCAACAATAGAAGCTGATGTTACTTCAGAAGAACAAACTTTAGCATCATCTGGATTAGCAAAAGGGTCTCCATCAGAATTTTTAACGGGAGTAATAGTTAATTTAAAGTTATTCAAAGGATTAATTTTCATAACTTTTACATTTTTCCCTAAACAAACAGTATTATCTTCACTATACTTAAGTACTAAATAAAAAGGTCTAGTTTCCATCAAAGCATTAGGCTTCCATTCTAAGTCTATACTATTCGTTGTACCAGTATTAGCAGTAGAGTTATAAGGAGACCCTCCTTTATATGCAAAGAAATCATTATTAACATCCAAAGCATTAGCTGTATCATCTTTTAATAAATCTGCGCCATTTTGTGTGACATACCACTGATATACTCCATTCCCATCATAGTTATTGGGAGTTGTACCTCCTGAAATCGCAACTTGATAAGTGTACTTAGTTCCTATTTCGGGCTTATTAGGAGCTGGTGTACAATTGTCTACTGGAGCTTGTGCATACGCACCTACCGATACGATGGCTAAAGCCATACTTAAAATGAACTTTCTCATAATAAAAAATTTAAAAAATGATATTTAATATTTATTTTAATTATTAGTTACTAAAATGAATTTGTGGTCGGGGGGTAATCCGCACTTGTCGGGTTATATGGCTGTATTTTTGTCCGTTGCATTCCAACCAATAAGTTATCGTATAAACTTTATCGGAGGAAGTCGCATTTTCAAAAGAAATATTCCCTATAGTTGAGGGTTGCCCCGTTCGTGTTTTACTCAAATCGTTATTGATTGTCCATTTCAAAGTAGGATTTGGGCAACAAACTGAATTTACCCCTACATCAAGCGTTGTATCTCCCAAAGGCAAAACATAACTATTTTGCGTTATGGTAGTATTTCCGTTATTATCATAAACCGCCGATACAATTTCGGGCAAACACCACACAACATTCTCAGGTGCTGTTATAGAAGGAGCCACCACATTTACTACCTTTTTCTTATTGGTAAAATACGTAGTACAGTTTGCGTCTTTAACCCATAAAATCTCATAAGTGAACTCGCCCTTATCATTAGGAATGTGTTCTATAACCAACCTATTTTGGTTATTTTCTAATGAGTATTCCTTTTCTTCAAAAGCTCCCCCTGGCTTTGTAGCTTTCACCTTCACCGTAAAGGGAGGTTTTCCTGTAAAAGTAACCCACGGAACTTGTGCTTTTGAAGTGTTTAAACATAACGTGGTATTCTGCTCCAAGAATGTAGCTGTAGGCAAAGGATTTATTGTAATATCATCAGAGTCCCCTAAAGTCACTCTACAGCCATTACCATCAGTAACAGACACGTATTTATAGTTAAACCGCCCTGCTTTGGAGGTATTGACAGGAATGTAAAAAATATTATCGCTACTTTGAATTGGTGGTAAAGGTACATTATTTACTTCATAAGAGAATGTAAAAGGAGGTGCTCCTCCGTTGTTTATCTTGATACGAATTTGAGCATTCTCACCTTGGCAAAAAAGTTTTTCGGGAGGGGCTATACTAACAATGGGTTGTGGCAAAACGGTTACCTTTACTGCATTGGAAAAAATAATCTCCGTTTTTTCAGCCACTCCAATGTTTTTAAAGCGAACTGATGCCTCTCTGAAAAGATAGTATGTCCCTGCTTGATTAAAAGGGGTGGTTTTCGTATCAGGGGTAAAATCTTTTTGTGTTGCCCCAGCAATAGCAGTACGCCTTCCGTTGGGATTCGTTGCGTAGTGCCATTGAAACTGAAAAGTTGGATTGAAATTGTGTTGAGCTCTTCGCTTGAAGTCATCTCCCGTTATAGGAGAAGCTTGACTACCTTGACAAATCGTTTGCTCTCCAACAATGGTGTTTTCGATGATTTTATTGGCGTCACTGATTTCAAACAGATACTGAAGTTTCCCATTCCCATTGTAAAACTCATAAGAGAGTAAACTATTGCCCGAAAGTTTAATGATTTGATTATTTACAGGCTCCCATTTGGGGTCTGATTTATTGTCCCAATTATCATAAACTAAGGTGTCTATTTCTAATCTTGTACCGTCATCTGCTCCTAAATTCACGTAATACAAACCCTTACGAGTTGAACGCATTAAAAAACGTATCCGAAAATAATCGGAATTAGCAAGTAATCTGGGAACTGTGCTCCCTTGCGAATAAATTTGAAATAAGGTAGAATTTGTTACAGTATTAAAAGACTCTGGTAAATCAAAGTATCCTAAATATTTAGAAGGTAAAGGAGGAGTATCGCTTTCGTTTGCGCCTTTATAAAAATGTCCTCTCCATTTGTTGTTTTCATTGGGTAGAGCGTCTCGAACATCAATGTTATTCTCTCCCCCGATTACCTTTATACGTAAATCTCTACCTGTTCCATACCAAGTGTAGTATATACGCAACTGCCCCGAAATAGGAGCTATAAAACTTCTTTGAGGAGAAAGGGTTATGCCATAATTAGTAGATAAAGAAACTTCTCGAACACCATCGCAAACTTTTATATAATTGGCATTTATTTCGTATTGAATCCCTTTTATGACATTAATCAAAGCATATCGTCCTGATGGTAAATCAGGAATAGGTACACCATCTCCATTTTGTGTTCCCCATATAGGGGTAACCACATTACCCACTTGTGTACCCCCTCCGCATTGTGCATAAGAAAATCCTACTCCAAAAACGGAAGACAGAAAAAAAACACAGAAAAGTACTCTTTTAAGGTGATGCATTTTGGTTAGTAAGATTATTTTTTTTTGCAAGGGGCAAAGTTAAATGAAAACTTTGGAATAGCAAAACAAGAAAAAGAACAAAAGACATAAAAAATGCTTCTTGTTCCATTGAACAAAAAGCATTTTTTTTGAATTCTTTAAGATTGATTTAGTTCTTGATAAATTCCTCAACTGGTATTTTTTGGAAAATCAAGTCTCCTGCGCCTTCGTAAAGTATTCCGATGTATTTATCGTCAATAATCGACATACACGAATATCCAAACCCTTCGTTTTCATAAAGTTTTAGGGCTGGGAGTTTGTCCCACGTATTACCGTCATCATCACTTACCTTGATAGTCATATTTACACGCTTTTTGGCATCTGCTGGATTAGAGAAAAATAAATATTTTTTCCCATTTTTATCCAATGAAATGATACTTGCCATACAATTAGGCTCGGTTAGTGCTTTACGTGATGTGCTGTGTTCTGTCCACGTTTTTCCAAAATCGCGAGTAACAGCCACTGAACGTCCGTGAAAGGCATCGGAAAGCGTGTAATTCTGCCGATTTCGGTCATCACGCATATTAAGCATTATACTTCCGTCGGAAAGTTGAACCACTTGTGCCTCTGTAGTATGCGATTTAGCTCCCGTTCCACAATGCCACGTTTTTCCGTGGTCGTCGCTATATATTAAGGTGGAATGTGGTACTTGATTTTCGTCTTTGTATTGTGCGGCAAACATTATTTTTCCATCGTTTAGGGTGATACCGCTACCAGGTCCGTTGAAGAAAAGATACCATTTTGGGTCTTTGGTTTGAGCCGTGATGTTGATAGGTTCGCTCCACGTGATGCCGTCATCTTCACTTTTAACGAGCATCAACTGACCTGTTTCGTGGGGAGTCATACCCGGTTTGGAAGCCCACCACGCCATTTTGTCTTTATCGTGTCCGTGGAGCCAAAGCGCTGCTACCCAAATTGTTCCTGTGGTTTTATCGACTAGTACGGCAGGGTCGCCAATTCCGTTAAGGCGATTATCAAGTCCACCCCATTCACCCAAGTCCATAATTTCCTTCATCGGTTCCCAAGTTTGTCCGCCATCGGTGCTTCGACTCATTCCTACATTTACATCTTCCTGCAAATCCTTGCAATTATTGTAACGATTGTCGTACACCGCGATGAGTGTTCCTTTGTTGGTGGTCGCCAGTCCAGGAATACGATAGCATTCAATGCCGTCTTGTTTCTTATCGCGAAGCGTTATCCCAAAGCGTTGTGCAGGACTTTTCGGATTCACATATACGTATCGTGCCCCATTTGATAAAAATTCGATTTGAAAAACTTTAATTTTGTTTAGAAGATTCGGCTTTTCGGTGGTTCTTGTTGTTACCCAAACATAAGTGTTTTCAGTTTTGGGCAAATAATTACCTTTCAGAAGTGTTGTCGATTGAACGTTTTTAGTAGAAGCGAATTGTTGTGCTTCTTTAAAATTTTCTTTATCACTTAAATAGATGGCTATTTCACTTAAATCTAAAGATTTTAATTCGGATTTGAGTAAAACTTTTACCTCTGTGATAGCATTCAAATTTTTAGTAGCTAACTTGAAAGAAGCTAATAAATTCTCCTTGCCTGTGACCAAAGGCATTTCGGGTTGTGTAAATTCGCCGCCGCCGATTACGTTTTTTTGGCTTCCACAAGCCGACAAAAGAACAAAAGCGAATAAAAGATAAAAAATACGATTCATTATGATGCGTTTTATTTATTGATTTTCAATTTTTTCAAAAGTTTTCCAACATTGGAACATAGCTCTCGGCACGTGGAAGCAGCCTTTCCATTTTCCGCCTTTAAGAGTGAGCAAAGGTTTTCCTTCCCGATTCAGGTAACCGAACCATTCACCGTACTCAGGGTCAGAGAAATGCGACCAAGCATAGTTGTGTACTTTTTCGTACCACGTCCAAATCTCCGAGTTTTTGGTGTGCAAATACGCCTTTGAAAGTGCTACCAAAGTTTCTAAATGCACCCACCAAAGTTTTTGGTCCCATTCCAATTGTTGTGGCGGATTTCCTTTGGAATCCATAAAATACAGAATGCCTCCGTGTTTTTCGTCCCAACTGTAATTGAGGATGTTAAGAATGGTTTGTGTCGCTTTTTCAATAAGCGATTGGTCACCACGACGTACGGCAATATCAATCATAAACCACATCGCTTCGATGCCGTGACCGGGGTTTAGCAATCGACCGTTAAAGCTATCTTCTTTGCTCCCGTCAGGGCGAACATTCTCAAAAATAATACCTGTTTCAGCATCTAAAAACACGTTCATTACTTCGTTGATACTGAAATCTATCGTTTTGTTGATTTCTTCTTCTGAAAGAACGCTTTCCAATTCCAAAACCAAATTAGAAAGAATCATCGGGAGTGAAAACCCTTTGAGCGGACGCACATCGGTTGTTTTTTCGTATTTGCCTTTGGGATTGTTTTGTTTTTTTAATATGTTGTGATATGTGCTGATAGCTAGTTTTTTATAAGTTTTATCACCCGAGGCTTTTGCATACTGACTAAAAGCCATCGCTGCAAAACAATCCGAAAAAATGTTGTAAGGTTGAACCAGCGGTTTGCCATCGCGAGTGAGTGCAAAATAGAAATTCCCGTCGCTGTCCATTGCGTGATTTTTCAGAAATTCAACGCCTAGTTTTGAGATTTCAAGCCATTTTGGGTTTTTCTCTACCTGATTGTAAAGCATCGCAAAAGTCCACGCTTGTCGTCCTTGCAACCAGATGAATTTATCGGTGTCAAAAACGTTTCCTTCACGGTCAAGGCAAGTGAAATATCCGCCAAATTCGTGGTCTAACGAATGTTTTTCCCAGAAAGGAATAACATCTTCCAGTAATGTTTTTTTGTAAAGTTCGCTGTGTTTCATTGGTTTTACGCTAAATAATTATTTTCTTTTTATTTGCATCTTTTCTTAAAAAGTACTAATTTAGTGCTTGAATTTTCTTTGCTTTAAATACATATGTGCAACATAAGACAAATGTACAGAAAATAAATGGAGTAAGAAAAGGAAAAACTAAAATTATACCGTTTTTCGGTAGCTGTTTGTTGTTAACTTAATTTTTTGAGATATGCCGATGGATAGTATCAAACCGATCGAAAATGTGTCTTTGGTGGATCGGGTGGAACAACGTATTATGGAGTACATCAAAGAAAATAATTTGAAACCTGGGGACTCGCTCCCCAAAGAAATACAATTTTCGGAATGGTTGGGGGTAAGCCGAACGGCAATTCGTGAGGCAATGTCACGTTTGCGTACCTTAGGGCTGGTCGAATCCAAAAAGCATCGAGGTATGATTCTAAAAGAACCCGACTTGGTAGAGAATTTTGAAAAAATGCTCAATCCTCAAATATTAGATGAAGCCACCCTGCAAGACTTATTTGAATTTCGGCTGATGTTTGAAATCGGTATGGCCGATTTTGTCTTCGCTCGAAAAACTCACGAGCAAATTCGGGAATTAGAACAATTAGTAAGCGAGAGTGAAAACGTTCAGTGCAATGACAAACATTTTTCCCTTGAAACGGAAGTAAAATTCCATAAAGCATTGTACAAAATGGCAAACAACAATATGCTCTTTAAGTTTCAGCGAATATTACTCCCTGTTTTTCAGTATGTTCACGAATTGCAAAAATCCGAATTAAATTACCATTCTTGGGGTGGAGGATTTACCGATGCCCCCCAAAAAGTAGTAACCCATAAAGATTTGGTTCGCGAACTTAAAGAAGGTACTCCACAATCCTTCCGTGAGGCAATGCGTATGCACTTAGACCCACATTTTAAGCGAAATTTAAAAAACAGAGGTGAACTACTTTAATATTCCAAACATTTGGCTATTACACTTTCCACGGTAGGCGAGTCAGCTATAACCACTTTTAGGGAGTGTTTTTGAGCCTCTTGAGCAGTAGTGGTGCCGATACAAAAAAGTATTTGAGTGGTTATTGAATTTTTAAGTAAGTAACTTTTCACCTCAGAGGGGCTGAAAAACAGAATGCCATAGACTTTTTCGGATATTGCCTTTGGCGTATAATAGGTTTGGTACACCTGTATCTCTTCAAAGGCGAGGTTATGTTTGTTAAAAAAATCAGGAAGCGTGTCACGGCGCAGGTTTCCGCAGAAAAAAGTTATTTTCCGATGCCCTATTTTTTGCAAAATTTCCACAGCCAAATCGGCAGCATAAGGCTTAAAGAAAAGGACTTTCCAACCATTTTCTTTCAGTAATTTGGCGGTCTTTTCTCCTACACAAACGGCAGGTATGCTTTTTAAATGAAGAAGCATTTGGCTTTTTAAAACACTTCTTACCGCATTTTGACTGGTAAAAAGCAATATATCGCCTGTGATTTGTGGCAATGTAGCACTATGCTTAATAGTTATGAAATCGTGTTGTATAATTTGAAAATCAGAATGTTCAAAAGATTTTTTTTGTGTTTCTGAAAGTATTTTGGTAGCAAGAAGGATACGCATCGTTTATATCTTTTGAAATCCATCAATTTGAGTAATAATTTGCTCGTAATGTGAAGGATTTTCAACAAAATCCAATTCGGTAACATCAATAATTAAAATATTGTCATCTAAACTATTTTGAATAAACTGCAAATATCCGTCGTGAATTTGTTTTAAATATTCCTTCGAGATATTTTGCTCGTATAACCGTCCTCTTTTTTGAATATTTTCAATGAGTCGTTGCGGATTTTGATACAAGTAGATATAAAGTTCAGGCTTTACAATCTGCCGATACAAAATATAGAAAAGCTTTCGGTAAAGCGAAAATTCCTCTTCTGTAAGAGTTACTGCCGAGAATATCAGCGATTTAAAAATATCATAATCGGAAACCACAAATTGCTTAAAAAGGTCTAATTGTGCCAAATTTTCAGCCATTTGTTGGTAACGTTCGGTCAAAAATGACATTTCTAAAGTGAACCCATAACGTTTCGGATTTTCATAAAATTTAGGCAAGAATGGATTATCGGCAAAACGTTCCAAAATGAGTTTGGCGTTATAATCTTCAGCTATTTTAGTGGCTAATGTGGTTTTCCCAGCACCAATATTACCTTCAATAGCAATGTAATTGTAGTTAGCAAATGGTGATTTTTTCCTTTTTGGAGTTAGCCGAATTCCTGTAGGAATAACCTCGCTGATATCAGCGGTGGTTTCAGAAAGTTGTTTTATACTCTTTTTAAGTACGGGATGTATTTCATTATGAGCTATTTCAACAAGCGGAAACAATACAAATTTTCTGTTTTGAATTTGAGGATGTGGCACTTGTAGCTCCTCGGTTTCAATAATTTGGTTGTCATACAAAAGTATATCCAAATCAATGGTGCGCGACTGATAAAGCTTAGTATCACTTCGAACTCTGCCCAATTCATTTTCAATACTTAACAACACCTCAAGACATTTTTGGGCACTCAAATCGGTTCGAACAAGCACACAAAGGTTATAAAAAGCATCTGCTTGAAAGCCCCACGAGGCAGTTTCGTATAACTGCGAAAGCTGTACCACCCTACCAATACGCTGCTCAATGGCATCAATGGCTTGTTGCAGATATATCTTACGATCTCCTAAATTACTTCCTAAGGCTATGTAAATTTTGTGTCTCATAATCGTGCAAAAATACAGAATCTGAAGTTAATTTTATTACATTTGCCCCATAGAGTTATCAATACATTCGTTATTTAACATTTAAACCCTTTGAGAATGAATTTTTTAAAAAACGTATTAGCCGCAATTTTAGGCTTTTTTATTGCCACAGGAATCCTTTTTGTTGTGTTTCTGTTTGTAATCTCGGCTTTAGCTTCTACTTTTGGCGATGACGGAAAAATTATTGTAAAAGAAAATTCCGTTTTAGTACTTGATTTTAAAGAACCTATAAAAGATTACAGCAAGGAAGTCTATTTTGAAGATTTCGATTATAAAGATAAAGATTTTAATGGATTAAGTAGCATTTTAAAAGCCATTGAAATTGCGAAAGCCGATGATAAAATTAAAGGAATCCATATAAAAAGTTCTGGTAATATTGGCGGACTGGCAATGGCAAGTGAGTTGCGCCAAGCTTTAGCTGATTTTAAAAGTTCTGGAAAATTTATCTATGCCCATAATGATTTCATAACTCAAACGGATTATTACCTTCAATCTGTTGCCGATTCTGTATTTTTAAGCCCAATGGGAGAGTTATCTTTCAGAGGATTATCTTCAGAAATATTATTTTTCAAAGAAATGCAAGAAAAATCGGGGGTAAATATGGAAGTTATCCGTCACGGAAAATACAAAAGTGCCGTAGAGCCGTTTCTCGAAAATACAATGAGTGAAGCAAATCGCCTACAAATGACCGAGCTACTCAATTCATTATGGAATGTAATGGCTACGGATATCGCTCAAAATAGAAATATTTCGATAGAAAACCTTAATAACATTGCCCACAATTTAGAGGCTCGAACGGCGGAATTGGCATTAAAAAACAAACTTATTGATGGAATTATTTACAGCGATGAGTTCGAACAAATACTCTGTCGTGCCACAAATACTCAAAATATAAGCGATTTAGACTTTATCACCATTAACAAATATGCTGAAAGTGTGGTGAATAAGGCTCGTTTAAATCGTCCGAAAGATAAAATTGCAGTAATTTATGCCGAAGGCGAAATCATTTATGGTAAAGGAAATCCAGAAGTAATTGGTAATGAAACCATTGTAGAATCATTACGCGAAGCATCGGAAGACGAAAGCGTAAAGGCTATTGTTCTGCGAATAAACTCTCCTGGTGGAAGTGCTCTGGCTTCGGAATTGATACACCGAGAGATAGAATTGGCTAAAAAACGTAAAAAAGTATATGTTTCTATGGGAAATTATGCCGCATCGGGCGGATATTACATCGCTTGTAATGCTGATAAAATATTTGCTCAATCAGGTACGGTTACTGGTTCCATCGGGGTATTTGGGGTGCTACCTAATGTACATCGTTTGGCAAAAGATTGGGGTATCAATGCCGAGCAAGTACAAACTCATAATCACTCCCTTGAATATAGTATCTTTGAAAAGCCTACTGAAACCTTTATAAAAACCACCACAGAATCCGTAGAAATGGTGTACAATACGTTCTTGGAACGTGTTGCTAACGGACGTAATATGACCAAAGAGCAAGTCAATGAAATTGCTCAAGGTAGGGTTTGGAGCGGAATACAAGCTCAACAAAACGGATTGGTTGATGCCATTGGTAATTTACAAGATGCCTTACAATTTGCTGCTTCTGACAATAACATAGAATCCTTTGAGGTAAAAAATTACCCTTTGTTCAAAATGAATTTTGAGGAAATTTTAACACGTTTCGGGGTAAGGGTAAAAACTAAAACTTTAAAAGAAGAATTAGGAGATGAAGCCTTTGAGAGGTATCAACAAATCAAATCAATTTCACAACAAAAAGGTATTCAGGCACGTTTGCCTTACAATATAAGTATGAATTAGTAAAGGGCTAACAAAAATAAAGTGTTTTAAGGTGAAAATTATTTTTTCCAGATATGGAACATCCCCTTACACGAAATCTTAAACTTTCGTTATAATTTTTTTATTTAGCTTTTTTTAAAATACCTTTGCCTACTAGAAAAGGGTTATGTGTTTTAACCCAAAAAATTAGTACTCACTTAAAATAAAAAATGTATGGGATTTTTAAAAGAATTTAAAGAGTTTGCTGTAAAAGGTAATGTGGTTGATATGGCTGTCGGTGTTATCATCGGAGGTGCTTTTGGAAAAATTGTCAGCTCTTTTATTGAAGATGTTATTACGCCTCTTCTGCTTAACCCTGCTTTGGAAGCAGCTAATTTGAAAAACATTGAAGAACTTACCATCTTCGGTGGGGTTAAGTACGGTATGTTCCTTTCAGCAGTAATTAACTTCTTGATTATTGCCTTTATTTTATTCCTTATGATCAAAGGAATTAACAAACTTAAAAAACCTGCGGCTGAGGCTCCAGCGGCTCCTGCTGGTCCTACGCAAGAGGAACTTTTGGCTGAAATTAGAGATTTGTTGAAAAACAAATAAAACGTACGCTTGTGTAACCGCTATACTACACACGCATTTATTCACTAAACCACACCTAAAGGTGTGGTATTTTTGTTTTATTTAAAATAATTTGTTTCATTTTTATAGTTCACTTTCTTTTTTCGAGAACAAATAAAGAAAATATACTATTTTTGGACAAAAATATAGTAAGAATATTAGGTGTAATTTCAATTTAAAAAAATAAAATATGAGAATAGCTGTTGTAGGCGTTACTGGAATGGTGGGTAACGTAATGTTAGAGGTATTAGAGGAACGTAATTTTCCAATAACGGAATTGATTCCTGTGGCGTCAGAGAAATCGGTAGGCAAAAAAATAATATTTAAAGGAAAAGAATATACAGTAGTGGGACTGCAACAGGCGGTTTCTTTGCGCCCAGATATTGCGCTTTTCTCAGCAGGAGGAAGCATTTCTTTGGAATGGGCACCAAAATTTGCTCAAGTGGGCACTACAGTAGTGGATAATTCTTCAGCTTGGCGTATGGACAGCACCAAAAAACTTGTCATTCCTGAAATAAATGCTGATGTACTTACTTCGGAAGACAAAATTATTGCCAATCCCAACTGTTCCACCATTCAAATGCTGGTAGCATTGGCACCATTACACAAAAAATATGGTATTAAACGTATCGTTGTTTCCACCTATCAATCAATAACAGGTACGGGCGTAAAAGCCGTACGTCAGTTAGAAAACGAATATCAAGGAATAGAAGGAGATAAGGCTTATCATTACCAAATCCATCGCAACGCCATTCCACACTGCGATATTTTTGAAGAAAACGGATATACCAAAGAGGAGATGAAGTTGGTACGTGAAACCCAAAAAATATTGGGTGATGATTCTGTAGCCGTAACAGCCACTGCGGTAAGAATCCCAGTAGTGGGTGGGCATAGTGAATCGATTAACGTAGAGTTGCTATCTGATTATCATATAGATGAAGTTCGAAAATTGTTATCCCACTCGGAGGGCATCGTGCTTGAAGACGAACCCCAAAACAATAAATATCCAATGCCTTTATATTCGCAAGGAAAAGATGCGGTTTTCGTAGGACGTATTCGAAAAGACGAATCACAACCTCGAACACTCAATATGTGGGTAGTAGCTGATAATCTACGCAAAGGAGCTGCTACAAATACCATTCAAATCGCTGAATACCTAATAAAACAAGGACTGGTATCAAAATAAATCAAAAAGCCTCTGAAAATTGTTTCAGAGGCTTTTTAAATATCTATGACAAAAAGTTTAACTATCCTTTTACATTAAATGCTTTTTCTTGAGGAAAGTAAGCCACAGTACCCAATTGTTCTTCAATGCGAATCAATTGGTTGTATTTTGCCATACGGTCAGAACGTGAAGCCGAACCTGTTTTGATTTGCCCTGTATTTAAGGCTACCGCTAAATCGGCAATGGTGTTATCTTCGGTTTCGCCAGAACGGTGTGACATCACTGAAGTGTAACCTGCTCTGTGCGCCATTTCAACTGCTGCAATAGTTTCAGAAAGTGTACCAATTTGGTTTACTTTAATCAAGATAGAATTAGCAATTCCTTTCTCAATTCCGCGCTCCAAAATAGATACGTTAGTTACAAACAAGTCATCTCCAACCAATTGTACTTTGTGTCCGATTTTCTCGGTAAGCATTTTCCAGCCTTCCCAGTCGTTTTCGTCCATACCGTCTTCAATAGAAATGATAGGATATTTTTCAACCAATTCAGCTAAGTAATCTACTTGCTCTTGGCGTGAACGTACTTTTCCAGAAGCTCCTTCAAATTTAGAATAATCGTATTTTCCGTCAGCGTAGAATTCTGATGAAGCACAATCCAAAGCAATTTTGATTTCTTCACCCCATTTGTAACCTGCATTCTCTACTGCTTTCTTAATAGAATCCAAAGCGTCTTCTGTTCCGTCAAAAGTTGGTGCAAAACCTCCTTCATCACCCACAGCAGTGCTTAACCCTCTATCGTGCAATACTTTTTTCAAGTTATGGAAAACTTCTGCTCCCATTTGGATAGCCTGAGAAAAGTTTTTGGCTTTTACGGGCATAATCATAAACTCTTGAAAAGCAATGGGTGCATCGGAGTGTGAACCTCCATTGATGATGTTCATCATCGGTACAGGCAATGTATGTGCATTAACCCCACCTACATAACGATATAATGGTAACCCAAGCTCAGCAGCAGCAGCTTGTGCTACAGCCAACGATACCCCCAAAATGGCATTAGCCCCTAATTTGGATTTATTGGGTGTACCATCCAAATCAATCATCGTTTTGTCAATAAGGTTTTGCTCAAAAACGCTCATCCCTACAATTTCGGCAGCAATAACGTCATTTACATTTTCTACAGCTTTCAAAACCCCTTTACCCATATAGGCTTTACCTCCGTCGCGCAACTCAACAGCTTCGTGCTCTCCTGTTGATGCTCCTGAAGGAACAGCAGCTCTTCCTAGTACTCCATTTTCGGTTACTACATCTACCTCTACAGTTGGGTTTCCTCTTGAATCCAAAATTTGACGTGCGTGCACGCTTACAATGATACTCATAGTCGTTTATTTATTTAATATTATATTATTGTTGAACTAAAATGTGGCACAAATTTACTAATTTCCGATGAATTTATCTTTATTTGAAACGTCTTTTTTCTATTATTTTTCGGTAATATTACCTAATGATTTTTTTTTCGGCATAAATAGCGTAATAACGTGGAGTGAAGTAACGTAAAATAGGGCGTATTCCCAACTTACGTACTGGATGCGTCCAACACATTCGATGCTTAATTTCCCATCCTGCCTTTTCCAAGAGCATATCAAATTGCCAAGCCTCAAACTCGTGATAATGGCAATCGCGTTGGTCTCTCTTATTTCTATAAGCCTTAGCAAACCACAAACGCAAAGGTACCGTAACCAATAATTTATTAGCAGGTAATGAACGTAAAACCTCAAACGGATTCACCAGATGCTCTAAAATTTCCAGAGCTGTTACAAAATCTGCCTGAATACTTTTTAGCTTGTATGCCTCAAAATCCAAATCCTCTCCTTGTGTATTTATCACTTTATAATGATTGTCTTCCATAATTTGAGAAAACGGATTACGCACCCCTAAATCCAAAATAATTTCGTCGGTACGAGCAAATCGCTTGAGTAAAGCTAAAGTTTTGTCATAACGTTTTTTAGGATATACTTTATACATATCGTGTTATGGCTTGATTCTATAAAAAAATCGCTTGAAGTACTTTTGTTATCTTTAAAAAGATACATTTCATATTTCAAACGATTTTTAACATTTTTATTTTTTTTCCAACATCGCGACAAATTGGTCAAAGAGATACGTTGCATCATTAGGTCCAGGACCAGCCTCAGGATGATACTGTACGCTGAAACATTTTTTATCCTTTATACGTATTCCCATAATGGTGTTGTCATTCAGATGCGTATGGGTTATCTCTACATTGGGGTGCACTTCTGCTTGTTCTCTATTTACCGCGAAGCCGTGATTCTGCGAAGTGATTTCACCTTTTCCCGTAATTAAATTTTTAACCGGATGATTGATTCCACGATGCCCATTGTGCATTTTATAGGTTTCTATTCCATTTGCCAGAGCAATAATTTGATGCCCTAAACAAATACCAAAAAGCGGTAAATTTTCTTTTATAATTTGTTTAGCTAAAGCAATCACTTCGGTTAAAGGCTCAGGGTCACCAGGACCATTGGATAAAAAGTATCCGTCTGGATTCCAACTTTTCATCTCTTCCAAGGAAGTATTGTACGGGAATACTTTTATGTACATATCACGCGTGGCCATATTACGCAAAATATTTCTCTTTATACCTAAATCAAGAGCAGCTATTTTATATTTTGCATTTTCATTGCCAAAGAAATAGGGCGATTTTGTGGATACTTTGGAAGCCAATTCAAGTCCCTTCATATCAGGGGCTTGTTCAAGCCTCTTTTTAAGCTGTTCCAAGTCCAGAGTTTCCGTAGAAATTACCGCATTCATAGAGCCGTTATCACGAATATGTGCCACTAAAGCCCTAGTATCCACCTCGCAAATAGCTACCAAATTGTTACGATTGAAAAAATGCTGCAAAGACTCACAATCACCAAAACGGGAATAATCATAACTAAAATTTCGACAAACTAGCCCCGTTATTTTAACCCCATCAGATTCGCTTTCCTCTGAATTGATTCCGTAATTGCCGATATGTGCATTTGCCGTTACCATAATTTGCCCATAGTACGAAGGGTCTGTGAAAATCTCCTGATAACCAGTCATTCCCGTATTAAAGCAAACTTCACCTACTACGGTACCATCATTGCCTAAGCTCTTCCCATAAAAAGCAGTACCGTCTGCCAACAAAATTACAGCTTTTTTCTTTTCTTGATATTTCATTAGATTTGATTTAGGTTATGTACAAAAAAAGGATAAACTCCGTAAAGTCTATCCTTTTTATAAGTATGATTATTAATGAACGCCATTAAACTATGCTTTGCTTTCAGAAGCTTCAGCTTGAGTGTCAACAGTTTTATCAGAGGCTTTTTTTCTTCCTCTACGTGTTGATTTTTTCTTAGCTGCTTTCTCTACATTGTAAGTAGTATTGAAATCAACCAACTCAATTAAAGCCATTTCAGCGTTATCTCCCAATCGGTTACCCAACTTAATGATACGTGTGTACCCTCCAGGACGATCACCAACTTTAGCAGCTACTTCTCTGAAAAGTTCCGTAACAGCATACTTGTTTCTCAATCTACTGAAAGCAATCCTTCTGTTATGCGTTGAATCTTCTTTGGCTTTGGTTACCAAAGGCTCAACATAAATCTTGAGCGCTTTGGCTTTAGCCAAAGTTGTATTTATTCTTTTGTGCTCAATCAAAGAACAAGCCATATTAGCCAACATCGCTTTTCTGTGAGCTGTTTTTCTTCCTAAATTGTTGATTTTATTTCCGTGTCTCATTTTCTCCTAATTAAATAACACAAAGTGTGTAGGTTAGTCTCTATCTAATTTATACTTTGACAAATCCATTCCGAAATTCAAGCCTTTACTTTCCACCAACTCATCAAGCTCAGTGAGTGATTTTTTACCAAAGTTTCTGAATTTCATCAAATCGCCTTTGTTGAAAGAAACCAAGTCACCTAAGGTTTCTACTTCAGCAGCTTTCAAACAATTCAAAGCACGTACGGACAAGTCCATATCCACCAATTTAGTTTTCAACAATTGACGCATATGCAATGATTCCTCGTCATAGGTATCAGTTTGAGCAATTTCGTCGGCCTCCAAAGTGATTCGCTCATCAGAGAATAACATAAAGTGATGTATCAAAGTCTTAGCAGCTTCCGTCAAAGCGTCTTTAGGGTGTATTGAACCATCCGTTTTGATTTCAAAAACCAATTTTTCATAGTCGGTTTTTTGCTCAACACGATAATTTTCAATGGAATATTTCACATTTTTGATGGGTGTAAAAATAGCATCGGTGGCAATAACCCCCAAAGCGGCATTAGGGTTTGCGTTTTCTTCTGCCGAAACGTATCCACGTCCTTTCTCAATGGTGATTTCCATATTAAAAGTCACCGTAGATTCCATATTACAAATCACTAGGTCTGGGTTTAACACCTGAAAACCTGAAATGTATTTCTGAAAATCACCGGCAGTCAATTGCTTTTTACCCGAAACGGCTATGGTTGCCGTTTCATTATCTACATCCTCAATTTGTCGTTTGAAGCGTACTTGTTTCAAGTTCAAAATGATTTCAGTAACATCTTCTACAACTCCTGGAATGGTAGAAAACTCGTGCTCTACTTTATCAATTTTCACAGAAGTGATTGCAAAACCTTCCAAAGAAGAAAGCATTACTCTGCGCAATGCGTTACCTATTGTTAATCCATAGCCAGGCTCCAAGGGGCGAAACTCAAAGCGTCCCTCGAAATTGGATGAATCAATCATTATAACTTTATCGGGTTTTTGAAAGTTGAATAATGCCATAATTTGACTGCTGTCTTATTTATTATTTAGAGTACAACTCTACGATTAACTGTTCTTTAATATTTTCAGGAATTTGAAGACGTTGAGGCACGGCAACAAAAGTTCCTTCTAATTTCTCCGTATTCCAAGTAATCCACTCGTAAACGGTGCTGTTTGCTGCCAATGAGTTTTCAATAACACTTAATGATTTTGATTTCTCACGAACCCCAACAACATCTCCTGGGCGAAGTGAATAAGAAGGAATATTAACGATTTCTCCGTTTACAGTGATATGACGGTGCGAAACCAACTGACGAGCAGCACTACGAGTAGGAGCAATTCCCATACGAAATACTACATTGTCCAAACGTGATTCGCAAAGTTGTAACAACACCTCACCTGTAACGTTTTTACTTCTTTTTGCTTTTTCGTACATATTACGGAATTGTCTTTCTAGAATTCCGTAAGTGTATTTAGCTTTTTGCTTTTCTTGCAACTGAATTGCATATTCTGATTTTTTAGCTCTACGGCGATTAATACCGTGTTGCCCTGGAGGATAATTTTTTTTCTCAAAAGATTTATCCTCTCCAAAGATAGCCTCTCCAAATTTACGCGCTATCTTAGTTTTTGGTCCTGTATATCTTGCCATTTTTGAAATATTTATGGGAGGGATTATGAATTAAGGCATTCCTTCGATAATCATTCACCTCCCTAATTTAAAAATTTATAAAAATAAAATTAAACTCTACGTCTTTTAGGCGGACGACATCCGTTATGCGGAAGTGGTGTAACATCAATGATTTCAGTTACTTCAATACCCGCATTGTGAATTGTACGAATAGCAGACTCTCTTCCGTTACCTGGTCCTTTTACGTAAACTTTTACTTTTTTAAGCCCTGCATCAAAAGCTACCTTAGCGGCATCTTCAGCGGCAACCTGTGCAGCATAGGGAGTGTTTTTCTTTGACCCTCTAAAACCCATTTTACCTGCAGAAGACCACGAAATGACATCTCCTTTTTTATTAGTAAGAGAAATAATAACATTGTTGAAAGTAGCCGAAACGTGTGCCTCCCCTACTGATTCAATAACAACTTTTCTCTTCTTTGAAGTTTTTGCATTTGATTTTGCCATACTACCTACCTATTATTTAGTTGCTTTTTTCTTATTCGCAACAGTTTTTCTTTTACCTTTTCTTGTACGAGAGTTATTTTTGGTTCTTTGTCCGCGAAGTGGTAAACCATTTCTGTGACGGATACCTCTGTAACAACCAATATCCATCAAACGCTTGATGTTTAATTGGATTTCAGAACGTAACTCCCCTTCAATCTTATAAGAAGATACGATTTCACGAATGCTATTGATTTCATCATCATTCCATTCGTTTACTTTTTTGTCTTCACTTACTTGAGCTCTGTCTAAAATTTCCTTAGCTCTACTTTTTCCGATACCAAAAATGTAGGTCAATCCAATAACTCCACGTTTGTTTTTTGGTAAATCTATACCTGCAATCCTTGCCATAATTATCCTTGTCTTTGTTTAAATTTAGGATTTTTCTTGTTAATTACGTACAATCTCCCTTTACGACGCACAATAATGCACTCGGGACTTCTCTTCTTAATTGATGCTCTAACTTTCATTTTTAATCTTTATTTTGATAGAGTTTGCAAAACTACATAAATATTTTGAATTACTTGAACCTATTTGCAAATAATATCACCTACTTCAATTATTTTTTAATATCTGTAAGTAATTCGGGCTTTGGTTAAATCATAAGGACTCATCTCGAGCTTTACTTTATCACCAGGTAGAAGCTTTATGTAGTGCATACGCATCTTGCCTGAAATATGTGCTATTACAACGTGTCCATTATCCAATTCAACCCGAAACATTGCATTTGATAATGCCTCTACAATGGTTCCGTCTTGTTCAATTGCTGCTTGTTTTGCCATAATTGTTATTGTGAAACTGTTTTTCTGTTTTTACCTGTTTTCATCAAACCATCATAATGACGATTTAATAAATATGAATTGACTTGTTGCATAGTATCAATAGCTACCCCAACCAAAATCAGTAATGAAGTTCCTCCGTAGAACATTGCCCAACCTTGTTGCATATCTATAATCTTTACTAAAATGGCAGGAAATACTGCAATGAGTGCCAAGAAAATAGAACCTGGAAAAGTAATAAGCGACATAATTTTATCCAAATAATCGGCTGTTTCTTTTCCTGGGCGAATACCAGGGATAAACCCTCCGCTACGCTTCAAATCATCTGCCATTTTATTGGTAGGCACCGTAATTGCTGTGTAAAAATAAGTGAATAAGATGATAAGTACAGCAAAAAGCAAGTTGTACCAAAATCCAAAGATATCACCAAATGCTGCTTGAAATTCTTTTGCGGTTTCCGAAGTAAGCAATCCTGCAACTGCAGCTGGAACGAACATCAAAGCCTGTGCAAAAATAATAGGCATCACCCCAGAGGCATTTAATTTAAGAGGAATGTACTGACGTGCCCCAAAAACATTTTTCTCAACAGCCCCCCCAGCCGTTCTACGAGCGTACTGTACTGGAATTTGGCGTACTGCCATAATCAAGAAAATGGATAGCAATATGATTACAAACCAAATTATCAATTCAACAAGTATTAGCATCAAACCTCCATTCGAACCTTCAATTCTTGATGCAGCTTCAGAGAAGAATGCCAAAGGTAAACGTGCAATAATCCCTACCATAATAAGCAATGAAATACCATTACCTATACCTTTGTCAGTGATTTTCTCGCCCAACCACATTGCAAAAACGGTTCCTGTAACCAAAATGATTACAGCTGGAATGATAAAATCAAGCCCTTTACCTAAAACAAAAGCGCTGTCAGGCACTCCCAAAGCACCCAACCCATAAAGGTAAGCAGGCGCTTGAACAATACATATTAGTATGGTTAGCCATCGGGTAATTTGATTGAGTTTTCTACGACCGCTTTCTCCTTCCTTCTGTAGTTTTTGCAAATAAGGAATAGCAATTCCCATCAACTGAACCACAATAGAGGCAGAAATGTACGGCATAATTCCTAAAGCAAAAACAGAGGCATTAGCAAAAGCTCCTCCTGTAAAGGCATTCAAAATGTCCAACAATCCACCTCCTGAAGTTTTTTGAGTCAGCTCGTGTAACTGAGCCGAATCAATTCCTGGAAGCACTACGTGAGCACCGAAACGATAAACTAACAAAATACCCAGCGTTAAAATAACTCTGTTTCTTAACTCATCTATTTTCCAAATGTTGGTTAGGTTCTCGATAAACTTCATAATAATATTTAATACATTACAAGGTTACAGCCTCTCCTCCAGCAGCCTCAACAGCAGCCTTTGCACTTGCTGTAAACTTATGAACAGAAATTTTTAATTTTGATTTCAACTCTCCCCCTCCTAAGATTTTAACTAAATCTGTTTTCTTAACTAGGCGAAGTTGAATTAAGGTTTCCAAATCAACCGTATCGGTAATTTTACCAGCATCAACCATTTGTTGCAATTGCCCCAAGTTAATACCTACATATTCTTTACGGTTAATGTTTTTGAAACCGAATTTTGGTACACGTCTTTGTAAAGGCATCTGACCTCCCTCAAAACCAATCTTTTTAGAATAGCCTGAGCGTGATTTTGCTCCTTTATGCCCACGAGTAGCAGTTCCGCCTTTACCAGAACCTTGCCCACGACCAACGCGCTTCCCTTCTCTGTGAATTGAACCTTCTGCAGGTTGTAAATTACTCAAGTTCATAACTTCGTATAAAAATTATTATTTAATTTCTTCAACAGAAACTAAGTGTTTTACTTTATTAATCATACCAAGAATATTGGGAGTTGCATTGTGCTCAACTGTTTTTCCAATACCTTTCAAACCAAGAGCCACTAAGGTTAATTTTTGATCCTTAGGGCGTTTGATTTGGCTTTTCACTTGTGTTACTTTAACTTTTGCCATTGTATTTTTTTTATCCTTTAAACAATTTTTCTAAAGAAATTCCACGTTGAGCAGCAATTGTTTTAGCTGAACGCAACTGTAACAAAGCGTCAAAAGTAGCTTTCACCACGTTGTGAGGGTTTGAAGAACCTTGTGATTTTGAAAGTACGTTATGTACCCCTACTGCCTCTAAAACCGAACGTACAGCACCCCCAGCAATTACTCCAGTACCCTCAGAGGCTGGCTGTAAATATACACGTGCTCCACCGTATTTTCCTTTTTGCTCGTGAGGTAATGTAGTTCCGTGAAGCGGAATGCGTACCAAATTTTTCTTAGCATCTTCTACTGCTTTGGCAATAGCATCAGCTACTTCTTTTGATTTACCCAAACCGTGACCCACTACACCGTTTTCATCACCTACCACCACGATAGCCGAAAAACCAAATGCTCGTCCTCCTTTTGTTACTTTGGTAACACGTTGAACTCCCACCAAACGATCTTTCAATTCAAGTCCGCTTGGTTTTACATATTCTACATTTTTATATTTCTGATACATAGTTTATTAGAATTTAAGTCCGCCCTCTCTGGCTCCGTCAGCTAATGATTTTACTCTACCGTGATATAAATATCCTCCTCTATCGAAAGATACTTTTTCGATACCTTGTTTCAATGCTTTTTCAGCAAGTGCTTTCCCTACCAAAGCCGCTTTTTCGGTTTTAGTAGTTTTAGAGGCTCCTATTTCTTTATCTCTTGAAGATGCAGACACTAAAGTAGTACCTTTGGTATCATCTACAATTTGAGCATAAATTTCATTATTGCTTCTAAAAACAGCCAAACGCGGTTGCTCAGCAGTACCTTGAACTACTTTTCTGATTCTGTTTCTAATGCGTTGTCTTCTTTCTATTTTTGATAATGCCATCGTTCTAACTATTAAGCTGATTTACCTGCTTTTCTTCTTAATACTTCACCTACAAACTTAACTCCTTTTCCTTTGTAAGGTTCTGGTTTACGGAAGCTACGGATTTTAGCCGCCACTTGTCCTACCAATTGTTTATCGTGCGAAGTTAATTTAATAATTGGGTTTTTACCTTTCTCGTTGATTGTTTCAAGTTTTACCTCTTGTGGCAACTCTAATACAATATTGTGAGAAAATCCTAAAGCCAAGTCTAATTTTTGTCCTTGGTTTGAGGCACGATATCCTACCCCAACTAACTCTAACTCTTTAGTGAATCCTTCTGAAACCCCAATAACCATATTGTTAATCAAAGCTCTGTATAAGCCGTGTTTAGCATTCTGGTCTTTAGTTTCAGCCGTTTTTTCTAACACTAATTGTCCATCCTCTTGCTTAACAGCAATGTCTTTAACCTCTTGGGTTAATTCGCCTAATTTTCCTTTTACCGTTACGATATTATTATTGATCGTTACCGTAACTCCGGCAGGAATACTGATGGGTGCTTTACCTATTCTTGACATTTCTTTGTCTTTTATAATATTAGTAAACGTAACAAATTACTTCTCCGCCGATGTTCAACTCCTTGGCTTTTTTACCCGTCATCACCCCTTGTGAGGTAGAAATGATGGCAATGCCCAATCCGTTCAACACGCGAGGAAGGTTATCAGCACCGGCATACTTTCTAAGTCCCGGTCTACTTGCTCTCTCTAAATGCTTAATGACAGGCTCTTTGGTTACTTTGTCGTATTTTAAAGCTATTTTGATAGTTCCTTGTACGGAATTTTCTTCAAATTTGTAGCTTAAAATATATCCTTGGTCAAACAAAATTTTAGTGATTTCTTGTTTGAATTTTGACGAAGGAATCTCCACTACTCTATGCCTTGCATTATTCGCGTTTCTTATTCTTGTTAAATAATCTGCTATAGGATCTGTGTACATATTATTGTCCTTTTAATCTTTTTACCAACTTGCTTTTTTAACGCCCGGAATTAATCCTTTATTTGCCATCTCACGGAATAAAACACGCGAAATTCCAAATGTACGCATATACCCTTTTGGTCTTCCTGTTAATTTACAACGATTGTGCAAACGAACCGGAGAAGCGTTTTTAGGTAACTTTTGAAGTGCTTCATAATCACCAGCTTCTTTCAAAGCTTTACGTTTTGCTGCATATTTCGCTACCAATTTTTGTCTTTTTACCTCACGGGCTTTCATTGATTCTTTAGCCATATCCTTAGTTCTTTTTAAAAGGTAATCCTAATTCGCTTAATAATGATTTTGCCTCTTTATCCGTTGCGGCAGATGTTACAAAAGTAATATCCATTCCTGAGATTTTATTGATTTTATCAATGTCTATTTCAGGGAAAATGATTTGCTCGGTAACCCCCAAATTGTAGTTACCTCTACCATCGAATCCGTCCGCTTTGATTCCTTGAAAATCTCTTACACGTGGCAAAGCTGTGGTTACCAATCGGTCTAAAAATTCGTACATTCTTTCGCCTCGCAAAGTAACTTTGGCACCGATAGCCATCCCTTTACGAAGTTTGAAAGAAGCTACGTCCTTTTTAGAGATAGTAGCAACTGCTTTTTGTCCTGTAATTTTAGTTAGCTCATCAACAGCATATTCAATTTGTTTTTTGTCTGCTACTGCTGAACCTACTCCACGGCTCACTACTATTTTTTCAAGTTTAGGAACCTGCATTACATTCTTATAGCCAAATTCTTCTTTCAGAGCCGCTATTACACGCTCTTTATATTCTTGTTTTAGTCTAGGTACGTAAGCCATAACTATATTACTTCATTAGATTTTTTAGAAATTCGCACTTTCTTACCATCTCTAATCTCGTAGCCAACACGTGTTGTTTTACCCGTTTTCGCATCAATTAAAGAGATGTTTGAAATGTGAATAAACGCTTCTTTTTTAACGATTCCACCTTGAGGGTTTTGTGCACTTGGTTTGGTATGTTTTGACACCAAGTTTACCCCTTCTACAATCGCTTTATTCTTCTCACGGTCAACACGAAGTACTTTCCCTTCGGCACCTTTGTGCTCTCCAGCAATTACACGTACAGTGTCTCCTGTTTTTATCTTTAGTTTCATCATTGTAGTGAATTGAAAATTAAAGCACTTCAGGTGCTAGTGATACAATCTTCATAAACTGTTTGTCACGAAGTTCTCTTGCCACAGGTCCAAATACACGAGTACCTCTCATTTCTCCAGCTGCATTCAAAAGAACACAAGCATTTTCATCGAAGCGAATATAAGAACCATCTGCACGACGTACCTCTTTTTTAGTACGTACCACAACGGCTGTAGATACTTGACCTTTCTTTACGTTTCCATTTGGAGTAGCCTCTTTTACAGAAACTACAATCTTATCGCCTACTGAAGCGTATCTGCGTTTAGTTCCTCCTAAAACACGGATTGTCAAAACTTCTTTTGCTCCGGTATTATCGGCTACTTTTAATCTTGATTCTTGCTGTATCATAATTACTTCGCTCTTTCAATGATTTCCACTAATCTCCAACATTTGGTTTTACTCAGCGGACGTGTTTCCATAATCCGAACGGTATCCCCAATGTTACAATCGTTCTTTTCATCGTGTGCCACATATTTCTTTGTACGCAACACGAACTTACCATACATAGGGTGCTTCACGCGTTTGACTTCAGAAACCACAATTGATTTCTCCATTTTGTTGCTAGTTACAACCCCTATTCTTTCTTTTCTTAAATTTCTTTTTTCCATGTTTAAAGCAGCATAGAATTATTGTAATTCTCTTTTAGTAAGCTCACACGCTAAACGAGCAACCGTTCTTCTTACTTGTCGTAATTGGATTGGTTTTTCAAGTGGCTGAATGGCGTGAGCCATTTTCAAATCTGCATACGATTTTTTATACTCACCAAGCTTTCCTTGTAGCTCAGCTATTGTCAAATTTTTAATTTCAGACTGTTTCATTGCTCTTTAATTAATCTTGATAATCTCTTGCTACAACGAATTTTGTTTTAACTGGTAGCTTTTGAGCTGCCAAACGCAAAGCCTCTTTAGCCACGTCTAACGGCACACCCCCTACCTCAAACATAATTCTTCCTGGTTTCACAACAGCTGCCCAATATTCAACGGCACCTTTACCTTTACCCATACGTACCTCTAAAGGCTTTTTAGTAATCGGTTTGTCTGGGAAAATCTTAATCCATAATTGCCCTTCACGTTTCATAAAACGAGTTGCTGCAACACGAGCAGACTCTATTTGACGTGAGGTAATAAACGATGAATCCAATGATTTTATACCGAACATACCGTTTGAAAGCTCGTGTCCTCTTTGAGAAACTCCTTTCATTCTGCCTTTTTGTACTCTACGATATTTTGTTCTTTTTGGCTGTAACATTTCTTCTTTTCTTTAAAAATTACTTTCTACGACGAGCTCTTTTAGGTGCCCCAGAAGGAGTGCTTGATGCTGCAGACTTACCCGTAGCTTTTTTAGTCATTCCTGTTAGTGGAGAAAGCTCTCTTTTTCCGTAAACTTCACCTTTCATAATCCACACTTTAATTCCCATACGTCCATAGGTAGTGTGTGCCTCGTCAAGAGCATAATCGATGTCTGCTCTGAAAGTAGATAAAGGAATACGTCCTTCTTTGTAGCTTTCAGAACGTGCCATCTCAGCTCCGTTCAAACGCCCTGAAATCATCACCTTGATACCTTCAGCATTCATACGCATAGCAGCTGCAATAGCCATCTTGATAGCTCTACGGTATGAAATACGGCTTTCTATTTGACGCGCAATACTTGCCGCCACTAAGTTAGCATCAAGTTCAGGTCTTTTGATTTCAAAGATATTGATTTGAATATCCTTACCTGTGATTTTTTTCAATTCCTCTTTAAGCTTGTCTACCTCTTGCCCACCTTTACCGATGATGATTCCAGGACGAGCTGTAGTGATAGTAACGGTTACAAGTTTTAAAGTTCTTTCAATAATCACACGTGAAACACTGGCTTTTGATAAACGCGTTAGAACGTACTTTCTGATTTTGTCGTCTTCAGCAAGTTTATCTCCGTAGTCATTACCTCCGTACCAGTTAGATTCCCATCCTCTGATAATTCCAAGGCGATTTCCGATTGGATTTGTCTTTTGTCCCATAGTTTATCTTAGCTTTCTGTGTTATTATTTTTAGCTGCCAAAACCACTGTTACGTGATTAGAGCGTTTTCTGATTCTGTGTGCTCTTCCTTGTGGAGCTGGACGTAATCTTTTAAGAATCGCTCCTCCATCCACACGGATTTCTTTAACGAATAAACCTGCATCTTCCAAATTAGCATCTTCGTTTTTAGCTTGCCAGTTAGCAATAGCCGACAACAATAATTTTTCTAAACGAGCAGATGCCTCTTTTTGGTTAAATTTCAAAATAGCAAGGGCTTTATCTACTTGTTGACCACGAACCAAATCCGCTACCAAGCGCATTTTTCGTGGTGAAGTAGGGCAGTTATTCAACTTTGCAAAAGCCAAGCTCTTTTTAGCTTCTTTTATTTCTGTTGCTTTTTCTCTTTTACGAACTCCCATAGCCTTCTATTATTTTTTACCTTTATTTTTTGCACCAGCGTGCCCTCTAAAGGAACGTGTTGGTGAAAATTCTCCTAATTTGTGTCCTACCATATTCTCAGTTACATAAACTGGAACAAACTGACGACCATTGTGTACTGCTATCGTTTGACCTACAAAATCAGGGGTTATCATTGAAGCTCGTGACCAAGTTTTAATCACAGTCTTCTTACCCGTTTCAATATTTTGTTGGATTTTCTTCTCCAAACTATAGTGAACATAAGGTCCTTTTTTTAATGAACGTGCCATCTTCTAAGTGTTTTATTTCTTTCTACGTTCTACAATATACTTATTACTTGCCTTGGTTTTAGAACGAGTTCTGTAACCTTTAGCAGGAATGCCCTTACGTGAGCGTGGGTGACCTCCGGTTGCTCTACCTTCACCACCACCCATTGGGTGATCAACAGGGTTCATAACCACCGGTCTTGTTCTTGGTCTTCTACCTAACCAACGAGAGCGACCTGCTTTTCCTGAAACGATCAACTGATGATCTGAATTAGAAACCGCTCCGATAGTTGCTACACAAGTAAGCAAAATCATACGTGTTTCACCAGAAGGCAATTTAACAGTAGCATATCTTCCTTCTTTTGCCATCAATTGTGCAAATGTACCTGCAGAACGTGCAATATTGGCACCTTGCCCAGGACGCAATTCAATACAAGAAATTACCGTTCCTAACGGAATTTGTGAAAGTGGCATAGCATTACCTACTTCAGGAGCTACATTATCTCCTGAAATTACTTTCTGCCCCACTCGCAACCCATTAGGCGCAATAATGTAACGTTTCTCTCCATCGGTATAAACTAACAAAGCGATAAAAGCTGTTCTGTTAGGGTCATACTGAATGGACTCCACAGTAGCTTCTATACCAAACTTGTTGCGTTTAAAATCGATAATACGATACTTTTTCTTGTGACCACCACCAATATAACGCATGGTCATTTTTCCTTGATTGTTTCTACCACCCGTCTTTTTTAACGGAACCAAAAGGCTTTTTTCCGGCTTATCAGTAGTAATGGTGTCAAAATCGTTTACTACTCTAAAACGCTGACCGGGGGTAATCGGTTTTAATTTTCTAACTGACATTTTTGTCTATTTATTAAACACTTATATATTACTATAAAAATCTATAGTCTCTCCTTCAGCTACTTGAACAACAGCACGCTTTACAGCGTTTGTTTTACCAACTTGCAAACCTGTTTTTGTATAGCGCACTTTACGCTTTGGTGCATAGTTCAGCGTACGAACCTGCTCTACTTTTACGCCATAAGTAGCCTCAATAGCATTTTTAATCTGGATTTTATTTACATCCTTAGCAACTTCAAACGTATATGCGTTTTTCAACTCACTGTTTGCACTTGCTTTTTCCGTAATTACGGGTCTAATTAGTATACTCATAGCTTACTTATTTTGTTAAATTTGATTCAACAACATCTACAGAACTCTCCAAAAGAACAACACCTGAAGCATTCATAATATCATAGGTATTTAATTCTGAAGCAGTTACCACGTTTGTGTTTTTCAAATTTCGTGAGGACAAATATACATTATTATTTATATCTGCCAACACAAAAAGTGATTTTTTATTCTCTAATCCTAAAGCTTTCAATACACTAACAAATTCTTTGGTTTTTGGAGTGTCAAAATTGAAATCTTCCAAAACTACAACTGCTTGTTCTTTAGCCTTTAAGCTTAAAGCTGAACGACGTGCCAAACGCTTTACATTTTTGTTGAGCTTTTGAGTGTAGTCTTTAGGTCTTGGACCGAAAATACGTCCTCCACCAACAAACACAGGCGATTTTACACTTCCTGCACGAGCTGTACCTGTTCCTTTTTGCTTTTTAATCTTACGTGTACTTCCCGCTACTTCATTTCTTTCTTTAGCCTTGTGCGTTCCTTGACGTTTATTTGCCAAATAACGTTTAACATCTAAGTAAATTACGTGATTGTTAGGCTCTATTGCAAAAACAGCATCAGAAAGAGTAATCTTTCTTCCTGTCTCTTTTCCTTGATTATTTAATACTGCTACTTCCATTATTTGTGAATAGTTACGTAAGCATTTTTGTGTCCTGGAACACATCCTTTAACAATTAAAAGATTTTTTTCAGGAACTACTTTCAACACTTTTAGGTTTTGTACTGTTACTTTCTCTGCTCCCATTCTACCTGCCATACGCATTCCTTTGAATACTCTTGAAGGATACGATGAAGCTCCGATAGAACCTGGTGCTCTTAAGCGGTTGTGCTGACCGTGAGTGGACTGACCTACACCACCGAAGCCGTGTCTTTTAACAACGCCTTGAAAACCTTTCCCTTTAGAAATACCAGTGATGTCAACAAATTCTCCTTCAGAGAAAAGTTCAACACTAATAGCATCACCAATTTTGTACTCTTTTTCAAATCCTTGGAATTCGACAACTTTTTTCTTAACAGACGATCCTGCTTTTTTAAAATGCCCTAATTCAGCTTTGTTAGCACGATGTTCTGCTTTGTCATCGAAACCAAGTTGAAGAGCCTCATACCCATCAACCTCTACGGTTCTGACTTGGGTAACTACGCATGGGCCAGCTTCGATGACTGTACAAGGAATATTTTTCCCGTTTTCATCAAAAATGCTGGTCATACCTACTTTTTTTCCAATTAACCCAGACATAAAAATTTAGTTATTAAATGATTATTATTATTTTTCAAAAATTCAGGGTCAAAAAAATTTCTTCGACCCTGAATCCATTTTTTATCCGTTTTTCCCTCACTTTCAGCGCTTGGGACAATGTATAAAGTTCTTTAAAACTTTAGCAGTTATCACACTTTGATTTCAACTTCCACCCCGCTTGGTAACTCAAGTTTCATCAAAGCATCAATAGTTTTTGATGAAGAACTATAAATATCCAATAAGCGTTTGTGTGAACTTAATTGAAACTGTTCGCGTGATTTTTTATTTACGTGAGGAGAACGTAACACCGTGAAAAGCTTTTTGTGTGTAGGTAACGGAATAGGACCAGTTACCGCAGCTCCAGTAGCTTTTACTGTTTTTACAATCTTCTCAGCGGACTTATCTACCAAATTATGGTCATAAGATTTTAACTTTATTCTGATTTTTTGACTGCTCATCTGTGTGAAAAATTAGTTACCTTTTGCTTTTTTAATTACTTCTTCCGCAATATTAGAAGGGGTTTCTGCATAATGAGAGAACTCCATAGTTGAAGTTGCACGCCCTGAAGATAAGGTTCTCAAAGCAGTTACATAACCAAACATTTCCGATAGTGGAACATTCGCTTTAATTACTTTAGCTCCCGCTCTATCATCCATATTATTAACTTGACCACGACGACGGTTCAAGTCACCTACAATATCCCCCATATTTTCCTCCGGAGTGATTACCTCTAATTTCATTATCGGCTCCATAAGTACAGCTTTTGCGGCACGAGCAGCTTCTTTATATCCTAATTTGGCTGCCAATTCGAAAGATAATGAATCCGAGTCAACGGCGTGGAATGAACCATCTACCAAGGTAACTTTCATTGCATCCATTTCAAACCCTGCTAAAGGACCATTTTTCATTGCTTCTTTGAAACCTTTTTCTACCGAAGGAATATATTCTTTAGGAATGTTACCTCCCTTGATTTCGTTGATGAATTCCAAGCCTACTTTACCTTCATCGGCAGGTTCCATACGGAATACGATATCAGCAAACTTACCACGTCCACCCGATTGTTTTTTGTAAACCTCACGGTGATTAGCCACCGCAGTTAACGCCTCTTTGTACTCTACTTGCGGCTCTCCTTGGTTGACTTCTACTTTGAATTCACGTTTTAAACGATCAACGATGATATCCAAGTGTAGCTCACCCATACCAGAGATAATAGTTTGACCAGATGCTTGATCCGTTTTTACTTGGAATGTTGGGTCTTCCTCTGCTAATTTCGCCAAAGCCATACCCATTTTATCTACGTCAGCTTTAGTTTTTGGCTCAATGGCAATACCTATTACTGGATCAGGGAAAATCATTGATTCCAATACAATAGGATGTTTTTCATCACAAAGGGTATCCCCTGTTTTGATATCTTTAAATCCTACAGCTGCTCCAATATCTCCAGCTTCAATAAATTCAATAGGATTTTGCTTATTAGCGTGCATTTGATAGATACGAGAAATACGCTCTTTGTTTCCTGAACGTGTGTTCAATACATAAGAACCTGCATCTAAGTGACCCGAATAAGCACGGAAAAACGCTAAACGCCCTACATAAGGGTCTGTTGCAATTTTAAACGCCAAAGCAGCAAAAGGCTCAGAAACAGCTGGCTTTCGTGCAATTTCTGCACCTGTATCTGGATCTGTTCCTTCAATAGCTTCTTTATCCAAAGGAGAAGGTAAATAACGGCAAACCGCATCTAACATAAATTGAACTCCTTTGTTTTTGAACGAAGAACCACAAACCATTGGGATAATTGCCATATCCATAACAGCCGCTCTAAGCGCTTGATGAATTTCCTCTTCAGTGATAGAGTTTTCATCCTCCATAAATTTCTCTAAAAGCCCTTCATCATACCCAGCCACCTCTTCAATAAGGTGAGCGCGGTACTCGTGAGCCTCATCCTTCATTTCTTCAGGAATTTCAATCACATCAAAAGTAGCTCCTTGAGTTTCCTCGTGCCATACAATAGCACGGTTTTTGATCAAATCCACAACACCTTTAAAATCAGCTTCATCTCCAATAGGAAGCACGATAGGCACTGCATTTGACTTCAACATATCTTTCACTTGGTTACAAACATTCAAGAAGTTTGCACCTTGTCTGTCCATTTTATTAACAAAACCAATGCGAGGTACTTTGTAATTGTCTGCCAAACGCCAGTTAGTTTCTGATTGAGGCTCAACGCCATCAACAGCACTGAACAAAAACACCAACCCATCCAATACACGTAAAGAACGATTTACCTCAACGGTAAAATCAACGTGACCAGGAGTGTCAATAATATTAAAGTGATACTCTTTAGCATCAGCTGTTGGTTTACCTTGCTCCGTTGGGAAGTTCCAAGTACAAGTTGTTGCAGCTGACTGGATCGTGATTCCACGTTCAGCTTCTTGCTCCATCCAGTCCATAGTTGATGCTCCATCGTGCACCTCCCCTAACTTATGCGTTTTTCCAGTATAAAAAAGGATACGCTCAGTGGTGGTTGTTTTTCCTGCATCAATATGTGCAGCAATACCAATGTTTCTTGTATATTTTAAATCTCTACTCATCTATTTGTATATTATTAAAATCTGAAATGTGAGAATGCTTTGTTTGCTTCCGCCATTTTGTGAGTATCCATTCTTTTCTTCACTGCCGCACCTTCTTCTTTAGCAGCTGACAAAATTTCTCCTGCTAATTTTTGCGACATTGATTTTTCGTTACGCTTACGAGCATATCCGATAAGCCATTTCATAGCCATTGACACTTTTCTGTCTGGTCTGATTTGCATCGGAATTTGAAAGGTAGCCCCTCCTACTCTACGACTACGCACCTCAACGTGAGGCATCACGTTAGTCAAAGCATCTTTCCAAACTTCCAAAGCCGTTTTCTCGTCATTGTTCTTTTTCTGTTCTACAATATCAAGCGCATCGTAAAACACCTTAAAAGCGATTGACTTCTTACCATCCCACATTAAGTTATTCACAAAACGGGTTACCAATTGATCATTAAATTTCGGATCTGGTAAAAGAGGTCTTTTCTTAGCCTGTCTTTTTCTCATTTCTTCTAATTAAAGGTTTAATTATTTTTTCTTCCCTTTTGCTGGTGCTGCGGCTGCCTGTCCTGGTTTTGGACGTTTCGCGCCGTATTTAGAACGACGTTGCGTTCTTCCTGCAACCCCTGCTGTGTCTAACGCACCACGAACAATGTGGTAACGAACACCTGGTAAATCTTTTACCCTTCCGCCTCTTACCAATACTATCGAGTGCTCTTGGAGGTTATGTCCTTCACCAGGAATGTAAGCGTTAATTTCGTTTCCGTTAGTCAAACGCACACGTGCTACTTTACGCATCGCTGAGTTTGGCTTTTTAGGAGTTGTCGTATAAACACGCGTACACACACCTCTTCGTTGAGGACACGAATCCAAAGCAGCCGATTTACTCTTCTTGGCAATCGTAGCTCTTCCTTTTCGTACTAATTGTGAAATTGTTGGCATAATTTATTTACAAAAAATTAATTTAAAATATTCTCTTCTTTGAGGGGTGCAAATATAAAAATATTTTTTAACTCAACAAACTATAATGTATTTATTTTCAGATTTTTTTTGACTTTTCAAGAAAAAAGGCACGTTAAAAGCCTGTTTAATTTTTTTTGAGTAAAATTTTTATAGCGGATAATTTAACCATATTTTCTGAGTTTTCTAGCAGTAATTCATAATTTCTACATAATCTTCGATCATTGTCTAGCCAAGCAAAAGTGCGTTCTATCACCCATCTTTTAGAAATGGGATGAAAATCCTTTTTCCTTTGATCATTTCTCATAACTACCTCAATGATATAACCAAATTTATTCTTCACTTGTTCGATAATCTCTCCCCTATAACCTCCATCGGCAAGGATAATCTTTAAAGGAATGAATAAATATGCCAAAGTTCTCATCAGAAAATCTGTCGCCTTACCATCGTGAATATTGGCTACTGTGGCTATTACTTATTACTGCTAATAAAAATCCGTTTTTGTCCACTACTATATGTCGTTTAATGCCTTTCACTTTTTTGTTTCCTTCAAATCCTTTCAACGAACGATTATTGCCCCATTTTACACTCTGGCTGTCCACCATTCCGAGACTAGGTACTTTGTTTTGGTTTCTTTTAGTCCTTACTTCTTCGCGTAATTTGGAAAGAAGTAAATCAAAATCCTCTGCATTTGCCCACTTGCTATAGTAGTAGTAAACCAATTGCCATTTTGGAAAATCACCAGATAACATCCGCCATTGGCATCCTGTTTTTACAAGATACATTATGGCGTTCCAAATAGTTCTTAAATCGTGTTTTCGCTTTCTTTCATTGAAATTCAAAGTTTTTTTATAAATTGCCACTGATTGTCAGTGATATCTGTTGGATAATTTTTCATCGTAACATAATTGTTTATTCACCAAAAAGTTACGAAAAAATATTTAATATCAACAGCTGACAATCATTTTTTTTGTTTTTATAAAAATTCTCAATACGAATTTTTGTAATATCTTTTTTAAACAGGCTCTAAGCCTCATTTTAGATTTCAAAAAAATAATCTATTGAGCAGCTTATTATTAAATCTACTCCATTTTCGAATTCTTTTTATTACTTTTGCTCACTTCTAACAAATGTTTAGTCAATGATACACTCTATGACCGGCTTTGGCAAAAGCGCCACACAGCTTACCGATAAACGCATCACCATTGAAATCAAATCACTCAATAGTAAAAATGCTGACATCAATACACGAATTCCGTTGGCGTATCGAGAAAAAGAACTCGAAATCAGGAAACGCATTTCCGATCGTCTGCAACGTGGTAAAATTGATTTTAGTCTTTTTGTTGAAAACACAGGAACGCAAACCCCTTCCAAAGTAAATGAAAGCATCGTTAAATCGTATATTCAACAACTTAAAAATATCGTTGATGGCGATACTACGGAGTTACTGAAAATGGCAGTACGTATGCCCGATGCACTCCAAACTACCCTTGAAGAGGTTTCAGGCGAAGAATTTCAAACCATAGCCCAGTGTATGGAAACAGCCCTTGACGAATTACTGAGTTTTCGCATCAAAGAAGGCGCAGTTTTAGAAAGGGAATTTATATTGCGAATTACCAACATCCAAAAATTGCTTGTAAAAGTAGAAACGTTGGACCCCAAACGGCTCGTTTTAATACGTGAACGATTAGAAAAGGCAGTTGCCGAAATGCAAAATGTAGATGTAAATCGTTTTGAGCAAGAGCTCATCTTCTATTTAGAAAAATTAGACATCACCGAAGAAAAAATCCGGCTGAAAAATCATTTGGATTATTTTTTGGAAACCTTGCAACTACCTGAATCCAACGGACGAAAATTAGGTTTTATTGCCCAAGAAATCGGAAGAGAGATAAATACCTTGGGCTCAAAGGCTAATTTTTCGCCCATACAGCAACTTGTCGTTCAAATGAAGGACGAATTAGAGAAAATAAAAGAACAAGTACTTAACGTATTGTAAATTAAACAGAATGAGTGGAAAATTGATTATTTTTTCGGCACCTTCTGGAAGCGGAAAAACAACCATTGTACGCGAATTGTTAAAACATTCGGAATTGAATTTGAGTTTTTCAATTTCCACGACCTCACGTCTTCCGAGAGGACAAGAAAAAAACGGTGTAGATTACTATTTCGTTAGCGTAGAAGAATTTAAAACCAAAATTGCAGCTGGTGACTTTCTAGAATGGGAAGAAGTTTATACCGATAATTTTTACGGCACCACACGAGCAGAAATTGAGAGGCTCAGCAACTTAGGAAAAAATATTCTTTTAGATATTGACGTTTTTGGAGGAATTAACGTCAAAAAACAATTCGGTACGCGAGCCTTATCTTTATTTATACAACCTCCGAATATTGAAGAATTACGCAGACGATTGGAAAACAGACAAACCGAAACCGCAGAAAAAATCAATATGCGTATTGCCAAAGCTTCTACTGAAATGGCTCAGGCTCATCATTTTGATAAAATCATCATCAATGATACTTTAGAAGATGCTGTGGCACAAACCTTACTTGCGGTAAAAAATTTCCTAAATACAAAATAATGAGAAAAATAGGTTTGTTTTTCGGTTCATTCAATCCCATACACATTGGGCACTTGATTATCGCCAATCATTTGGTTGAACATAGCGATATGGATGAGCTTTGGCTGGTAGTTACGCCACAGAATCCGTTTAAGGAAAAAAAATCGTTGCTGGATAATTATCATCGGTTGGAAATGGTACACCGAGCAGTGGAAGCATATCCTAAAATTCGTCCTTCAGACATTGAATTTCGTCTGCCACAACCTAATTACACCATAAATACACTGATGTACTTGGAAGAAAAGTTCCCTAACTATACTTTTTCGTTAATTATGGGGGAGGACAATCTGAAGAGTTTTTATAAATGGAAAAATTACGAACAAATTTTAGCTAATTATCATTTGTATATTTATCCGCGAATTTCGGAAGGCAACCTCCCCGATATTTTTGTAAACCACCCCAATGTAAAATTTATTCAAGCACCAATCATTGAGCTTTCAGCAACCTTTATCCGACAAGAAATCAAAGAAAAACGAAACGTAAAACCTTTACTTCCAGAAAAAGTTTGGCAATATATCGACCAAATGGGATACTATCTATAAATCATATTTTAATATTTTTTTTCAGTACACTGCCTACGAATTAGGCAGTTTTTTTATGTCTATTTTTTTTGAAAATAAGAACTAAATCATAATTAAACAACTGATTTAAAGTAACTTAAATTCAAAACAAAAATTTCCATTATTTTATTTTAAAAAATAATTTTACTTTATTTTTATTTTATAGTTTTTTTTTACACAAAAATTGTTTTGAGAAAAATATTTTTTTACATTTGCCCCAATTTATAACAAATATAATACAACAAAAAAATATGAAAATAACAGAGCATATTGCCAAAGCCAAAGGGCAAACCCTCTTTTCCTTTGAAATTGTTCCTCCTAAAAAAGGAAATAATATCGAAGAGCTTTATCAAAATATCGAACCGCTTATCGAGTTCAAGCCTCCTTTTATTGATGTAACCACATCGCGAGAGGAATATTTTTATAAGGAACATCCTAACGGATTACTGGAAAAGAAAATCACCCGTATGCGTCCTGGTACGGTAGGAATATGCTCTGCTATAAAGTACAAATATGGTATCGACACCGTTCCTCACGTACTCTGTGGAGGGTTTACAAAGGAAGAAACCGAATACCTATTGGTCGATTGTTTTTATCTGGGAATAAATAATGTGATGGCTCTGCGAGGTGATGCAATGAAAGAAGAGCGCTATTTCCAACCCACCAAAAACGGACATACCTACGCTGCACAACTAGTAAAACAAATCAAAGATTTGAGCAAAGGGAAGTATCTGCACGATGTCATTGAAACCGATTACGGAGCCGATTTTTGCATCGGGGTAGCCGGATATCCTGAAAAACATCTGGAAGCTCCTTCTCTATCTTTTGATTTAGCCCGATTGAAAGAGAAAGTAGATGCAGGAGCCGACTATATTGTAACTCAAATGTTCTTCGATAATCAAAAATATTTTGACTTTGTTGAAAGAGTACGTTTGGCTGGGATTGATGTACCCATTATTCCAGGTATAAAACCCATTACCAACAAACGGCACATCAATTTGCTTCCGCAGGTGTTTAAGTTGGATTTACCAGAAATTTTGGTTACTGAATTGGAAAAATGTAAAACGAACAAAGAAGTAAAGCAAGTAGGCATCGAATGGGCAATTGAGCAAAGTAAAGAGCTTAAAAACTATGGCGTTCCTACGCTTCATTATTATTCTATGGGAAAATCCGATGGTATTGTAGATATCGTTTCCAAAGTATTTTAATAATTCAATTCATCTAAAAAGAAAAATATCATTCATAATAAATAATAAAAAAATATAATTAGATATGAAAACCAATCTGTTAGGATATCCTCGTATTGGGGAAAAACGCGAACTAAAAAAAGCTAATGAGGCTTTTTGGGCAGGAAAATTTTCTGAAAAAGCACTTTTCGAAGTTGCTGATGCTATACGTATTCACAACTGGAAAATTCAACAAGAAGCAGGAATTGACTTGCTTCCATCTAATGACTTTTCGTTTTACGACCAAGTACTCGATTTTTCGTTCAGTGTCAATGCCATTCCGCATCGTTTCAGTCCGATAAAACATCTTTCGGATATGGAACTTTATTTCGCTTTGGCAAGAGGATACCAAAAAAACGGAATTGATATTACCGCTATGGAAATGACCAAATGGTTCGATACCAACTATCATTACATCGTTCCTGAATTCTACAAAAACCAAACCTTTGAAGTACGACACAACAAAGCCCTTGCCGAATACCAATTTGCTAAAGATAAAGGCTTTGAGACCAAACCTGTATTGTTAGGTGTGGTAACTTATCTATTATTAGGAAAAGAAAAGGAGAATGATTTTGACCGTTTGGACTTGGCTCTTTCATTGCTTGCCACATACAAACAAATCATAAAGGAATTGGTAGCTGCTGGAGCTAAAACCATTCAAATTGATGAACCTTGTTTGGTACTCGACCTCAGCCCGAAAGCCAACGAAACCTATACGATTGTTTATGAATCTTTAAAAAAAGATTTTCCTGATACTACATTTGTCATCACTACCTATTTCGGAGCATTGTCTGACAATTTGGCTCTGGCGTTAAGCCTTCCATTTGATGTACTCCACATTGATTTGGTACGAGCACCTGAGCAATTAGATGATGTTCTTAATCAGATAGATAATCATAAAAAACTTTCTCTTGGAGTTATTGACGGAAGAAACGTTTGGATCAATGATTTTGAAAAATCGGTAGCTTTGATTCAAAAAGCACAGCAGAAAATAGGTGATGAGCGTATTCTGATAGCTTCCTCTTGTTCTTTGCTTCATTCGCCTTGCAATTTGGAATTAGAAAATGATGAAAAAGTGCTCACTCCCGAAATCAAGCAATGGCTCGCCTTTGCTAAACAAAAACTTCGTGAGATTACCACCCTCAAAGCAATCGTACAGGATACAATAACACCAGAGCAGAAACAAGCCATTACTCAAAATAAAGTTTCCAATGACAATCGGAAAACCTCAACACTCATTCACGATGCCGCTGTAAAAGCACGTGTTTCGGCTGTTACTGAAAAGGATGCACATCGTAAAAGCAATTTTGCTACACGACAAGCCATTCAGCAAAAAACACTGAATTTGCCCCTTTTCCCAACCACAACCATTGGTTCCTTTCCTCAAACACAAGAGGTAAGAAGCTGGAGGGCAAACTTCAAAAAAGGCATTCTTCCGCTGGAGGAATATGAAAGCCTTTTAAAAGACGAAATTCAGGATTCTATACGTTTTCAGGAAGAAGCAGGTATTGATGTATTGGTTCACGGAGAATTTGAGCGTAATGATATGGTGGAATATTTCGGTGAACAATTAAAAGGATATACATTTACCAAATTTGGTTGGGTACAAAGTTATGGTTCACGTTGTGTAAAACCTCCTATTATTTATGGTGATGTTTCACGCCCTGAACCGATGACTGTACGTTGGTCAAAATTTGCACAATCGTTGACTTCATTGCCTGTAAAAGGAATGCTTACAGGTCCGGTAACTATTCTGCAATGGTCTTTCGTTCGTGACGACCAGCCCCGTTCAACTACTTGTACACAAATTGCTTTGGCAATACGCGACGAAGTGGTTGATTTGGAAAAAGCAGGGATTAAAGTCATTCAGATTGATGAACCTGCTGTTCGCGAAGGATTACCACTTCGTAAAAAAGATTGGGAAGACTACTATGATTGGGCGATACGAGCTTTCCGAATTTCAGCTTCAGGAGTAGCCGATAGCACTCAGATACATACCCATATGTGCTATTCCGAATTTAACGATATGATTCAGGCCATTGCCGATATGGATGCTGATGTAATCACTATTGAGTGTTCACGTTCGCAAATGGAATTGCTTGATGTGTTTGCCGATTTCAAATATCCTAACGAAATTGGTCCAGGAGTGTATGATATTCACTCGCCTCGTGTACCTTCCATTGATGAGATGACTTTCTTGATGGAAAAAGCCATTAAGGTTATTCCGCAACAGAATTTGTGGATTAACCCAGATTGCGGACTCAAAACACGCCATTGGGAAGAAACCAAAAAAGCTTTAGTGGCAATGGTTGAAACCGCAAAACAATTGCGAAACAAGTACACAAAATAACTATTTCTAAATCCGTAAACAAAAAGGTTGTTTAAAAGCAAAAGCAACCTTTTTTCTTTTGAAATAAGCTTGGTAAGATTTTTGATGTCTCTTTAAGAAAACGTATGAAAACTCATAGCCTTTTATTTTTCTTTTTTATTATACTGAAAATAAATGCCCAGTATCAATCAATAACAAAAAGAAATTTCAATAAATTTTACCAACAAGAAATCATTACTTGTTTTGAACCTGAAAATAATATACTGCAAACCATTGAACCCATCGCTAAAAAAGTATATATATTCAGAGAATATCAAAAAAATTATTTTTCAAAAGGCATACAATCTGACAAGAATCAATCCTTTATCGTAAAAAAAGCCTATATTGACATCCTTGGCAAAAACGAAAAAATACCATTTTTAGAAAAACTTAATTATGAAAATTTCGGCATTGAAAAAGAGAGAAGAGCCTTCGAAACTAGCTTATTACTACGAGAAAATTATTGGGTAAAAACACACAAAAATAAAAAAACAGAACTTCGTTACCAAAACCAAGTATTACTTCCAAAGAAATATGAGCGTATTGAGGCAAATCGTGCCTTTATAATTGGCTATGATAAAGGAAAATACGATATTTATAATACCTCATTGAGGTTACTTGCAAAAGATGTACTTACCTATACTCAACAAGAAGCCTATATTGAGTATGTGAAAAATCATCAGGTGTATCGCATAGGTATGGAAGGATTTTCTAAAAATAATTACACCCACAAAAAATTGTTTTTGTGTTGCGATATTGAAACAGATACCTCGTCAGAATATTTCCTTGAAAAAGATAGTTTGAATACTCCCACTATTTTGGAAAAGATAACCTTTTATAACGAAACATCTGAGCTTAAATACGATATTGTTTATCATTTTGATGACAATGAAAAATTTGATGATATCTTTTGGTTAGATGACACCTATGTACATCATTTAGAGCATCACGAACACTTTGAAGTAATGGTTATCAATGATCTACTCTTAGTAATAAAAGACAACAAGAAAGCTATCGCTTATCCTTTACTAAATCATCAAGAGCGTAAAATCATTCTTAAATACATTACCAACTTTGAATACGATTCAATACACTATACGGATATTAACACCCCTCTAATTCTCAGCAAAAAGCATCAAAAATTTGTGGGTCATTTTCCAAATTGGGATAGTTTTCGCTCCAATGAATACGAAAAACCTTTCCAATTACTCATCAGTGAACCTTTTAAAGAAATTCGAGAGCAGTATTACTTATTCATTCGTTATGTAAAAGAAAACGATAAAAAGGGCTGGTATAACATCAAAAAAAATACCTCTCACGATGACTTTTAACTGACAAATTGACATCATCAAATACTTTGGTATTTTTTTTGGGAAGAAGTTGTCTGAAAATTTTGAAACCTCGTAAAAGTACAAAAAGAAGATTTTTACAAAACGAAGGCAAATTAAAACTTTTTTATTTAGTCAAGTTTAAATTCCGTTTAGTTTGAAGAAACAATCAAAATGATAACAAAAGTAATTATTTTGGTTACGGATTCAAAAATATTGCTTTCAGAAGCTATTTTTTAGGTTTTTTAATCATTTTGTAAGTAATTGATGACTTTTTTAATCTTTAAAATCTTTAGTTTTTTGGATTTTTAAACTTTTCAATCTTTTCGGTTTGTTATGTTTTGGATTCTCTGAATCTTTTAAAAGTTGAATTTTTTAATCTTTTAATCATTAAATTATCTCATAAGAAATGAAAGGAAATATCAATGTTTCGGTGGAAAATATTTTTCCACTCATCAAGAAATTTTTATACAGTGACCACGAAATTTTCCTTCGGGAACTCATCTCTAACGCTACCGATGCTACGCTGAAATTAAAGCACTTAACCCAAATTGGCGAGGCAAAAGTAGAGTATGGAAATCCTATCATCGAAGTGAAGATTGATAAGGAAAATAAAACCTTACATATCATCGACCAAGGTATCGGGATGTCGGGCGAAGAGGTGGAAAAGTATATCAATCAGATTGCTTTTTCAGGAGCAGAAGAATTTTTAGAAAAATACAAAGACACTGCCAAAGATGCAGGTGTAATAGGGCATTTCGGACTCGGGTTTTACTCTGCTTTTATGGTGGCAAACCAAGTGGAAATCATCACCAAATCGTACACTGATGCTCCTGCCGTAAAATGGACGTGTGACGGCTCTCCCGAATACACGCTTGAACCTGCCGAAAAGTCAGAAAGAGGTACGGAAATCATCTTACACATCGCCGAAGATTCCACCGAGTTTTTGGAAGAATATCGCATCGAGGAATTGTTGCGTAAATACAACAAATTTATGCCAATTCCGATTAAATTCGGAACGAAACAAGTGCCACTTCCTCGCCCTGAAAATGCCGATGAAAATTACAAAACCGAATATGAAACGGCTGACAATATTGTAAATAACCCAAATCCGGCGTGGACAAAACAACCTGCCGATTTGCAAGACGAGGACTATAAAAACTTCTATCGTGAACTTTATCCGATGCAGTTTGACGACCCCTTGTTTCACATTCACCTAAATGTGGATTATCCGTTCAATTTAACGGGAATTTTGTATTTCCCAAAATTGTCAATGGATATGCAAATCCAAAAAGACCGTATTCAGTTGTATCAAAATCAGGTTTTTGTAACGGATAATGTGGAAGGAATTGTTCCAGAATTTTTGACAATGCTTAAAGGAGTTATCGATTCGCCAGATATTCCGCTCAACGTGTCACGTTCGTACTTACAAGCCGATGGCAATGTTAAAAAAATCGCAAATTATATTACCAGAAAGGTTTCTGATAAATTAAAATCGCTTTTCAATACAAATCGTGAGGATTTTCAATCAAAATGGAACGATATTAAGATTGTTTTGGAGTATGGAATGCTTTCCGAGCCGAAATTCTACGAAAAAGCAGGGGATTTTGTGCTTTATCCAACGGTAGATGACCAGTATTATACGCTTTCGGAGCTTAAAGAAGCCTTAAAAGACCAACAAACGGATAAAGATGGTAAATTGGTGGTGCTTTACGCCCAAAATAAAGAGGTACAACACGCTGCCATTGAAGAAGCTAAGGAAAAAGGATACCAAGTGTTGCTTTTGGATTCGCCCATTGTGTCGCATTTAATTCAAAAATTAGAACACGATAATGAAAACTTGACTTTTGCTCGAGTGGATTCGGCTCCGATTTCCAAACTGATTCAAAAAGAAGATACTACAATTTCCAAATTTTCGGAAGAAGAAAAAACATCACTTAAAGAAAGCATCGAAAAAAGCATTCCGAGTGAAGGTTTTGTGGTGCAATTGGAAGATTTGGACAGCGATAGCACACCTTTTAGCATCAATCAGCCCGAATTTATGCGTCGTATGAAAGAAATGAGTGCTACGGGCGGTGGCGGAATGTTCGGAATGGGTAATTTCCCTGAAATGTATCATTTGGTGGTTAATACCAATTCGCTTTTGGCAACTTCCATACTTAATGCAAAAGACGAAAACGAAAAACAAAGCCTCATCAAACAAGCCTTTGATTTGGCGAGACTTTCGCAAGGGCTTTTGAAAGGAAAAGAACTTACCGATTTCATCAAACGCAATTTTCAGGAATTGAAATAATATTGTTTTTTCCATAACTATAGAAAAGCGATGCACCATTTTTGTGTATCGCTTTTCTTTTTTTGCCTTTGTAAAAATCAATAATAAACCAAAAACAACAAACTTTGAATTTTAAAGCTAAAATTTAGATTCCGATGACAATATTTTAGGCTCGTGAACCAATATTTTAGCTTCCGATGACTATTTTTTAGGTTCCAAAACCTAAAATTTAGGCTCCGATGACTATTTTTTAGGTTCGTGAACCAATGTTTTAGCATCTGATGACAAGATTTTAGGTTCCAGAAGCAATAATTTAGGCTCCGATGACAATATTTTAGCTTTTGATGATTATTTTTTAGGTTCCGAAAACAATCATTTAGCCTTTTAAACCATTTTACTTATATTTGATTTATAAAAAATAGTTATTCTTATAAAGAGAGTATGATATTCTTCTTTACTTTTTGTTAATGGTTCATTTTTTCACTCAAAAGACAACCCCTTAAAAGTTAAACATTTACTAAAAATAAGTTTCGTAACGAAAAAAGTATTACTTTTATAACGAGCAACTTATAAATTAGTAATACTTATGAATAATTTGGTAAGCGCTAAGTTATCGGATTCCGATAAAGAGCAAGTAAAAGTCAAATTGCAAGAAATTCAGCAATTGTTACCCTTTCTGATAGCTCTTCCAGCAGGTCAGAAAAGAGGGGGAGCCTCGATGGGGCAAAAAAGTGTGGAATTTGTAAATCTCGCCTTGCGTGGAGCCACTCATTTTCCGCAGTATTTGCTTCAATCGTTTAACAAGGAGGAATTTGCCAATGATGTAAAACTTATTGACCAGCTTTGGGACATTCGTATTTTGGTGGCATCACTCCTTGAAAACATCGACGATACCATTCACGCCGCATCTATAGATGCAATGCATACGGGCAATGAAGTGTACGGCTATCTCAAAGCAGCCGCCAAAAAAGATGCTTCGGTCAAAAACTTAGTAGATGAAATGGCTAAACGATACGAAAAGAAAAAAACGAAAATACCGCCTTCTACTACATAATCATTGGGTATCTAATTCATTACAAAGAAAATACATTTATTTTAATCCTCCTTTTTTAACCCTAAAAAAGGAGTTTTTTTATCGGATAAAAAACCTTTTTTGGCATTTTTCAGATTTCAAAAAACACCTTTAATTTACGGATATAAAACTTTCTTTTTCACAATAAAAAAGTTATATTTGTTGAGCATTTTTTTTAAACTTACAACAGACTATGAGCTTTTATTTGCCCGACCCTATGTATATTACTCTTGCCATATTAGGTATTGCTTCATTCTTTTTTATGCGCGGTAAAGTCCGTTCCGATTTAGTAGCTGTGTGTGCCTTATTATGCCTGATGCTTTTCGGTATTCTTTCTCCGGCTGAGGCTTTGGCTGATTTTTCAAACTCGGTGGTGATTATGATGGTAGGACTTTTTGTTGTGGGGGCAGGTATTTTCCGTACAGGACTAGCAAAAATGATTAGTAGCCACATTTTACGATTGGCAGGAAATAACGAAAAATTACTCTTTGTACTAGTAATGCTCGTGACGGCTTCAGTAGGAGCTTTTGTAAGCAATACCGGAACCGTAGCTGTAATGATGCCCATCGTGGTAAGTATGGCGGCAAGTGCTAACCTAAATCCGTCACGCTACTTAATGCCTTTGGCTTTTGCCAGTAGTATGGGGCTATTTACACTAATTAGTACTCCACCCAACTTAGTCATTCAAGAAGCTTTAATTAAAGCAGGATACGAACCTTTAGGCTTTTTTTCCTTTGCCCCCGTAGGTTTGATTTGCTTAACCGTAGGAATTATAGGAATGTTCTTTTTGAGTAAAACTTTAATAAGCTCAGACAAAGACGATAAACAACGCATCAAGAAACACGGAAAAACCCTGCAAGAATTGGTTAGTGAGTATCAGCTCAATCATCAAGCCTTCCGATTTCAAATTACCAAAAACACACCACTACTAAACCAATCCCTTGCCGAACTAAAAATTGCCACTCGTTATGATATTCATATTACTAAAATCATACGCAAAACAAGTGCTTCTGGTTTAGGGAAAAAATATTTGGAAATTATGGCAACACCCAATTCACTGATTTTACACGGTGATGTTATTTATTGTACAGGAAATGAAGACAATATTAAAAAGTTTGCTCAAGAAAATCTGTTAACCTTTGAAGCCGACACCGAAGGTACTTTTTCTAACTTTCAGGAATCAGGTATTGCCGAAGTATTCGTTATGCCGAACTCAAAACTGATTAACCGTACCATCTTAGAGGCTCGTTTTCGAGAAGAATACAATGTAACGGTTTTAGGAATTAAACGCCAAACCACCTACAAACGTGAAGGTTTTCAAAATATGAAATTACACTCGGGCGATGCTTTACTCATTCAAGGACGTTGGGAAGATATTGCCGCACTAAGCAATAGGCAAGACGATTTGGTTTTAGTAGGTCAGCCCCTTAAAGAAGCTGCCAAAGTAACGCTCGACCAAAAAGCCCCCATTGCTGCAATCATTATGCTACTGATGATTATCGCTATGGTCACCAACATTATTCCTGCGGTAACGGCGGTAATGTTAGCTTCCATATTGATGGTCATTACGGGCTGTCTACGAAATATGGAAGAAGCCTACAATAGTATCAATTGGGAAACCGTAGTGCTTATTGCTGCAATGTTACCTATGGCTACAGCTTTCGAAAAAACCGGAGCGGCATCACTCATTTCTAATACCTTAGTACAACACTTAGGAAACTTTGGTCCATACGCTTTATTGGCTGGGGTTTATTTTTCCACTTCCATACTGACTCTTTTTATTAGTAATACAGCTACAGCTGTGCTTTTCTCGCCTATTGCAATGCACGCAGCACAAGGTATGGGGGTAAGTCCTTATCCGTTTTTGTTTGCTGTGGCAGTAGCAGCAAGTTTATGCTTTGCTTCGCCTTTTTCAACCCCTCCGAATGCAATGGTAATGCACGCTGGGCGCTATAATTTTATGGATTATATCCGTGTTGGTGCTCCATTACAGCTCATTATGGGAATTGTTTTGGTGTTGTTATTGCCTTTTTTGTTTCCTTTTTAATTTTTTTCTCTCTTTGGTAAAAATTACCTTTTAAACAAACTTTGAGTTTTACGCTCTTTTACTTTTTATCAACAACGTTTGAAATCCGATGTTTTGATAGAAGTAAACTTTGAAAAAAGTGTACCTTTGTCCGCTCTTTTTAATAAAGAAAGTTTGTCTTCGTTTACCAAAAAGAAGCCTTCAGAAGCATTTTTTTAGCTTCCGGAAACTATTTTTTTGCTAACGAAACCTTTAAAACACACTACCAAATCAAATAAAAAGATATTTATCGTATGCGAAAGTTAGCCAACAGCGAATTGCAACGTTTGGAAGTTGCCGATTTTAAAAAAGCAACAAAAACTCCTTTGATTGTCATTTTAGATAATGTACGGAGCTTGAACAATATCGGTTCGGTTTTCCGCTCTTGTGATGCCTTCCTCATCGAAAAAATTTATTTATGCGGAATTACTGCTACACCTCCCAATAAAGAAATTCATAAAACCGCTTTAGGTGCCACCGAAAGCGTAGATTGGCAGTACGTTGCCGACACTTTAGCCTTAGTAAAACAACTTCAAGAAGAAAACGTTACAGTAATTGCCATTGAGCAAACCGAAAATGCCGTGATGCTCCATAATTTTGAGGTGGAAAGTGATAAAAAATACGCCATTGTATTTGGCAATGAGGTAAAAGGCGTGGAACAAGAGGTAGTTTCTGCTTGTCAAGGAGTGATTGAAATTCCGCAATATGGCACGAAACATTCGTTAAATGTTTCAGTAAGTGCTGGAATTGTAATTTGGGATTTATGGCAAAAAATTACCCAAATGAACTAAAATCCATTTGGGTAATTTCGAAATCATCTATAATAGTTTGATTCCTATTCGTCTTCCAAAGTAGCCAAATAGCGCTCGGCATCTAAGGCTGCCATACATCCAGAACCTGCGGCGGTAATGGCTTGTCGGTATCGGCTATCGGCAGCATCTCCTGCTACAAAAACCCCTTTCACATTGGTTAGTGAAGTTCCTGCAACGTTTTTAATGTAGCCTACCTCATCGGTTTCGATAAAAGATTTAAAAATATCGGTATTAGGTTTATGCCCAATAGCTACGAAGAAACCCGTAATAGGAATTTCGGAGGTTTCTCCCGTTTTATTGTTTTTCACGCGCAAGCCACTTACTACTTGTCCATCTCCAAGAATTTCCTGCGTTTCTGTGTTAAACAATATTTCAATGTTTTGAGCCTTTTTTACTCGATTTTCCATAATTTTTGAAGCTCGAAACTCATCTCTACGCACCAACATCGTTACTTTTTCACAGATATGCGACAAATATAGAGCTTCCTCACAAGCCGAATCTCCTGCGCCAACTATGGCTACCTTTTGTTTACGGTAGAAAAATCCGTCACAAACGGCACAAGCTGAAACCCCTCCACCCGTTTTTAGGTAATGTTGCTCGGAGTCGAGCCCTAAGTATTTTGCTGAAGCTCCTGTAGCGATAATTACGGCATCGGTGTGAATTTCTTGAGTTTCATTTATCCATACTTTATGAGGAGTAGCCGAAAAATCAACTTTAGTAACCCAACCATTACGAATATCCGCCCCAAAGCGTCTGGCTTGTTGCTCCAATTCCACCATCATTTGAGGTCCTGTTATTCCATTAGGGTATCCTGGGAAATTCTCTACCTCATTAGTAGTGGTTAGTTGCCCACCTGGTTGTTCCCCTTGATATAAAACGGGTTGCATATTTGCCCGAGAAGCATATATGGCTGCTGTGTATCCTGCGGGGCCAGAGCCAATTATCAAACATTTTATTTTTTCTATTTCTGCCATAATTTTATCTTTTTAAAGTTTTATATTAGTATTTCAAAATGCTGTAAACCTCGTACCCTTTAAGTTTTTGGACTCCTTGTAAGAACGAAAGTTCAATTAAAAAATTAAGTTGAACGATATTCCCCCCGAGGCGTTCCACCAATTTTACAGCCGCCTCTGCAGTACCTCCTGTTGCCAACACATCGTCGTGAATTAGTACATTTTCGCCTTTTTTAATGGAATCGGAATGCATTTCGAGTTGGTCTTGTCCGTATTCCAAATCGTAGGTTTGAGCGATGGTTTCAAAGGGAAGTTTTCCGGGTTTTCGCACCGGTACAAAACCTGCATTTAGGTGCTGAGCCAGTAACGTCCCGAAGAAAAAACCTCGGCTTTCCATTCCCACCACTTTATCTACCTTTATTCCTTTTAGATGTTCGCAAAACAATCCGAGAGCTGTCTTAACTGCTTGCGGGTCTGAAAGAATGGGAGTAATATCTTTAAAAACTACCCCTTGTTTTGGAAAATCATAAATATCTCTGATTTTTTCTTTCAGTTGGTTTACCTCATTATTCATACTTATTTTTTTATCTTTAATTTATTTTTAGAAGATTTCGCGTCCCGAAAAATGAAAATTCCCTTCTATTGCCGCGTTTTCATTACTATCCGAACCGTGAATGGCATTTTGCCCGATAGAAGTTGCGTATTTTTTTCGGATAGTACCTTCGGCAGCCTCAGCAGGGTTGGTAGCACCTATCAATTTTCGGAAATCTTCCACGGCATTTTCTTTTTCAAGAATTGCTGCTACAATGGGTCCACTAGACATAAACTTTACCAAATCTTCAAAGAACGGACGTTCCTTATGAATATTATAAAACAACTCAGCATCGCGTTTACTAAGTTGAGTAAGTTTCATCGCCTTAATGGTAAAACCCGCTTGAGTAATTTGGTTAATAATAGCCCCTATATGGCCGTTTTTCACGGCATCGGGTTTAATCATAGTAAAAGTTCTATTCGTTAGCATAATATAGTTAAAAAATAATTATTGATTCTAAACTTCTGTAATATTGTTAAAATGCACATTATAATTATATTAACTAAAAAATAATATCCAAACACATTACAGCAGAGCAAATATACACATATTTTTTGGTTTAAAAACTTGCCAACTTAATAAAAGTGTGTATATTTGCAATCGGCAAGTCCTACACGACCAGCTCCTGCAGAATCCTCCAGGGTGGGAACGCAGCAAAGGTATGTGGTTGTAGCGGTGCGATGTAGGTAGCTTGCCTTTTTTTGTGTCTTTACGTTACGTTTATAGAAAAAATCCGCCTATTTTAGAAGTATAAAATAAGCGGATTTTTTCTTTTTATAACGAAATTGATTGAAACATTCTTTTTGGTAAATTAAAGAAACAGATTTTTAAACACTATTACCAAAATAAAAAATGCTGCTCTTAAGAGCAGCATTTTTTATTTTATCCTTTGAAATTAAGCTTCAAAAGGAACAACTGATACAAAAGATTTATTATCTTTCTTCTTTTCGAACTTAACAACTCCGTCAATCTTAGCGTGTATTGTATGGTCTTTACCCATATATACGTTTTCACCAGGATTATGAGAAGTTCCACGCTGTCTAACAATAATATTTCCTGCTACAGCAGCTTGTCCTCCGTATATTTTCACTCCTAAACGTTTTGAGTGAGATTCTCTACCGTTCTTTGAACTACCGACACCTTTCTTGTGAGCCATAATAATTAGTTTTTTAAGTACTTACTTTGTAATGTAAGCGTTAGTTAATTTATTTTTCAACACCACCATTAAGTTCGTCTTGCCATTTTTTTAGCTCATCCCATTTACCTTCAGCGGCTAATTGTGCTTGTTGAGGCCAAGTTTGTGGATCTAAATGAGCTAAAGTAGAGCTGGCTTCAGTTAAAATGGTTTTAATTTCGTCTGCTGATTTTTTAGACAATTTAGCAAACGTATCAACACCTGCTGCTACAAGAGCCTCAGCTGCTTTGGGTCCAATTCCTTCTACTTTTTTCAAATCATCAGCTTTGGCAGCTTTACCTGATTTTGTTTCCTTTTTCTCAGTTTTTTTAGCTCCAGAAGCAACAATGCTTTCAATAAGGATTTCAGTTAAGTATTGTCTGTGACCGTTTTTAACCTTAAATCCTTTGCGTCTTTTTTTTCTAAAAACGATTACTTTATCACCTTTTAGGTGCTTCAATACTTTAGCTTCAACAGAAGCTCCTTCTATAGCGGGGGCGCCAAGGGTAATCGCTCCGTTATCATCCAAAAGAAGTACATTCCCAAAAGAAATGTTTTTTCCTTCTTCAATTTGCAAACGATGAACAAAAACTTTCTGATCTTTAGCAACTTTGAATTGCTGCCCTGCTATCTCTACAATTGCATACATAGCTTTAAAATTAATTATTTCTTTGATTTCTTACTAAAACGGGGGCAAATATAACCTTTTTACTTGTAATTACCAAATGCCCTATAGGCTCCCCATACAAAGAATTTCAATTTTTTGTGTATTTTTTAAGTGTTTTGATTCTTTTTTCACAAAGTATGTATGAAATAAGAAAGACCTTAAACACAAAAATAAGATATAAAAAACTGAAAACGAGAAGATTAACACTCTTATATTTTATTAAAAAAGTTTAGGTTTTGTCCAAAAAAAAACATACCTTTAACTCTTAAATAGAAAGCATCTTTCACCAAAAAATTAACCAAAATTTAATATGCTACGACTATTCGAAACAGATAAGGATTTAACAAAATACACCCCAATCATCAAGCAACGTCACGCACATTTCCTGCAAACTCAGAAAAAAATGCGAGGAAATTGTGCTCGTCTGTCTGATAATATAAATTCTCACTTGTTTTACGGATTGCATTTTACGGAAAATGAATGGATTTTGAGAGAATGGGCTCCGAATGCCACAAAAATATATCTACTTTTTGACAAAAACGATTGGCAACCAACTGAAAAATATACTTTTACAAAAATAGACCACGAAAATTGGGAAATTCGTTTACCAAAATTGGAACTTTCGCACGGCGATTTGTACAAATTGTACGTAGAATGGCAAGGTGGCGGAGCAGAAAGGCTTCCTTCACACGTGAAAAGAGTAGTTCAGGACGAATATACAAAAGTTTTTACCGCCCAAGTTTGGCAACCTGAAAAGCCCTATCAATGTAAAAATGTTCGACCTTCTCAAACGAATTCTCCTCTAATTTATGAAGCTCATATTGGTATGAGCTCCGAACAAAGAAAAGTGACTTCTTTTACCGAATTCCGTCTGTTTGTGTTGCCTCGAATTGCTTCTTTGGGCTACAATACTATTCAACTTATGGCAATTCAGGAACATCCGTATTATGGTTCGTTCGGTTATCAGGTAGCAAATTTCTTCGCTGTGAGTTCTCGTTTTGGAACGCCTGAAGAGCTTAAAGAGTTGATAGACACAGCTCACGGATTAGGAATTAAAGTCATTTTGGATATTGTACATTCGCATTCGGTAAGCAACGAAGCCGAAGGATTGGGCTATTTTGATGGCACGGATTATTTGTATTTCCATTCGGGCGAAAGAGGAAAACATCCGCAGTGGGATTCGCGTTTGTTCGATTACGGAAAACCACAAGTGCTTAATTTTCTGCTTTCTAATTGTAAATATTGGTTGGAAGAATTTCAGTTTGATGGCTTCCGATTTGATGGCGTTACAAGTATGATTTACTTTGACCACGGATTAGGAAAAGCCTTCACTAATTATTCTTTGTATTATGATGGAAATCAAGATATTGATGCGATAACATATCTGACTTTGGTAAATCAGCTTATTCACGAAATACATCCGAAAGCCATTACCATTGCCGAAGAAATGAGCGGAATTCCGGGTTTGGCATTTCCTATTGAAGGAGGTGGAATAGGCTTCGATTATAAAATGCATATGGGCGTTCCCGATTATTGGATTAAACTTTTGGAAGATTACAAAGATGAAGATTGGCACGTGGGCGATATCTATTACGAACTGACTAACAAACGTTTAGAAGAAAAAACTATCAGTTACGCCGAAAGCCACGACCAAGCCTTAGTGGGCGACAAAACGATTTTCTTCCGTTTGGCGGATAAGGAAATTTATTCAGGAATGAGCGTTTTCGACCAAAATTTGGTGATTGACAGAGCCATCGCTTTACATAAAATGATTCGTTTGGTAACCATTGCCACAGCAGGAAATGGCTATTTGGCATTTATGGGGAACGAATGGGGGCACCCTGAATGGATTGATTTTCCGCGTGAAGGAAATGGTTGGAGCTACAACCACGCGCGTCGTTTGTGGAGTTTGCTTGATGATGAAAATCTGAAATTCAAATATTTGAATAATTTTGATAGGGCGATGATTCATTTTGTGAAAAACAATAATTTACTCGAACAAATGCCTAATATTTTGGTTCGTGATAACGAACGTCAGATTTTAGCTTTTGAACGAGGTGGATTTTTGTTTGTGTTTAATTTCAATCCGTCCGAGTCGTTTAATAATTATGAATTTGAGGTAGAAGCAGGAAAATACACCTATGTTTTAAATTCAGATAATCCGAACTTTGGAGGTCAAAATCGTATCGATGAAAATGTCGAGCATTTTACGCAGTATAAGCACGAGAAGAATTTAATCAGTTTGTATGTTCCGTCAAGGTTAGCTATTGTTTTGAAAATGAATGAGTAGTTTTTTAATTGTAGAGTGATGAAATTTCGAGTAGTTTATTTGTTTGTTATATTTTCTCTTGGTTTTATAAATGGTTTAAAGGCACAACATAAAACACAGAAAGAAGAGATTATTTTCATTTGGGGAGGTGATATTAATTTGAAATTCACCGAGTATATAATGGGGCTAACGAATAAAAAAAATCCTAAGATATGTTATGTACCCACTGCAAGTGCTGATAACTCAGAAAACATTAAATATTGGAAAAATATTTGTGACAAATTAAAGATAGAAACCATCGTACTGAATGTATGGGTTAGTTCTTCCAACGAAAATCAATCGTTTGAAGAAATTTTACTCAATTGTGATGCTATCATTGTAGGTGGAGGTAACACACTGAATATGATTGGAATTTGGAAAGCTCAGCAAATTGATGATGTACTAAGAAAAGCGTTGAAAAAAGGAATTATTTTGGCGGGAGGCAGTGCAGGTTCCATCTGTTGGTTTGAAAATGGAATTAGCGATTCGCGTCCTACTAATTTGAGTATAGTTGATGGATTAGCTTTTTTACCTTATAGTAATTGTCCTCATTATTCACAAAAAGAAAGGCAAAATCTCTATCATCAAATGATAATGGAAAATAAAATCAAATCGGGATATGCCACAGATGAACTGGCAGGAATTCTTTTCAAAAATGGAAAGGCAGTAGATTTTATTAGTCAAAGTGATATGCATAATTGTTATCAAGTATATTCTGAAAAAGGAGATGTAAAGTCAGTCAAAATGAATGCAAAAATTGTTCTTAGGTCTAGTGCAATTCCTGAGAATTCTTATACAAATCAATTGGTTAATAAAAAAATAAAAGATTTATTAACTTTAAGTGATATAAAAACTCCTTTGACTGCATATATTTCTGAAATGAAAAAAATGATTTTATACAAAGATGGAATTAACGACTCAAAAAGAGATGAAATATTGAATATTAATATAGAAAAAATATTTGTGTATCAGGATAAAATTGCTGGAATTGTAAATGATGCATACATTGATGATTTTGGATATGGCATACGATATTTTTATAATTGTAATGGTTTTTGGGTAAGTATGGGAGAAGATATTGGAGGAGAAACATTATTGGAAAGTGAAATTACATTTCGAGAAAAAGCAAAAATCATTATCCAACGAGCGGAAGAAAAATCAGTATGTGCAAATTTTACAACAACTGGATTAAATATGAAGTAATCACGATTAAATGATAAATGAAATAAAAATATTTACCACTGACGACAAAAAAATTTCATTGCAGGTTTCCTTGGAGAAGGAAACAGTGTGGCTTACGCAGTCGCAAATGTCTTTTTTGTTTGATACAAGTACGGACAATATCGGTTTGCATTTAAAAAATATTTTTTTAGAAGAGGAATTAGATGAATTTTCAACTACCGAGGATTTCTCGGTAGTTCGTCAAGAAGGAAAAAGGCAGGTTAAGAGAACGTTAAAACATTATAATCTTGACGCAATTTTGTCTGTTGGATATAGAGTTAGCTCTAAGAGAGCAACTCAATTCCGCAAATGGGCGACACAAACCCTAAAACAACACTTGGTTCAAGGTTATACCATTAATGAACAACGCTTAAAAGAGCGAGGTATCGAATTTAATGAAGTCCTTTCGTTGTTGAGTTCCACTTTGGAAAATCAAACTTTGATAAACGATGAAGGTGTTGCGGTACTGAAAGTTGTGCAAGAATATGCAAAAAGTTGGAGTTTATTACAAGCTTATGACCAACAGAGCCTACCAAAAAGTTCTTTAAAAAACCAAGAAATGAACGCTTTGCCGTATGAAGACGTTTTAAAAGCCATTGACCAACTCAAAAAATCACTCGTTGAAAAGGGGGAGGCTAGTGAACTTTTCGGACAAATACGCAGTAGCGGACTTGAGTCGGCATTGGCTACCATTGAGCAAGGTTTCGGTGAGGAATATTTTTACCCCAATGTAGCAAGTAGAGCGGCTCATTTACTCTATTTCATCATAAAAAATCATCCGTTTGCCGATGGAAACAAACGTACGGGAGCATTTTTGTTTTTATGGTATTTGCGTATCAATCAACATCTTTTGCAAAAACCTGTGGAAAACTTAATCAACGACAATACATTGGTTGCTTTAGCTTTATTAGTTGCTGAAAGTAAACCTGAACAAAAAGAATTAATAATACGTTTAACAGAACATTTCATTAACGTCTGAATAAAAAAATAAGATAATGAGTTATTTAACATTCAAAAAGAAAGAATTAATCAATTTGGAATATTCTCTTGACAGAGAGTTTCTTGGCACCAATCGCGGGGGCGGATACAGCTCTTCTACCCTTGTTTTTTGCAATACACGAAAATATCACGGACTTTTGGTAGTTCCACTTGAAAATTTTAGAGGGCAGAATCACGTGTTGTTGTCTTCACTTGATGAAACCATCATTCAACACGGACGCGATTTTAACTTTGCCGTGCATCAATATCCCGAAACGTACGAACCTCGCGGACATAAATATATCGTGGACGTTTCCTACGAAAAAGCCTTTACTGTTATCTATCAGGTGGGGGGCGTAACGCTCAAAAAAGAAATTCTGATGGTGCATAACGAACCTCAGGTTTTGGTGCGTTACACCTTGCTCGAAGCCCACTCCCCTACTAAGTTGAGGTTGAATCCGTTATTGGCATTTCGTGATATTCATTCGTTAAGTAAAGTCAATGATTTAGCAAACAAAAATATTGAGAAAATTGAAGGCGGAATCAAAACCAAACTTTATCCTGATTTTCCGTATTTGCATTTGCAATTAAGCCAAGATACTGATTTTGAATACCAACCGAATTGGAATTGTAATATATTTTATAAAAAAGAAAAAGAACGCGGATACGATTATACGGAAGATTTGCTCACGCTTGGTTATTTCGAGTTAAATATCAAAAAAGGCGAAAGTGTTGTATTTTCGGCAAGTACGGAGGAAAACAACAGCAAACAACTCAAACAGAAATTCACCCGACTTATCAATCAGCGTCGCGAGCGAAACTCGTTTGAGGAATGCCTTAACTATTCTGCTACGCAATTTCTAATTCAGAAAGCAGGAGAAATTCGCGTGAAAGAAGGTTATCATTGGTACAATAGTAACACACGCGATACGTTCATCGCCTTGCCGGGAATTGCTTTGGCAGAAAACACTCAAAAGACGTTCGATGAGGTACTTACATCAGTTAAAAAATATTTTTCCAATGGACTTTTTGAAAAAACAGTAAGTACGCACGTAGCTGAACGTCAATATGATGCCGACACTTCACTTTGGTTTTTTTGGACAATTCAGCAGTATGAAAAATACACCAAAAAAACGCCAAAACAACTTTGGAAAGACTTTGGCGAGTTGATGCGAACCATTTTGGAAACTTACAAAAATGGACAGCATAAATCCATACGAATGGATAACAACGGACTGATTTGGTCGGAAGATATTAGTCGTCCGCTAACGTGGGTCGATGCTCAATTTGATGGCGGAGCCATTGTTCCGAGAAACGGTTATGTAGTGGAAGTCAATGCGTTGTGGTACAATGCTGTTTGTTATGCACTTGCTTTGGCAGAAGCCTCAAAGGATAAAGATTTTCTGAAAGAATGGAGCGATTTGCCTATGATGATTGCTGAAAATTTCAATCAAACCTTTTGGATTTCTGACAAAAAATACTTGGCAGATTATGTGAATTATGCTCATCAAAATCGTGATGTTCGCCCCAATCAGTTGATACCTTGTGCGTTGGCATATTCTCCTCTTGATGAGCGAAGTAAGAAACGCGTTTTGGACATTGTCAGACAAGAATTGCTCACCCCAAGAGGATTGCGTTCGTTGTCACCTAAAAATAAAAGTTACGAAAGCGTAAGTATTGGCAATGTGTACGACCGCGACCGAGCTACGTTTAACGGGTCGGTACATCCTTGGTTTATAGGATTTTACATAGAAGCTCATTTAAAAATTTACGGAAAAACCTATATCCCTGATGCAGAAGCAATTTTAGCTGATTTTGAGGAAGAACTAAGCGGACACGGCGTAAGTACCATTTCGGCAATTTATGATGGAAATCCGCCATTCCGTTCGCGAGGTTGCATTTCGAAAGCCCGAAATGTAGCCGAAATCCTTCGAGCCAAACAACTGACAATGAATTATGAGTCCTAAGGATTTATGTTAGGTGTGATTACGAAAAATTTTTCGCCCTTAGAAGTAAAAATATATCATTAACAATAATTATTTATCAACTTATGGAATATGCAATTAGTATTTATGAGGCGTCCTCTGACGGAAAAAATCGGTTTATTTTAGGAACAAAAGGTAAAAATCCTCTTTTTGTTATTGGTGTAAATCCAAGTACTGCCGATGACAAAGTGGCTGATAAAACCATAACAAAAGTAATGGGATTTGCAGAAAAAAATAACTTTGATTCTTTTATAATGTTTAATTTATATCCTCAGAGAGCAACAAGACCAAACGATTTACATATAGATAAAGATGATAGTTTAATTGAAGAGAATACTAAAACAATAAAAAGTATGCTTCAAAAATATTCATTTCCTACAATTTTAGTTGCTTGGGGAAACCTGATTTTGGAAAGAAAATATTTGAAAGAATGTTTTCTGAAAATTTATAATGAATTGCAAGATAATTCTATAAGATGGATGAAAATAGGAAATTTAACTAATACCAAAAATCCAAGGCACCCATTATATGCACCTTATGATGCTCCCCTTACGGAATTTGAGATTAAGAAATATATTGAAAATTTCAAATAATCATAATAATATATCCTTTTTCTTGTTCAAGAGAAAATATAAATTGAAGCACGTCAGCAGTTTGAAAACAAGGGGTTATTGAATAAATAAAAACGAAATCGGTGAATATGTACGTTACGAAAAAGCGTATAAATGTTCAGAAGAAAACCTTTTTATAAGTAAATATAAATGATAATAATAAAGAATAAAACAGATAATACGTAGAACCTTTATCTTCATAAGAAGAAAATACTTCTACACGTGAAGAAACAAAATCTTCTGATGAAGAAAATATTTCTTCTTATGGATAATATAATGCTACTGATGAATTATTTAATTCTTCATTAGAATATAAAAGTTCTACTAAAGAAGATTTTAATTCTACATCTGTTTTATTGTAAAATCAACAAGAATAACTATTTTTATAATATAAAAGACAAATTAAGATGAGAAAAAGGTCATTTGCCGAAATCATCACATCGGCACAACTATTAGTAAAAGCCCTTACCGAACGAGGTGAAAATTTGCCTGTGGGTGTTACCGCTCAAATGCGTGACAAACTAAACACTGCCTACCAAAAAGCAGCGGAGGTCAATGTAGAACAGGAAAAACTTAAAGCTCAACTCAAAGAAAAAACCGCCGAGTTAGAAAAACATATTGCCGAAACGGAAGAGGTATATGCCTTTTTGAAAAAATACATCAAAATGGGCGAACCGCAAGAACGTTGGCGAGAGTTTGGTTTTGAGGATAAACGATAGAAAATAAATATATCCTTTTTTTAGGACATCAAAATTTCTTAAAAAACACATTCCATTATGAAAAGATTGTTTCTTTTAGCTGTAGCATTTTCGTTTACAATACAGATACTTGCTCAAAACGAAAGTATTTTAGCAAAACCTAAGGTTGATAAACGTGTGGAGTTATTAAGCATTGTATTTCGATTGGCTGATGCTTGGGAATGTAGTATGGAAGATTTTAGTCTTTATACGGATAAAATTCAGAAATATTATGTTCCTTATAAAAGCCACGAATTGATAAAATTTGTAAAAGAAATTCGTCAGAAAAATGGAATCTATGCACAAGATATAATGCAAATGGCTGTTCATTTAGATGAAAATTTAGAGCCTTTAATCCCTTTTACGGAAACTATACCTGCAAATAGTTGGGGAAAAGAAGATGCTAATAAATTTGTTAATCTTTTAAAACAGTTTTACAAGGAAACCAAAAGTGAACAATTTTTTAAAGAAAATAGTTCTTTATATGAGGAAGCTAGTATCCGTTTTCATTCCGTTTTTAATCGTTTAAACTTAGATTGGTATAAAACTTTTTACGGAAAAGAACCCAATGAAGAGTTTATTATTATCAATGCTTTGGGAAATGGTAAAACAAACTATGGAATTTCACAGAATTTGCCTAATCAAAAAAGAAAGGTGTATGCCATAATGGGAGCTTCAAATACTGATAAGCAAGGAATGGTGGTTTTTGAAGATTATTTTTCTACGTTACTTCACGAGTTTAATCATTCTTTTGTGAATTATTTGTTAGACCAAAACCCTTTACCTTTTCAGAAAAATGGAGAAAAAATCTTTGAATTGGTAAAAGACAAAATGGAAGCAATATATTACAAAGATTGGCAAACAATGCTTAATGAGGCTTTAGTTCGTGCTGCCGTTATTAAGTATATGAAAGACCATAATTTTTCAGAGCAAGAAATTAGAAAAGAAACCCAAGAACAACTTCAAGAGGGCTTTGTATGGATAGAAGATTTATTGGCTGAGTTAGAAAGATATGATAAACAGCGTGATATTTACCCAACATTAGAAAGTTATATGCCGAATTTAGCAAAAGCTTACGAGGTATTTGCAGAAAAAATGCATCAGTATATGAATGCAAATTCAAAAATATAGAATGAAATGAAGAAAACTAAATAATATGTAGAGTCATATACGATACATCCTTACACTTGCAATAAATTGTATATCAACTGAAAAATGATATAAAAAAACAATGAAGTTATTAACTGATAAAATCTATCGTATTGAAAAATTTGAGGGCAAAGGCGGTTGGACGTTCGTTCGGATTTCTGAAATTAAACCCAACAAAAACGCCCCTTTTGGTTGGGTACGAGTTTTCGGTACTATTGATGGGCATTCCATCGAAAAGTACAATTTGCAATCGATGGGAAATGGAAATTTGTTTTTGCCACTGAATGCTCAAATCAGAAAGAAGATAAAGAAACAAGCAGGTGATAATGTACATATAGTGTTGTATGAAGATAACGTTCCGTCAGAAATTGCTAACGAACTCAGAATGTGTTTGCAAGATGAAAAACATCTTTGGGAAACATTTTTGAGCTATTCTGAAACAAAAAGAAAAAAACTAATTGATTGGATTTATCAGTCTAAAAATGAAGATGAAAAAGCAAACCGAATTGTAGAGATAATTAACAGAATAAGTAGTGAAAAATAACGAAATAACAATAAAATTGTGTTTATTATGAGCTATTTATCTGGATAGAAGATGAATACGAACGAGAGTTTTGAAAGAAACGAAATGGAGGATAATAGCAAAGAAATAGAATAAAAAAATCAATAAAATTTTAAATAGAAACGCCAAATAAGTAAGAATGATATGAGTGTAAAAGTACTAATGTTCGGTTGGGAGTTTCCGCCCCACATCAGTGGAGGGCTTGGCACAGCCTGTTATGGAATCGCAAAAGGATTAGCAAAGCACAACGTAAATGTTTTGTTCGTGATGCCAAAAGCAGGGGGTGATGAGGATAGTTCCGTCGCACAGATTATAAACGCAAGTGATGTGGAAATGCTCCAAAATATGGAAAATATTGAGGAGTTTTGGAAGAACATCAACTTTATGGAAATCGGTTCGAATTTAGTTCCATATTTAGACCCCGAAACCTTTGCTCGTGAACGCGAAGCCTATCTGAAAACGGGCGAAAACAAAGAAACCATTTCTTTCAGAAATAAATTCCAATTTTCGGGTAAGTATGGTGCCAATCTGATGGAGGAAGTGTATCGATATGCGTTGGTTGCCGGAACGGTGGCGAAAAATCATCAATTTGATGTTATCCACGCCCACGATTGGCTCACGTACAGTGCCGGAATTGTTGCCAAGAAACTATCAGGAAAACCATTGGTGGTTCACGTACACGCTACCGAGTACGACCGAGGCGGGGAACACAATCGTAATACATTGGTGTACGATATCGAAAAACGCGGAATGGAAGCTGCTGACGTTGTGGTTACAGTGAGTAATTGGACGCGTAACATCGTGGTGGAGAAGTACGGCATCAATCCGGAAAAGGTTATCACGGTGCATAATGCGGTTGATTTTTCTGCTGAAACTACCGAAAAGGAAGAACGAGGCGTTAAGGAGAAAATCGTAACTTTCTTAGGAAGAATTACCCTGCAAAAAGGTCCGGAGTACTTCGTTGAAGCCGCAGCTAAGGTACTCAAACGGACTCCCAACGTTCGTTTTGTAATGGCAGGAAGTGGCGAGAAGATGAATCCGTTGGTGCGACGTGTGGCACAATTGGGCATCGGAACGAAATTTCATTTTACAGGTTTCTTAAAAGGTGGCGAAGTACAACGAATGTTCCGTTATAGTGATGTTTATGTAATGCCCTCGGTTTCAGAGCCTTTCGGGATTTCACCTTTGGAAGCGATGCGTTCGGGTGTGCCTACCATCATTTCGAAGCAATCGGGTGTAGCTGAGGTTTTGGACCACGCCATCAAGGTCGATTATTGGGATATTGATGCCTTGGCAGATGCCATTCACGGAATCCTCTCCTATCCTACTCTTGCCGAATATATGTCACGCGAAGGCTACGATGAGGTAAATCAGCTCAAATGGGAAAACGCCTCTTTGAAACTCAAAACCATTTACGAAAAGCTCGTGGAATGATAAAAAACAACCAATCAATACATTAGACAAACGATAAAATGGCAGAAAATAGAAAAGAATCAAAAAATATCAACATAAAAACACATAACGATATGAAGAAATCAGTTTGTATTTATTTCCAAATACATCACCCCGAACGACTTAGAAAATATCATTTTTTTGATATAGGAAAGAAACATAATTATTTTGACAATTACGCCAATCGTTCTGAATTGGAGGAACTTGCCGAAAATTGCTACCTCCCTGCCAACGCATTGTTGTTGGATTTAATCAAAAAATACAATGGAAAGTTCAAGGTTGCCTTTTCGATTTCGGGTTCGGCAATCGACCAATTAAATATGCATACTCCTGAGGTTATCCGCTCGTTTCAAGAACTTGCTGAAACTGGCAACGTGGAATTTTTAGCGGAAACCTATTCGCATTCATTGGCCTCTCTTTCAGAGGATTCGGACGAGTTTGAACAACAAGTAAAACGCCACGTAAATGTGGTAAAAAGCCTTTTCGGGAAGAAGCCTGTAACCTTCCGAAATACGTCTTTGATTTATTCTGATAAAATTGGAGAACGAGTAGCCAAATTGGGTTTCAAAACGATGCTTACCGACGGAGCAAAACACGTTTTGGGTTGGAAAAGTCCGAACTTTGTGTATAAAAATCCTGTGGACGAAAACTTAAACTTACTACTCAAAAACAGCAAGTTAAGCGACGATATCGCCATTCGGTTTTCCAACACACAATGGGGCGAATATCCGCTTACGTCCGAGAAATACGCTTCGTGGGTTAAACACAGTTTGGCAGAAACCGACGTGCTTAATTTGTTTATGAATTATGAAGTAATCGGTTATTACAATCGCAAGGAAAGCGGCATTTTTGACTTTTTGGAATATTTCGTAAAAAATATGATGGAAGATGATGATTATCAGTTTCTTCTTCCGAAAGAAGTTGTTAAAAAACATAGTGCGAAAGATGTTTTGCCCGTTCCTTTCCCAATTTCGTGGACAGACGAAGAACGCGATATTACTTCGTGGCTTGGAAACGAATTACAGAAAGAGGCGTTCAACCAATTATTTAGAATTCAGTCTATTGTAAAGAAGAAAAAGAATGCAGAATTGTCCGACGATTACGGACGATTACAAGCAAGTGAACATTTTTATCATATGCGGACTAAACTCTTCTCTACTTCGGATTATCATAAGTATTTCACTCCATATGATTCTCCGTACGAGGCGTTTATCAACTATATGAACATTTTGAGTGATTTTGAGGTACGCCTTGAAGGCAAATAATACGATTTCAGACAAAGTTTTTATCTTTGTCCGAGCTTTTGATTTTAGTAAGTATATAAGTAATAACACAGATATAATTCGAAAAATAACTTTATGAGTAAAAAAACATTAAACCCTGACTATATTTTTGAAACCAGTTGGGAAGTATGCAACAAAGTAGGAGGTATTCACACAGTAATATCTACTAAAGCTTTGAGCATCAGTAAGAAATTTAAAGACAAATATATTTTAATCGGTCCAGACCTGTGGCAACATACCGAAAACCACGAGTTTATTGAAGATACTGAACTTTTTAAATCGTGGAAAGCAAATACTGAAAATGAAGGACTTCGTGTTCGTGTTGGGCGTTGGAACATCGCTGGAAATCCGCTGGTTATCTTAGTTGATTTCTCTCGATATTTTGCCAACAAAAACGAAATTTTACGTTACTATTGGGATACCTACCAACTTGATTCATTGAATAGCTCTTGGGACTATATCGAATCCGTGCTCTTCGGATATGCCGCGGCCAAAGTCATTGAAAGTTTCGTAAACTTTAATGTGGCTTCTCGTGAAAATATCATTTGTCATTTCCACGAATGGATGACAGGTAGCGGACTTTTGTACGTAGAGGACAAAATGCCAAAAGTAGGTTCAGTTTTTACCACACACGCCACCGTAGTAGGGCGTTCCATAGCTGGAAATGGTTATCCGTTATATAACACAATGAAAGGCTATCAGCCCGAAGAAATGGCATATCGTTTTGGTGTACAGCATAAACATTTCTTAGAAAAAATAGCCGCAAAAACTGCAGACTGCTTTACCACCGTTAGTGATATTACCGCACAAGAAAGTTTACATTTTTTAGGAAGAAAAGCAGATGTCATCACTCCTAATGGCTTTGAGGACTCCTTTGTGCCTAATGCCAAAACGTTTACCAAAAAACGTAAAGATGCTAAAAAACAATTGCACAATGTAGCACAAGCATTGGTGGGCTATTCCTTAAATGAAAACATAAAAATGGTAGCCATAAGCGGACGTTATGAGTTCCGTAACAAAGGTATCGATGCCTTTATTGATGCTCTTGGTGCATTAAATCGTGATACTAAAAACGATGAAGAATTGTTTGCTTTCATTTTAATCCCTACGGCTCAAGAAGGTCCTAACAAAGGACTGGTTCATAATATGCAAATGCCTCAACAAGCCGTTAATAATGAAGAAAAGCATTTAACACATTACCTTTCAGATTTCCATAATGACCAAATTTTAAGACGAATTTATGAGCAACAGCTCTACAATCGTAAAGAAGATAAGGTAAAGGTAATCTTCTGCCCCAGTTACTTAGATGGAAAAGATGGTGTTTTCAATCTGCCTTATTACGATGTACTTATTGGGCTAGATGCAACGGCTTTCCCTTCCTATTACGAACCTTGGGGATACACGCCTTTGGAAAGTTTAGCTTTCAAAGTACCTACGATAACCACTTCCCTTTCAGGGTTTGGTAAATGGGTTACAGACTATTACCCTGAGAGTCCTTCCGCAATTAACATTTTAAAAAGAGAGGATTCCAACTATGGGGATATCGTTGGTAGCATTACCAAAAATCTAATCAAATTGCTAAAAATGAAGGAGGAAGAACTTGAAAAACTACAAAATGAAGCCTCCGAAATTGCTCAAATTGCCTTGTGGAAAAATTTAAGCAAACACTACTTAAAATGTTATGAACTAACGCTTCAAAATATTGAAAGCCGTGTGGAAAGCCTCCCAAATATTGACGCTCAAACGGCAGTATATTTCGAGCAAACCAAAATGATTAAAGCCCCCAACTGGCGCAACGTTATCATTCATCGCTCTATGCCTCAAGCGCTTTTACCTCTTGAAGAACTCTCCAAAAACTTATGGTGGTGTTGGAACGATAAAGCTTCGGAACTTTTCAAAAGCATTGACGTAAACCAATGGATTGAAACCCGTAAAAACCCTATCGCATTGCTGGATACCATCTCCCTTTCACGCTATAAAGAGCTTGAAAATGATGCCGATTTTATGAAAAAACTTAAAGACGTATATGCTGAATTTAAGACATATATGGCTGAAAAAGAGAAGATGACAAGCCCTACCGTAGCTTATTTCAGTATGGAATACGGATTGCATTCTTCTTTAAAGATTTATTCTGGAGGATTGGGTATCTTAGCAGGGGATTATCTAAAAGAAGCCAGTGATAAAGCAACCAAAATTACTGGGGTGGGCTTGCTATATCGTTATGGTTATTTCACACAAAAACTATCTTCGGCAGGAAATCAAGAAGCTGACTATGAGGCACAAGACTTTACTAAAATCCCTGTCACTCCGGTAATGGGTGAAGACGGAAGATGGCTAACTGTTTCTGTAGATTTGCCACAACGTACCCTTTACGCTCGTGTATGGCGCGTTGATGTAGGAAGAATCGAACTATACCTTTTAGATACTGATTTCGAAGATAATAGAGATGATGACCGTTCAGTAACTCACCATCTGTACGGTGGAAATTGGGAAAATCGTTTAAAACAAGAGATGTTATTGGGACTTGGAGGTATAAAAATGCTCCGAAAACTCAATATTGATACTGATGTTTACCACTGTAATGAAGGACACGCTGCTTTCATCGGGTTGGAAAGACTTCGCGAATATATCCAAAATGATAAACTTTCCTTCTCAGAAGCGATGGAAGTGGTTCGTGCTTCTTCTTTATTCACCACACACACTCCAGTACCTGCAGGGCACGATTTCTTCGAAGAAGGTATGTTACGAACTCATATCGAGCACTATACTGAAAAATTACACGTTTCTTGGCAACAAATTTTATCATTAGGTAAAATTGATGTATATAACCCACGTGAGAAATTCTCAATGAGTAATTTAGCGGCAAATCTTTCACAAGAAGTCAATGGAGTGAGCTGGTTACACGGAGAGGTCAGCAAAGATATTTTCAAAGACTTATGGCCGGGATATATGCCTGACGAGTTGCACATCAGCTACGTAACTAATGGTGTTCATCAACCTACTTGGACTTCGCCTTTATGGAAAGAAATTCAAAATGAAGTGTTTGGCGAAGATTTCAAAACCCATCAATACAACCCAAAAAGTTTCGAAGGCATATACAAAGTATCCGACAAACGTATTTGGGAAGTGAAAACTGCCCTACGCGGAAAATTACTACGTCGTATCGAGCAAAAACTACGTCGTGAGAAGAATACTCCATACTTCTCACCCAAACAATTGGTGGAAATCAAAGAAAATTTACGTGACGATATTTTAACTATCGGTTTTGCTCGACGTTTTGCTACCTACAAACGTGCTCACTTGCTGTTTAGTAACATTGAGCGCTTGGATAAAATTGTTAACAATCCTGATCGTCCTGTACAGTTTATCTTTGCTGGAAAAGCGCACCCAGCCGATAAGGCAGGACAAGACCTAATTAAACACATCGTAGAAATATCAAAATTACCTCAATTCTTGGGTAAAATTCTCTTTATTCCGAACTACGATATGGAACTTGCTCGCCATATGGTACAAGGCGTTGACGTATGGATGAATACACCAACACGTCCGCAAGAAGCCTCAGGTACCAGTGGCGAGAAAGCCGTAATGAACGGAGTAATGCACTTTAGCGTTTTAGACGGATGGTGGGTTGAAGGTTATCGAGAAGATGCTGGCTGGGCTTTGCCTATGGAACGCGCCTACGAGAACCAAGAGTACCAAAATGAATTAGATGCTGAGCTGATTTACAACATTATAGAAGATGAAATTGCTCCTGCTTTTTATGATAAAGATAAAGATGGAATTTCTCAAACTTGGTGTAGTTACATCAAAAATACCATTGCCAAAGTAGCGGTAAACTTCACCACAAACCGAATGCTTACCGACTACGAAAAGCAATACTACTACCCAATGAGCGAACGAGCTAAAAAGTTGAAAGCCGATAAATTTGCAACCACAATCCAAATTTCGGACTGGAAAAAACGTGTAAGCAACGAATGGGATAATATCAAAGTAGTAAATGTTGATGTACCCAACCGAAACAAACAAGTCATCGCCATTGGTAAGACTTACAAGGGTGAAGTTACTCTAGATTTAGGTAGCCTTAGTATGAATGATATTGGTATGGAATTAGTAGTCGCTGAACAAAAAGACGAAAAAATGAAAGTCTTGTTAACCAAAGAATTTAAAGCGGTTTCTCAACAAGGAAGTCTCGTAAAATACGTCTTGGAAGTAGTTACTGAATATCCAGGTTCGTTACAACTAGCGGTTCGTATTTTCCCGAAAAACGAACTATTACCACATCGACAAGATTTTGCACTTGTAAAATGGTTATAATATCATATAAACCGCCTCTTGAAAGAGGCGGTTTTCTTTTACCCTTATAAATAACTCCAAAAATCAGAAAAAAAGTTTATCTTTGTAGGATTAGGAATTTCTCTCAATTTAAGAATAGTTAATGAAAAAAATTTTTTTAGCATTGGTAGGTGCAATGTGCCTACTTATGGGATGTAAAAAAACAATTTCGCCTGAAGTTTCTTCCGAAAAACTAACAGATTGGGTTAATCCGTTTATTGGTACAGACGGACCAGGAAATACCTATCCTGGAGCTACCGTTCCTTTCGGTATGGTACAATTAAGCCCAGATATTGGCATTCCAGGTTGGGACAGAATCGCTGGTTATTTCTACCAAGATAGCATCATCAGTGGCTTTTCTCACACTCACCTAACAGGAACTGGTGCTGGTGATCTGTACGATATTTTGGTAATGCCTACCAATAGCCGTTTTTCCGAACGCATTGCTGAAAATAGCTACAAGCCTTTTTCTAAGTTCAATCACCAGCAAGAAAAAGCCACTGCAGGATATTACACTGTTGACTTATTGAGTTACGGCATAAAAGCTGAACTTACTGCTACTGAGCGGGTAGGTATCCATCGTTATACCTTTCCTAAAGATGAACAATCTAAAATTCACATTGATTTGGGCTTTGCTATGAACTGGGATGCACCCACCGATACCCACTTACGCGTTGTAGATGCTAATACCATTGAGGGGTACCGAAAATCAACAGGTTGGGCAAAAGATCAGCGTATTTTTTTCGTGATGCAATTTTCACGCCCCTTTACAGACTATCTACTATTTGAAGATGAAAAACAAGTCAAGCAAAGTGCCAAAAGTAAAAATACACGTATTGAGCTATTGTTTCCAACCGCCTCCGATGAAAAAATCGTGGTGAAAACGGCAATTTCTACGGCAAATATTGAAGGGGCTTATGCCTCAATGCAAACCGAAGCTACGGATTTTAATTTCGAAAACTATGTTCAAAAAGCGCAACAATTGTGGGAAAATGAACTGCAGAAAATACAAATTTCGACCAATGACCCCGATAAGAAAACAATATTCTACACGATGATGTATCAATCAATGCTCGCCCCTACCCTACTGAGCGACCCCAACGGATATTACAAAGCGCCTAACGGAAATATCTCTAAAGCAGAAAATTATAACCGTTACGACACCTTTTCCTTATGGGATACTTTTCGAGCAGCACATCCGTTATATACCATCATTCAAAGAGAAAAAAGTGCCGATTTCATAAAATCCTTATTAGCTCATTATCAAGAAACTGGGAAACTCCCCGTTTGGTCTATGCAAGGCAATGAAACCAATATGATGATTGGTTATCACAGCGTACCTGTAATTGTTGATGCTTATTTCAAAGGCATTCCTATGGATACCGACTTAGCCTACCAAGCCTGCGTGGCAAGTGCTATGGTAGATGAGCGTCAAATCGATTTGTACAAAAAATTGGGATACGTGCCCACTGATGAACATCACGAAAATTGGTCTGTTTCCAAAACTGTGGAGTATGCCTACGGAGATTGGTGCATAGCTATGTTTGCCAAGGCTCTGAATAAAAATGAAGATTATCAATACTTTTTGAATCGCTCAGAAAACTGGAAAAATCACTACGATACTCAATCTACTTTTCTTCGTCCGAAAGATAAAAACGGAAAATTTGTATCTCCTTTCGTTGCAAAGGAATACACCCCATATTTCTGCGAAAGTAATGCGTGGCACTACTTCTGGTTCGTACCCCAAAACATTCCTGCACTTATTCAAAAAACAGGCGGAAAAGAACGCTTTGAGCAAAAACTGGACTCAATGTTTACCCTAAAACCACTTCCTGAAGACAAGCTTCCCATATTCAGCACAGGAATGATTGGTCAATATGCTCACGGCAATGAACCCAGCCACCACGTAGGCTACTTGTATAACTACACAGGAAAACCTTCTAAAACACAGTCAATTATACAAGAAATTATGCAAACACAATATAGTAATACCCCCAATGGGCATTGCGGTAATGAAGATTGTGGACAGATGTCTTCTTGGTTTATTATGAGTAGTTTAGGGTTTTATCCTGTAAACCCAGCACAAGGCGTTTATCTGTTCGGTACACCTTTTTTTGAACAATCAATCATTGATTTGGGTAATAAAAAAACATTTACCATTAAGGCATTAAATTTTTCCGAAGAAAATCAATACATACAAGCTATCAAATTAAATGGAGTAGTTTATAAAAAGCTATTTATCAGCCATAAAGATATTTTACAAGGTGGGGAGCTCGTCTTCGAGATGGGAAACACGCCCAATGATGTTGTTTTGGGAGAATATGAGCTTCCCGAGCCTGAAAAAGTGTATTAAAGTTTAGTATCGTAAATAATTTTTAAATTCAATATAATGAAAATCAACTTATGGTATTGGTTTTTTGGCGTATTTTTATTGGTTTCGTGCCAAAACGTCCAAAAAACAACAAAAGCTAATTATCAGGTAGTTCCTCTTCCTGAAAAAATTGAAAAAAAAGAGGGAAATCCGTTTTCTTTGAGCAAAGAAACCGTTATTACTTACCCTTCAGGAGATTCAGTTTTAGAAAAAACAGCTCATTTTTTGGCTTCATATTTGAAAGACCAAACGGGAATAACTCTCTCCGTAGCTGAGGAAAATTCACAAAAAAACGCCATTCGTTTACAAACTGGGCTTTCTTCTAAAAACAAAGAAGCTTACGAACTTTCGGTTGAGGCCAATGGTATTGTGGTTAATGGAGCTTCGCAAGCAGGTGTCTTTTACGGCGTTCAAACTTTGAGAAAATCTATTCCTGTTGAGAAAACTAGTGGCGTAGTTCTATCACCTATTCATATCTCAGATGCTCCCCGTTTTGGGTATCGTGGGGCTCATTTGGATGTAGCTCGTCATTTTTTCCCGTTGGATTCTATCAAAACTTTCGTGGATATAATGGCTTTGCACAATATGAATACTTTTCATTGGCATCTAACCGATGACCAAGGTTGGCGAGTAGAAAGCAAAAAATATCCAGAACTCACTCAAATTGGTTCAAAACGTAAAGAAACTGTAATTGGCAGAAATTCTGGTAAGTACGATGGAAAACCTTACGAAGGATTTTATACTCAAGAAGAACTTAAAGAAATTGTAGCCTACGCAAAAGAACGCCACATTACTGTAATTCCTGAAATTGACCTACCTGGGCATATGCAAGCCGTTTTGGCTACGTATCCTGAATTGGGCTGTACAGGAGGTCCGTATGAAGTTTGGACGCAATGGGGAGTTTCTGATGACGTACTTTGTGCTGGAAATCAAAAAGTTTACGAATTCATTGAGGATATTTTAAACGAAGTTGCTGATATCTTCCCTTCAGAATACATTCATATTGGAGGCGATGAAAGTCCTAAAGTTCGTTGGGAAAAATGCCCTAAATGTCAGTTAAAAATCAAAGAATTAGGCATCAAAAAGGACGACAAGCACACCGCTGAAGAATATCTGCAAAGTCACGTCATTTCATTTGCTGAGCGAGTTTTAGCTAAAAGAGGAAGAAAAATCATTGGTTGGGACGAAATTCTGGAAGGAGGCATTGCCCCAAATGCTACTGTAATGTCGTGGAGAGGCATTGAGGGAGGAACTTTCGCCGCACAGACGGGACACGATGCCATTATGACGCCAATGTCTTTCCTTTATTTTGATTACTATCAATCAAAAGACACTGAAAATGAACCTCTTGCTATTGGAGGATATATTCCTGTGGAAAGAGCATACAGCTTCGAGCCTATACCTGATGCACTCACTCCTGAGCAAAGAAAACACATCTTAGGTGTACAAGCCAACATCTGGACAGAATACATAAAAACTTTCAAACAAGTACAATATATGGCACTGCCTCGATATGCAGCCTTAGCCGAAGTACAATGGACACAACCCGAGAAGAAAAACTATCCTGATTTCTTACAGCGTGTGGTTTCACTCATTAAAATCTACGAATTGTACGGATACAATTACGCTACGCATATCTTTGATTTAAAGGCGGATATTACTGCTTTAGAAAAGGAAGGAGCCATTGAAGTTGCCTTTGCTACCGTTGATAATGCCGCCATTTATTACACTTTGGACGGAAGTGAACCTTCCGAAAAATCGGAAAAATATGCTGAGCCTATCAAAATTAGAAAGGACGCACAACTACGTGCCATTGGAATTCGAGAAAACGGAAAAACCCGTGTTTTCTCTGAAGATTTCAAATTTAATAAGGCCACAGCAAGAGCTATTGATATGAAAACTGAAATTTATCCTTCCTACAAGTTCGGTGGAGCTTCTACTTTGGTGGACGGCTGTGTGGGAGACCAAAATTTCAGAACTGGACGTTGGATTGCCTTCTCAGGAAACGATTTAGAAGCCGTAATTGATTTGGTAGATGCCACTGAAATTTCAAAAGTAGCTTTCAATGCGAATGTTATTACAGGCGATTGGATTTACGACGCTCGTAGTTTTTCCGTAGCTATATCCGATGACGGAAAAAATTTTCAGGAAGTAGCCTCTGAAACCTATCCACAGGAAGCAGAAGGACACAAAAGCGAAATTCGTACACATTCTTTGTCGTTTGACCCAACAAAGACACGTTATGTAAAAATAAAAATCGCTTCGGAACAAAGCATTCCTAATTGGCACACACAAGCCAAAGGAAAATTAGGGTTTTTATTTATTGATGAAATTATTATTGAATAATACATTGGTTTAATCACGATAAAACTCCCTTTGAAAATTTTCAGAGGGAGTTTTATTTTGTAAAATTTTGTGTGATTTTTTAAAAATGAGAAATGTATTCAACCTAAAGCTGCAATTTCAACTGAGTGGGTAGTAATTGAAACGACTTGCGATGATAGGGCGTAATTCCGTATTGAGCAATACTTTTACGATGCTCAATTGTAGGATATCCTTTATTTTTATTCCAGCGGTACATCGGAAATTCCTCGTGAATTTGTTGCATATACGCATCACGATTGGTTTTGGCTAATACAGAAGCTGCGGCAATGGTTTGTATTTTAGCATCTCCTTTGACAATACAAGCATACGGAATCTGCCCAAAACTTTTAAAACGATTACCATCAACGGCTACAAATTCGGGAGTAAAAGAGAGTTTTTCAAGTGCTTTATGCATTGCTAAAAAAGAAGCATTAAGAATGTTTATTTCATCAATCTCAGCTGGAAATACGTGTGCCACAGCAAAAGATACCGCTTCTTGTTCTATAATGTCTTTGAGAAAAAGACGTTGTTTTTCAGAAAGCTGTTTAGAATCGGTAAGTAATTCATTTTTAAAATTTTCAGGAAGAATAACTGCTGCTGCGGTAACTGGCCCCGCCAAACACCCTCTCCCCGCTTCATCTGTACCAGCCTCAAAAGCAGAATGATAAAATAGTTGCATTTCTTTGAAAAATTTGAGCCCTTATTATAAAATTGATTTTCGATAAACTTTCCACCATTTTTCAGGAATATCACCTTTCAAAGCATTGGTATAATCAGTTGGGTTACAAGGTATCAATCCTAATGGCAGATGATTAGTTCCTCTTTTACTACTTTCGGTATAAGGCTTAAGCCACCAACGCCCTGTATGATTACTCTTAAAAAATGTAACTTCTAAATCATCTATCAAAACGGTATATTTCGTATAATTTTCATCATTAAGTACGGGCAATTCCCTAACTCTAAAATTATATCCTTCAATAAAATACCACATCATTTGAGCCAAAAGCTGGTATGCCAGTTCAGTTGGCGGAACATCAAAAACTCCAAATACTTGTACATTGCTACTGATCCCCGCATAACGGGCTAAGGTGCAAATTTCCCGATTAGAAAATCCGTTGACATTGCCCGAGGCTATTCCCACGTCTTTAGCTTGAATGGAGGTCATATCTATACTCACAATATCGGCATCTCGCATAGCTGGTTCGGCTAAGGTCATATCTGCAACCAAATTCCCCAAACGATGTGCCTCAAAAAACATTTTGTCCATCAAATCCAATTCCTCTTGGGCATTGTAGAATGATTGATATCCTAAATTGGTAAAATCGTTAAGATTGACGGGGTCTTCCGATAAAATACGACTCATATAGGAATTTTCAGCAAATAGTTCCTGCTCATTACCAAAGTCAAAACGAGCATCGACCGACACCAAATTTACCATCTGCTCCAAAGCATCAAAAGCTCGATATAAACCATACGTAAAATGATGCTCACCGCCAATTACCATAGGAATTATTTGCTTTTTGAGTAAAGTGCTAACCAACTCTTTTATAGCAAAATAAGTATCCGATGCGGAATGACTTTGGATAAGATTCCCTAAGTCGGCTATCGGAAAGTGCCAGTTACCACTATAAAGTGCATAAAAATGCTTACGAAAATCATCAGATTTTTGTTGGCTGTTTTCAATACAAAAAAATGCTATTTTAATATCCTCCAAATCAGGAAATAATTCATATTCAGTATGTTTGCGAATTAAATATCCTAACTGTTGAGGTTTATAACTATCAGCTAATGTAGCGCTACTAATGGGTTGTAAAAAAGTGAAAGGCATTCTCCATAATTTTGCTTCAAAACTACTGCTTTTTTACCATTCTTAAAAAAATTTTAGAATAGAGAACAAAAAAGCTACTCCTAAAAAGACAACTTTCTATATATCAACCGGTATTTTCTATCTTCAAAAAGAGGATATAAATCCTCATCAAGGTCAAAAAAAACCATAAAGCTTACCCAAATTAAGTTTAAAACCACACAGAAACATCTATATTATGATTCTATGTGGTTTCAATTATAATATTCAGAAAAATACTATTTCCTACCTTATCCCATAAATATTACTCCATACTCACGATAATAAACTCGCTTCTTCGGTTGGCTTGATGTTCCTCCTTGCTACAATCCACCCCATTGCTGCAATGGTTAGTAAGCTGACTCTCCCCATAGCCTCTTCCTGTTAATCGATCCGCACTGATGCCATTAGCAATCAGCCATTTAATCGTAGATTTAACACGTCTGTCCGAAAGCGCCATATTGTAACTGTCCGAACCACGGCTATCCGTATGCGAACGTACATCTATCTTCATCTTAGGATACTCCTGCATCACCTCCAATATCTTAGCCAACTGTACAGAAGCATCATAACGAATATTCGACTTGTCAAAATCAAAATAAATGTTCTCTATCTTGAATACTTTAGCCAAATCATCCCCTTGCGTTACCTGAATCACCCGCGGTGTAAGCAATACCTCACAATAAAAATCCTTGTCCATCTGCGATAACACCTTAACCTCTGCCGTTTCATAGCCCTCCTTAGCCCCTTTCACGTAGTAGTAAGGTTTGTAGCAATCCACCTCCTTAGCAAAGGCGAATGTTCCGTCTTGAGCACTTTGGATGCTGTCCAATGCCTCAAAATCAACCCCTGAAAGCGTCAATGAAGCATCCGACAATACCGCCTGTGTATGCGCATCCTTAACCACACCACGCATCAACTTCGTACAAGAAAAATATAACGGTACACGCTCATAAAAACTATAAATATCATCTTTACCCACACCTCCCGAACGATTCGAGGTCAAAAAGCCCACACGCGTGTCACTATCTATCACATAACAAAAATCGTCATCTGGACTATTGGCAGGGCGACCAACATTCACCGCCTTACCTAAACTTCCGTCAGGGCGTATCTGTGCCGCAAAAATGTCCAAACCACCCAAGCCCGGAAATCCGTCCGAGGCAAAATAAAGGACATTATTCTTCGAGATAAATGGAAAAGACTCTCTACCATCCGTATTTACATTCTCACCTAAATTCTCCGGTTTACCATACCCTCCGCCTGATAAAATCTCCACACGGAAAATATCAGAAGCCCCACGGCTGCCTCGCATATTCGATGCAAAATACAAATACTTCTCATCCGGACTCAAAGCAGGGTGTGCCACACTATACACATTGCTGTTAAATGGCAATTCCACCGGTTTGCTCCAACGACCATTAGCGTCCTTGGTAGATTTCAATATCTTTAAAAGAATGGCATTATCACTATCCATTCCTACCTTCTTGTTGATGTAGTTATTACGCGTAAAATAAACCGTATTGCCATCAGCGGTAAAAACCGCCGTCGATTCGTTAAACTTCGTGCTTAACACCGAAGAAAACTCCGACTTTTTACTCAAAGCAATGCTATCGCGACGTGCCTCATACAAGTTGTAAAACGTCTCTCCCGTCCAATACGAAGTCGGTTTGAAAAGACTGTTGTTACTCGCAGCAAAAACCACCTTATCCCCATAAAATGCCGTACCATATTCCGAGTACTCCGTATTGATATCCACCAAATGCAAATCCATACGACCCGAATTCTTAGCAATCACCTGCTGATAATTGCGGTTCTCCTCGAATATCGTTCCGCGATTGTCTTCCTCCGTAAGGGCAATAAAGCGGTTCATCATCGCATCCGATTCCTCATAACGCTCTGCCGATTTAAGCGATTGCGCATAACGATAATAATACTCCGGCTTACTAATCTCATACTGCGAATTACCAAAAAGCTTTTCATACCAAACCAAAGCATTGCGATAATCCGCATTGAAATAATACGAGTTGCCCAAACGTTCCAACAACTCCTGATTCTCAAAACCCTTACGTGCTATACGCTCATAAATGCTAATGGCATCAACATAAGCAAAACTGTTGTAAAGCTTGTTGGCCTTTTCCAAATCCTTGTTCTGGGCATAAGAACCACTAAAGCACAACAGCCCAAAAAACAATACACTATATAATCTGTAACTTAATTTCATATCCTAACCTTTTATTACCCTTAGAAGAAACGAGGTGATACCACCTTCTTGTACGTCTTTATAAATTCATATCTTAAGAAGATTTCGTGAGAACCCGAATTATACTTCGACAATTCCGTAGTCTCAAAATCATAGCCATAACCAATAAACCAGCGGTCACTAATCTGAAAACCTGCCATAGCACTCACCGCTGCCGACCAGCGCCAAGCAGCGCCCAAGACAAATCTTTCATTAAACATAAAGTTCGCCGACAAATCCAACTGCAAAGGAGTACCATAAGCCAATTTAGACAAAGCCGCAGGCTTGAACTTTACAGAATCTGACAAATCAAAGACATAACCCCCTATCAAATAATAATGCTGTGTGTTCTTAAGTACAGAAATCGAACGATCATTACGAGAGTAAACATCCGTCTCCAATAGCGTCGGAACAGACAATCCCAAATACCAATTGTCCGAGTACCAGTACAATCCCGCCCCCACATTCGGAGAAAAAATACGATTATCACCTCCCGTGAATATATAATCCCCAGAATCCTGCAAACGCAACTTATTGTAATCAATATGGAAAAAACCTGCCGTACCCTTTATCCCAAAAGCCAACTTGCTGTTCTCCAAATTCAACGTGTACGAAAAATCAACCATCAAATTCGTGTCCGTCTGAGGACCTATCGTCTCGTGGTGAATCGACAAACCCAAACCAACATTCTTGTTCTTTATCGGCGTATGAAAACTCAAATTACTCGTCTTAGGAGCTCCGTCCAAACCTACCCATTGCGTACGATAAAGTCCAAACAAACTACCCACACCACGAGAACCCGTATAACCCGGATTAAACTGCATCGTGTTGTACATATACTGCGTGTATTGCGACTCCTGTTGTGAATATCCAAATACACTAAACATAAGCATTAAAATGAGTACAAATCTATTACTTCTCTTCATAACTGAATCTTTATTTCTTTTTTCCTTGTTCGATTTTTTTTCCTTTTCGTTTAGTTAAGCAAAGCCGAATGAAAAAACATCCGGCTTATGCTTATATATAAAAACTATCGCTTAATGTACAACCAACCCGCCTCACTATGCGTTTGATTTGAAGCATCGGTGTATTCCAATACATAGTAGTACGTGCCTTGCGGAAGTTTTTTATCCACATCTACCGTTACTCGACCATTAGAAATTCCTCTAAAGGCTTTTGTGGTGTTATTATAACCGTGGGCTTCAAACACCTTAACACCCCAACGATTGTAAATACGCACAGTATTGTTTGGATATCCTTCAATTCCTTTGATATAGAATACATCATTTGAACCATCATCATTGATAGAAATCGCATTGTAAGGTGTGATGTCTCCTCCTGCTACCACTTCAATTGTAACCGTAGCACTCGCACAATTACCCGCTGCGTCACAAAGTTCGTACACAAAAGAATCGGTACCTACAAAACCTAGATTTGGTGTATAAGTAACTGTATCATCAGATGGGTCATTTGGTGTACCTCCATCGTTCACTTGTACGCTGCCTTGTGATGGACCACTCACCACAGATACTTTTCCTATTGCTGGGATATTCTGGTCGTTTTCCAAAATATTTACCACTACAGGTGTATTTATTTCTGTAGTTGCAGAATCATCACTTGCCTTCGGAACATCTAAAACCACTACTATTACATTGGCTTGATTACTACAATTTGTTGGATTTCCTTTTTCACAAATTGTGTAAGTTAGTGTGTATGTACCCACTGGCGTGTTTGGTAAAACCACAACCATTCCACTGGCAGGATCAATGTTTATGTTCGTATTTGGTGTGGTAGGATTTGAAATGGTAACTGTTCCTAAAGTTGCTGTCACTCCTTCAAATGTATCATTTACCAACACAGATGTACTTACGGTTCCTCCGATGGTTGTATATATTGGGTACATTGTATAGTCATCATCATTTGCCACAATTGGCGATGCTGTTACTAATACCGTAACCGTGGTTGTCTTACAATTCGATGGATTTAAAACCTCACAGATTGTGTAAGTCAGAGTATATGTACCTGCTGGGGTATTTGGCACTACAGTAATGGTTCCGTCTGCATTTGGTGTAAATCCACTCGGAATAGTTCCCCAAGTAAGCGTAACATCAGAAGGATTTAACGGAGTTCCATTCAACTTGTCATTGGTTAGAACACTTGATGTTTTTCCTCCATCAGTTCCACCAATTGGTGTTGCGGTAAAGTCATCTGGAACTGCCTCCAAATCTGCTGGACTTACCACAACCGTTGCTGTGGCTGTATCACAATTCGATGAATTTAATTTCTCACAAATTTGATATACTATACTATAAGTCCCTGCTGGAGTATTTGCCGGTACAGTAACCTCTCCTGTAGCTATATTCAAACTAGGTACATTACCACCGTTAATCGGTGTGGCTGGAGTAACCTCTGAAATCGTAACATCAGTAACTGTCGCAGGATTAACCCCTAACATATCAGCACCTTTTCCATTATCAGAAAGTACATTACCTGCTGTTCCTCCTGTAACTCCTGCAATAGGAGCAAAAGTATCATCTTGTGCCTCTATTACATCTGGAACTACAACTACCTTAACAGTAGTTGTCTTACAGTTCGATGGATTTAATTTCTCACAAATTGTGTAAGTCAGAGTATATGTACCTGCTGGGGTATTTGGCACTACGGTAATGGTTCCGTCTGCATTTGGTGTAAATCCACTCGGAATAGTTCCCCAAGTAAGCGTAACATCAGAAGGATTTAACGGAGTTCCATTCAACTTGTCATTGGTTAGAACACTTGATGTTTTTCCTCCATCAGTTCCACGAATTGGTGTTGCGCTAAAGTCATCTGGAACTGCCTCCAAATCTGCTGGACTTACCACAACCGTTGCTGTGGCTGTATCACAATTCGATGGATTTAATTTCTCACAAATTTGATATACTATACTATAAGTCCCTGCTGGAGTATTTGCTGGTACAGTAACCTCTCCTGTACCTTTATTCAAACTAGGTACATTACCACCATTAATCGGTGTGGCTGGAGTAACCTCTGAAATCGTAACATTAGTAACTGTCGCTGGATTACCACCTAACATATCAGCACCTTTTCCATTATCAGAAAGTACATTACCTACAGTTCCTCCTGTAACTCCTGCAATAGGAGCAAAAGTATCATCTTGGGCGACTATATCCTGAGCTGTAACTACAACCGTTGCTGTTGCTGTACTACAATTCGATGGATTTAATTTCTCACAAATTTGATACACTATACTATAAGTCCCTGCTGGAGTATTTGCCGGTACAGTAACCTCTCCTGTAGCTATATTCAAACTAGGTACATTACCACCATTAATCGGTGTGGCTGGAGTAACCTCTGAAATCGTAACATCAGTAACTGTCACAGGATTACCGCCTAACATATCAGCACCTTTTCCATTATCAAAAAGTACATTACCTGCTGTTCCTCCTGTAACTCCTGCAATAGGAGCAAAAGTATCATCTTGGGCCTTTATAAGCTGTGCTGTAACTACAACCGTTGCTGTGGCTGTATCACAAATAGTCGTACCCGAAATACAAATTTCATAAGTAATTGTATAAGTTCCGGCTGGGGTACCTGTTGGCACACTCACATCTCCTGTTGCTGAATCAAGAGTTGGCACATTCGTAGTACTTCCTATTGGCGTTGCTTGAGAAATTACAGTGAGCTTCACCTTTGAAATTAGGATATTAGGTACACCATCAAAAATATCATTCGTCAGTACGTTTACAACATTCGGATTTCCTACCGACCCATTTACTGGCGAACCACTCATATCATCATCTTCAGCCTTTATAGTACTAACCAATATGGTTGCCGTTGCCGTATCACAATTACTAAGATTATTGTTATCACATATTTTGTAAACTATCGTATAAGTTCCAGCAGGAGTACCCGCAGGTACGGTTACTTTACCTGTTGTAGTATCTAACTGAGGTACATTTCCTGTACCAGCAGGTGTTACTACACTTATCTGAACATTCGAAGTTGTAGCATCTTCACTACCTAATTTATCCTTACCATTTCCGTTATCAGAAAGCACATTACCTGCCTCTCCGCCAACAGTACCACTAACAGGAGCAAAGGTATCATCAACGGCATCAATCACGCAAGTATCATTAACTGTAAAAGTTGCCTGTGCTTGACATCCTCCTGCGGCAGTTACCGTAACTGTGTACGCTTGACCATAAACAAAGCCAGTGATTTTTCCAGTAGTATCATCCATGGTCAATGCTGTATCACTAAACTCATAGGTGTTAATTCCGTTATAATTTGAAATTGTAACACTACCCAATGTCGTACAATCTTTGTTCACAATAGTGAAAGTAGGTACATCAGCAGAGGTATGAATTATTACATTTTGTTTGTTACTCTCACATTTGCCATTTTCAACAACTGATACCTGATAGAATCCTGCCATCAAATCACCCGAAGTAACCTCAGAAGTTCCTAAATATACCTTTATTACTGCTCCAACAGGTACAACAAACTTCGCTTTTAAGTTATCTACCGAAATAGCACCACATAAAGTCTCTGTAAGAGCAGCAGGGGTAGCCGATTTACCAATGGTAAGGGTAATATGATTATACACACTTTCACATTTTCCTACTTGAGTACGTGTGTAAGCGTACATCTGCCCTGCTGTCAGCTGATCTGCATCTGTTTTTAACGTGGTAGGTGCTTGTGTAACAGGGTCTATTTCATATATTTTAATCTCACCATCTTCACCTTGATTATTTATGTATGATTTCAATTGAGCTACCGTTACAGAATTTACATTACAGAAAGCATCTTCTGTCTTAGTTATGTGTCCTCTTTCCGATTGTTCTTTGATAGTAACTGAAACCGCCAAACGTTCAGCACTTTCACAACCTGTTAACGCATCTTTAAGCGCTACGTAATAAGTTGTGGATGTAATTTGATGAGTTGATGCTAAAGCTGTTCCGCCCGTAGCAGTAGTGTACCAAGCCAAATTCGCATTTTGCTCTATCAGATTGCTTAAATCGGCAACGGTTTTAGTTCCGCAGAATTCAGTATTGGCACCTGCTTTTAAGTTTGCTTTAGGTAGGCTAATTTCTAGAGGCATCTTACGCTCAACTATAATCGTTTTCAAGTTACAACTGGGAGTTGGTGAACAACTTGAGCCAAATACACCAGCATCTATCACATAGTATAACTCTGTATGTATATCTTGAGCGATATTACAAGGAAATATTCCCGTAAATTCCATAGATACATCATTCAATTCTAAAAATTGTCCTTTGATTACAGGTGTAAGTAGCTTATATACGTAGAAATCATCTTGTAAGCCTTCGTATTCTAATTTTCCTACAGATTTGGTAACAATTTCTTGTGGGCTATTAAAAGTCCACCCAGTAGGTAATTTTATCGCCAATTTAGCATTAGCATTGATAGGGTCCGCATTAGAAGCACTTCCTTCATTGCTAAATTTCAACGTATATTTAGCCGATGGTTTTCCTGTTGCTCCTACTTCGTTAAAGGTCACCACAGCAGTAGATTGGTTTATAACCACAACTGGTCTGTTTGAAGTATCTCCTTCAATAATCAAATTATCACTAGTAGCACTGTTGATATTGATTATTTCACTACCACAGAAGTTTTTCCCCTTAGGTATAAATTGTAATTTTTGATGACTCGCAAATTTACAATCATTCGTGGTCTGTACCTTAAAACGTACACGGATCTTTTCCCCACTTGACAAAGTGTTATCTCCTAAACTGATAGTTATAATATCATTAGCACTTGTTACGTTAGCATTTGCCCAACTTCCAGTAGTATTTTGCGTTCCTGTTGTATATTTTTGAGAAATATGGGCACTTCCAGGAACAAAGAATAATCCTTGATCAGTTCCTAATGGAATGTTCAATGTGATATCTTTTGCCAAACCTGCTCCGGAATTATTGACTTCAATATCGTACTCAATTTGGTCACATAATTTCGGACGAGTATCTGCAGGTGGTTGGCTTATAATTTTCACTTGAAATGCCGCTTCGGTTTTTGTGTATTTTACAGGCAACTTCTTAACACAGGGTGAGTCAGCATCAATAGCATTCGGATAGCCCTCACAACCTTGTCCAAACAAAATATTTTTGTTGCCAGTGCCACACTCAGGAACGTTAGCCGTTACTAAGAAATAACGGGTTTTAGTAGGTTCTAATTTATCCAATTTAAAAATACCAGAAGGCTCTTTTGTCGGTGTAATTCCTATAAGAGTATTGCCCGTAGCGTCAGTAACTTCTTGTACCGAAGTGATTTCCATATCGGTTGATGCTATCCACAAATTGGTAAATTTATGGAAAGTAGAACTATTCGCTACTTGTACTACCCAACGTACCTCATTCGTATTCCCGACATAATTAGGCTGAGCTACTGTAGTTGTTATTTTATCGTTGTCTGCAAGATATTTTATTTCTCGTCTAATGGTTCGTATATTAGTCTGATTAAAATGCGTAAATCCAGAATGGTTTACCGAATGCCCTGTACCCTCAAGTTCCATTTCCATAGATAGCACTTCTGCTTCTCCAGAGTAACAATTAAGTTTTACCTCTGGAACAATGAATATACGGTAACCCTCGTCAATATGCAAAGGTTTGTCTCCGTGACCTACTTTATTGTTTATAAGGGTACGTAACGCCTTTTCCAAATCAAACCCATAATTGGTATTATCGGTAACTTCGGCATCATTACCATCACCATTATCTGCGTCTATATCGATATGAGTGTCTGAAAAATTGGCACTACCTTGTCCATCTAATCGCAATTTGACTCCTGTCAAAATAAGTCCTTTAGGTACATTAAACCATATTTTTTTAGGACGTAAGAAAGTTCGGTGCTCATTAGGAAACATTGCATTAGTGGTAAGTATCTCATTCATAAATGTATCAAAATAAAAATACGATTGGGATCCTCGTTCACACTCCAATATTTGACGATACGTTGGGTATTGATCCTGATTAGGGACCACATGTAAACCAAACCGAGTAATTCCATAATAGCTATTAGCAATACCTGGAGGTCCACAAACTACATCCGCTCCGTTATGAATCAATTTGAAATTAGGATAAAACAATTTCTGTCCTTGACTTGTATGACCAAATTTATTAGGAGTCATATCCATTGAGATTGTAAGAACGTCTCCATTCTGAAAATCTGCAATAGAAGGAGGAAATCCTTTGGCTTGTAAAGTCGGAATATCAAAATTAACGGTAATGGTTTTATTACCCGTCTGAATAAGACCTAAAGCCGTTGCCGTATAGGTTGCACCAGCACGTTGAAGAGTTAAAATAACACTTTGTGGATCAATGATAGTCAAAGGATCTGCATCAGCATGTAAATTTTCAGGCATCGGAAAAGAAAACTGACCCTGAGTCCATTGATCAGCAGTCGTTTTGTTAACCTTACCACTTTGTTTAAATCGGATTCTATCTCCAATATGGAAAGAAGATTTTTGTAAAGTTCTTGTATAGGTATCGGGATTTATAGGAATAAGATTTCCCGAACCATCGTACTTAGGCACTCCTTGATTATCAGGATCGGTGGGCTCAAAACCATAAACGGTACGCTCAATTGTAGGAATTTCACGTACAAACCCATCGGCACATCCAGAAGAACACCCATAAGGTGTTAAGTCAACTTTAATGCAGCGAGTTGGCATTGTAAATGAGGTACCACAAGACTCGGTTCTTTTAAGTTCCATATTTAATTTGTACCACGCTTCATCCCCTCCTACTGTTGTACCACAATTATAGGTAGCGTCAAATTTAATCTTCAACCCATTAATACTGAAGTCAGCACCTGACCATACTTTGTTATCGTATGGTTTAATATCATTCTGATATTTAAATCGAAAACGCACCTCATTGCCATTTGTAATAACCTCGCTAGGATTTACTGGAACTCCTGTATTTGTAAAAAGTTTAAGAGAACTTTCTTGTATGTTAGTAAACGAAGGTGAGAGTTGTAAAACAATATCAAAATAATCGTCTTTTTTAAGTCCATTCCAAGTAGCTAATACCCTATTAACGTTAAAAGAACCATTATAAACTTTTCCTCCTTCTACAGAAACACTAGCCTCATTAAATCCTCTAAAATCAATTTCTTGTCCAACATTTATTGGTGTTTGATTTGTAGTTACAGGTGCAGAGGTTACGCATTGATTAGCATTGCTATATCTCACTTTTGAAACAATATATCCATATGCTAAATTAGCAGGTGTAGTAGCACACCCTACTGTAGCAGAATTATTACGGGATTTTACACGTACATATAATGCACCGCCCGCAGGTATATCACGCAATCTCATCTCATAAAGCCAATGTTTTCCTGTGGTCCCAAAACGACCTCCCCATTCCGCTTTCCACTTGTAACCGTCTCCTGCCATAGGAGCCGTTAGTATAGGCGTTTCTACATTTTGAGTAAATGCATGGTCATCTGCCATTTCGTAACTGTTCTCTATAAAATAAGTAGAGCCAAAACGATCACCAGTGGAAGTTTCGATAGTAAAAATAAGATCTTTTGCAACACCTTGACCTTTATTTTCAATTTTGATGTAATGATAGATATCTGTGTCCAAGCACAAGCCTCCATTTTTAGCTACTGTGAGTGGATTACCATCAGCCCCTACGTGAATAATCTCTAAAATCGGTTTCTTAGTATTGTCTAACGAAATAGCAGGGGTTTCTGTAGCAGCATTTATTTCAGGATAATCACACGAAGCCAAAGCATCACACCCGTAAGTCGCAGTGTAAGAACTAGAGAAATCAGTACAACCTTGTAAACGCACTGTTTGTTTGATACTTACCGTTTGCCCTGGTGCCAACACACCCCCACTAAACTCATACGTACCGGCACCATCATCACTTACCGTCCAATCTGTGGCAGGTGAAGTATCGGAACTTACTATTTGCAAACCCGCTCCCAAAGTAGTTTTTATTCTAAAACTTTTGATGGTACCATTACCTCCGTTACGTAAATCGATGGTACGCTCTACTTGTTCCCCAGAGGGTAGGTTCACGGCAGAAGGAGTAATACTGGTTTGCAATGCAGCATACAGTACGTTAATGTCTTTACTACTTTTTATCTGTTCAGTTCCCACCCCTATGAGCCTATATAAAATCTTAGGTTTAGTAGCCCCCTGTACTGTAGTGGCAATTGCACCACAAAGGGTTCTTGCTCTAAACCTTATACTCATCTTAGGACTAGTTGTTGATGTAGCAGGTACATTTAGTTTAAGTATTACTTTATTACCTGATCTTGATTGAAAAGTAGCACTCCCCACATTTGCTTGAATTGAGCCATCTTCATACTCAAAATCATTAGGCAAAGTAATTTCCAAAGTAGCATCATTGGAAGCAGTATTACCTAGAATCAATTCAACCACATACTCACCAGCATCCCCACAAACACTGGGCTGTGGCGGGTCGGTTTCTCCCACCAACACCGCATAAGATGTAGGAGGACTCTGCGAAAAGCCTATCGTTGTAGTAAAGAACATCGCTACAACCATCAGGATACGAACGCTACATCGCGTTACAACATCATAGTTTTTCATTAGTAATTTTCTCATTTTTCTTACTTATATTTTGGCGGCAAATTTAACACTAAAAATGAGCAAAATTGACGTTTTCACATTTTATTTTATAATTTAATTGGTTTTCATTATTTGCCTTGCAATTCTAAAAGAGGAAAAACAAATCTAAAAACAAAAAAAATCCACTGATAGTCAGCGGATAAAACAAATACAAACAAAAAAATATGACAAAAGTCAGATAAACAAGTATTTATTTTTTTAACTCAATTTTAACTTTATTTCTATTCTTTACAATTCACCAATACAACTTCTTTTCCGTCAAAAACGGCATAAGTAAAATAGTGAATCCAATCGCCTGTGTTTATGTACTTGGAATGACTCGAAAGCTCAATCTCCATTGGCAAATGCCGATGTCCGAAAAGAAAATAATCATAATGTTTGGTTTTTAACTTGCGTTTGCAGTATTGCACCAACCATTCGTTATCTTCTCCTAAGAATTTCACGTCTTCATCTCCTGAAATTAACTTATTTTTTACCGAAAGGTGTTGTGCCAGTCGCACCCCAATATCAGGATGTAGCCATCGGAAAAACCATTTTGCTACTGGATTGGTAAACACTTTTTTCATCCGTTTAAAACCCTTGTCGCCTGGTCCGAGTCCGTCGCCGTGCCCCACCAGAAAGCATTTACCGCAAGACTCAAACTCCAGCGGTTTGTGAAAAACAGGAATATTCAATTCTTTTTGGAAATAATCGTTCATCCATAAATCGTGATTTCCAACAAAAAAGTAAATCGGAATTCCTTTATCGGTTAGGGATGCCAATTTCCCCAAAACGCGTACAAACCCTTTTGGAACAACCGTTTTATATTCGAACCAAAAGTCGAATAAATCACCCAACAGAAAAATCGCTCCTGCATCTGCTTCAATCTGGTCAAGCCAATTCACAAAAGCTAATTCCCGCTGACGACTTGCCACGAAATCAGGTGCCCCCAAATGATTGTCAGAAGCGAAATAAATTTTTTTATCTGGTTGAAGTTGTAAGTTCAAAGTTTTAAGTATAATAGGGAAAAAATCCAAGTTACAAGTTATAAGAGAAAGAAATTAACAATAACAGCTTATTGCCTAATGTCTATAATCTATCACAAATTGTCCGAAGCAAACCATTCAGCGTATGAACTTTCAGTTTCTTGCAAACGAAGCGAAAATAAAGTTACATTTTCGGGTAAATATCTTTTGATACGATTGGCAAAATCAGCAACCAAATTTTCACTTGTAGGCTGATAATCCACCAAAATAATATAATGTCCTTTGGCTTTAAGTTCGTTTGCCAACTCCAAATGTGGTGAATTGGCATTGAAAATCATCGCGTGGTCAAATTCATCAATAATTTCCTGCTTCACGATGCGTTTCAAATCACCAAAATCAATCACCATTCCGTATTTTACATTATTGGGGTCGTTTATAGGCTTACCAACTACGGTAACGTGCAACTTATAGCTATGTCCGTGCAGATTTTTACACTTTCCGTCGTAACCATACAAAGCGTGTCCCGCCTCAAATTCAAACTTTTTAGTAATGCGTATTGTACTCATGTATTGTATATAATCAATATGCAAAATTACTAAAAAAAATCAAGTGACGTTTCCAAAATTTAGAGGGATTATAATTGAAACCACAAGAACATAGTTTTTCTATGTCTCTATGTGATTTCAAACTTAATAGGTCAAGCGCATGAAAAATTTTGAATAATTTCTTTTAGGTAATCTGTATTGTAGGTGGCTTTGAGTCTTCGTTCCCACGAACTAATTCATTGAAATAATCCGCCGATAAGCCCTCTTCACTGCTGATATAATATCTCATTTCTTTCTGAATATCAGCACCTAAACACCTTTCGGATTCAATTTGAATCAGGGTTTTCAACCCCGCCCAAACCGATAAATTTTCGTCAAGCAACACCGATTTTAAGGACAGGAAATAATGCCCTTTTTTCGCCATAATTAAAGATGCTATTTCTTTCTGACAGCCCATCGCATCAATGCTAACTACCGAATTTTCAATATCTAAACTATTGATGATTTCAGGAATAGCCGTTATCTCATTGGATTTATCTGCTACTTTTTTCTGTCCGATACAAAGTTCGTTTTCGCTCACCCAAGCACTTACAATGTAAAGCTCTGTATTTCCATTCTTAAATCATGTTTTCGCTTTTTTTCATTGAAATTCAAAGTTTTTTTTATAAATTGCCACTGATTGTCAGTGATATCTGTTGGATAATTTTTCATCGTAACATAATTGTTTATTCACCAAAAGTTACGAAAAAATATTTAATATCAACAGCTGACAATCATTTTTTTGTTTTTATAAAAATTCTCAATACGAATTTTTGTAATATCTTTTTTAAACAGGCTCTTAAAAGAAAAGAAAAATGTTACTCGAAGTCAAAAACAATGTTAGAAAATTCCTTGAAACTTTTATTTTTGAAGCTAAATAATCAATTAAATATAATAATTTAACAATTCCAAAAATATTATCAGAGTTAAGAATAATATGTTATTGAAATCATAAAATAAATTCGAAAAAAGGTACTTATTGGAGTTGAATGAGGATTTTATTATCCTAAATGATTCCCCTGAAAAAGTAATTAAAATTTTGAATAAATCCTACAAATAAAACAGTACAATATGTTAAAAATCAATGAATACAAGTGAATGTTAGAGTTGTAAAATAGTTAAAAGTATTGACAGTGCTGTTAGTGATTTTGTTCGCTATTTTGTCTTGATCCTAGTATAACAAAAAGATTCCTAAAAGTTTAGGAATCTTTTTGTTATTAGGTGTATTGTTAAGGCTTGGATACTTTCAAAATCCAGATACCATTATCGCTTTCCCCAACAGCAGGTAACCCGTTGTTTATCATTAAGTTTCCAGCATCATCAAGGGAGCTGAAAGGTGCATTCAGATAAACGTAGGTCATATTAGTTTGTGGATTTACAAAGCCTAATGCTTTTATACCTTTGCTTTGCAGACGTTGTATGTATCGGAATGCATTACGTTTGTCACGGAAAACACTTACAATTACGTAGTAACCTGCACTAATCTTATCTCCAGCAACTTTGTCTTCACGAACGTTCAAGCGTACTTCCGCTTCTTTTAGAGGATCAACTTCCTTAGGCTTCTCAATAACTGGAGGTTTAGGTTTTTCCACCTCCGCTGTTTTTGGAGCCTCTGGGGTTACAGGTTTTTCCTCTTTTTGAACTTTAGGACGCTCAGATTCTCTACGCGCCTTTTCTTTAGCTAACTCAATTTCACGCTCTTTAGCTTTCACTTTTTCTTTGAGTTGTTTTGCTCTCTCGTGGCGCTCTCCTCCGAACTGATATGCTAGTACAACTTCGTAAGATCCACCTAAATTGTTGGCAAAGGTACCAATGCCTTGCTCGTAACCGAAACTAGCACTAAAATTGGCTCCTACGTGAAAGCCCAGTCCGCCAAAGATACCGTATTTTCGGTCATATCCAGCATAAATCCAGCCTAAATTAGGCATATCTAAAACGGCATTTGCACCTAATTGAAAGTTTTCGGAAGTTCTACGAGCTCGAAGCATTGTTGAAAAAACAGCATCTTCAAGCATTCCATATCCACTCAAAATTTCGTGACGATACATAAAATGCCCTACCAATGATTTCTCTTGAAACGGCACTGCCATTTCGCTTGCAGAGAAAGCATAATCAATTAAATTTTCTGCATTTATCCCAAAATGGATGTTTCCGAAATTGATGTCAAAACCAGGTTGTATGTTCACCATTCCGGTGTTAGAAATGTTATCTAAAATGGGGTCGTTATGCTGATTTACAATAATATCATTTCGGTTTAGCCCACTCATACCAATCATCGTATTTACCCCTAAGCGAAGGTAATTTTCATCACTAATCTCAATTTGATGAATGTAATTCCCGATGATTCCGTAGTTGGTAAAAACCCCTGCTTTCTTTTGAAAAAGCATACCATTAGCCATATTCTGCAAAGACCATTTTTTTCCGTAGGAAACCCCATAAGTAGTGAAATGGTTTTGATGTCCGAGCCATTGATTTCGATGATAAAGAGCAATATTAGTTTCCTTTGGGCTCATAATGGCAAAAGCGGGATTCATCAAAAAGGAATTGAATTTCACCGCAGAATGTCCAGGCATTTCATACGGAAAGTAATGTCCTCCTTTTTGCTGTGCCGATATAAGAGACCATTTTGTCAAAAAGAGGAATAATATAATGTAGTATTTATTCATAAGTTATAATTTATTTGAGCACTGAAATGGTTCCTTGTTTTTCAACTTTACCGTCTATTTCAATTACATATAAATAAACCAATGCTCTTTTATTTAAATCTTTGGTATAGTTTTTAGGCCAATCGTTTTTGTAATTTGTGGTTGAAAGTTCTACTTTTCCTTCTGGGGAATATATAGTCACTTTTACATAGTCTCGATTTGAATAGGTACTAGGGATTGCCCAAGTGTCGTTTGAGCCATCACCATTAGGAGTAACCACGTTCGGGATATCATTAATAATGATTGCCTGTGCATTTAAGATAATTGTTGTTTTACATCCGCCTACAGTTGCTGTTAAAATGTATTTTCCTGTTTCTTTTAGAATTACAACAGCTTCATTACTCACTACGGTGCCATCGGGAGCTACCCAAAGATAAGTATCTGCTCCTGAAGCTGTTACTTTTACGCCGTCAGTTCCTGTAATGTTCACGGTTTTAGTAACATCTACATCAACGGTAACTACATCAGTACTAAAGTTAGTAACATTGGCTGTTTCTGAAATTTTAGAACATCCTCCGCTGGAAACTTTTACGTGATAACCACCTGGCTCAGTAACTTTGAGTTCGAATGAGGTAGCTCCGTTTATCAATTCGTTGTTTCTGTACCATTGATAGTTGTAAGTGCTTGAAGTTAAAGATGATTTCAGGATTAAATCAGAGCCATCGCAAAGTACGTGACTTGCTCCCGAAGAAATTGTAACATCAGGAATGGTGATGAATGAAACAGATAACTGATTTGAGTTTACAATGATGGTACCGTACCCTACATTTAAACTATAATTGTCAGAAACTACGCCCGTAGCGGGTTTATGTATCGTAATTTGAGGTGCTTTCTGTCCTGCTTCAGGGACATCGTTTTTAACCCATTGTAAATCAAATTTTTCGTACTCATTTGCAGGAATCAACACCGTTTCTTGAGTGTCGGTAGTTTTGGAAAGAATGGCTTCTAATTTTTGGAGTTCCATAGTGACTTCTGTTCCGCCACAAGCATTTTGACTTTCTCGATAACCGATAACAGCATTAAATCCGATAGGTGCCACAAATTGTTTAGGAGTGGTTCTGATGGTTGCTCCGCATCCGCCTACTTCCGTAAGTTCTACGTGATAACTACCAGGTTGATTTACAGTGTAATTTGGCTGATTTTCGCCTGTAATAGGCATATTGTTACGATACCATTGTATGGTAGGGTTGGTCATATTGTGTGATATTCCTAAATGATAAGTTTTGTAGCTTAAAAAAGCTTGTTTTTGAGTGTTTTGATTTATCCAATTGGCAAATACTTCTTTTTTCTCGGCATATACAAAGTTTGATGATGCTTTACAATCGCCAGAGGTAGTTATTTGCACGTGATAAAGCCCCGTTTCTGAAATTTCAAGCTGATATCCTCCCTTTTCTTCCTTGATAGAAACTCCGTCTTTGAACCAAGTATAGGTGGCATTAGCGTCTTCAACACTGGCTTTTAGAAGGTGTTTTTCGCTACAGAATTGCAGTGCTTGATCGCCATTATTTAATTTAACATAATCACCATCAGCTAATTGTACTGTTAATTCGTTTGAGCGTGGAAAACTAACTCCAGAAGCCCCTGAAAGCCCCAATTGCAATGTGTATCTTCCATTGTTAGCAATTGATGACACTAAAACTTCGGAAGTGGATGAAGAAGGAAAAACAGTCTCATCTTTAAGCCATTGGTAGGTAAATAAATTATAATCGGAAGCAGGAATATTAAATTTATCACTTCCTTTGGAGGCAACAATGGATTTGACCACTAAAGCTATTTTGTCATAAGTACAATCAGTATAAGGGGTTTTATAATCAATAGTAACCGTGTATTTATCAGGGTTGACCAAAGTAATAACTTGTGTATTCACCGAGTTGGCGCAATCACCACTTTGGGTAACCTTTGCGTGGTATTTTCCCGCTTGATTAGCTGTGTAAGAAGCTCCGTTTGCTCCTACGATTTCAACATCGTTTTTGTACCATTGGTAGGTAGGCGAGGGAGCGGTAGTGGTTACCGATAAATTTTTCGTTTTCCCAGGTAGGATAACGTTACCTTCCTCAGAAGAAATGTTAGCCAAAAAACTATCTTTAAAACGTACTTCTATTTTGTTAGACAATTCGGAACATCCTTGGCCAGAGAACATTTCTACGTGATAAATTCCTGCTGCGGAGGTAGTATTGGCAGTGGTGAAAGAATACATTCCAACTCCGGAAGAAATCTGCGTTCCGTTGCGAAACCATTTGTAGGTAGCAGTTGCGTTTTGTACGCTAGCTGTCATTGTGTAGCTATTTCCTTTACAGATGATTGCGTCAGCTGGAGTTCCGCTTATGGTAAGTCCTGAAGTACCAGCGGCGCTAAAAACAACGTTATTGGAGCGGGTTGAGGCTGAATTGGAGCAATAATCACCATAATCAACTTCAGCATAGTAAGTTCCTGCTTGTGAAACCACTAAAGAATGTCCTTTTTCATTAGCAATAAGTTGGTTGTTTTTATACCAACGGTAGGCTTTTGCTCTTTGTTTGTCCACCGAGATGGTTTTGCTGTGTCCAGGACAAAGTGTTTCGTCGGAATGCCCTCCATTGAGAACAAGCGGTGTATTTATTTCTAAAAAGTAGGCTGAGAATGATGTACTTTCAACCGAATGTGCAGGATACGTACTTCGTACTCTTATTTTATATGCATTACCGTGTACCTCTTTAGGAAACTGAAAAGTCACTTTGGGTTCCAATTGGTTGTTTCTATCGGTATAAGTTCCTAATATTTTAGGGTTGGAAAAATTTCCAGTTTCATCGGATAATTCTAAAATGTATTGGTTACTTCCGTTGGGCATTGGAGGGGTCCACTTGAATTTAGCAGTAAAGGTATTATGACTTTGAGAAACACAAGCGGCATTAAACTCTAAGGTTAGTCCGCTTAACCCCTGTGAATATATACTACCTGCGATAAAAATCAGAAGTAGTGTAAATATATTTCTTACAGATAATTTCATCTTGTTGAGTATTATTTTAGTAGTTAGTGTAATACAAATTTTCGGATGATTCACACCCAATGTAATATAGTTCCGTACCGCAAATGTACGTAAAATATGTAGTTTATTTTGCTTTTAACAGTAAATTATACTTTGAATATTTCATTTAATAAATTTTTTACATAAAAATAGGATATTCTACTAATTTAATTTTAAAAATTAAACGTATTTAGCTCATTTATTTGTTTTAAAACGACTGAAAAATGCAAAAATATTACAAAAAAAGAGTTGCTCTAATTAGAACAACTCTCTTTATCCTGCTTGATTTCTAACCTTTTACTTTGAAAGGATAGGTTTTTCTTTTGCTTGAACGAAGTCTAAATCATAACCAGCGAATTTTTTAAGATAATTCTGCAGGGTAGTTCCGTTTGCATCAGCAAAAGTATAGTTTCCTTGGTACTTGAAAAATTTCTTGACACTGTTTACTCCTGCTAAGTGAGCGGCAGCAAGTATGCCCGATTCGGTAATGTAAATGCCATTGACCTTTTTACCAACAAATTGGTTGATTTCATTTCTAAGTACCCATTTACTTCTTTGTAAGCTTACTAATAGTAGCTTTTCTTGAAGTTCTGGAGAATTTAAGAATTCATCCACATTTCTCACTCCGTAGTGGCGTAATGTTGTTTTACCAAATTGGTATTTACCAACATATCCGTACGGATTTACAACAAAGTAATTTCCTCTTGATTCTCGGTAAGCTAAGGCTTCCTTGAAACCGATAAACGATTTACCAATCAAAGGAGGAGTTAAGAACTTGTTCACGTTGCTATTGTGGTCGGCTGCAACGGTAGCCAGTTGAGGTTCTTTCACAATATAGTTGCCGTGTATATCCACCCGATTTCTTTCGCCAATTCCTGCGGAAAATCCAACGACACAGAGCGCAGTTGCTCCTAAAATTGTGAAGAGATACCTCTTCTTAATTTTTTTCATAAATATAAATTTCTTCAAGACTTACATCCTTAACTTAGCGTGTAAAAGGCGGCTCGAAATTTGCGGTGCAAATGTAGGTATTTTTTAAAAAACACAAAGTTTGGGTCTGTTTTTATAACTTTTTAACGAGATTTTTGAGACTATCATCCTTTAAATCAATCACTTATCTTTTAATGAAAATATTTTTGGGATTATTCAACGAAAAGGCTGTACTGAGGTAGATAAATTTGTGAAAATTTAGAGGAATTTGTTTTTAGTTTTTTGGTGAATGAAGCTTGTTTAATCTCACTTCAAAATTATTGAGACCTTTGCAAGGCAAATTTCCCTAAAATAACTTGTTAATTATTTGAATATTAAGTGATTATTTTGTAAATTTGCTTTATAAAACGCACCAAAACCCTATCCGCTATGTCCTTTGCTGCTTACGATGTAGAAAGACGCACCCGAAAACCAACAAATTTGTACGACAATATATCCCTAAGGGTTTTATTTTGAGAAAATTAGCAAAGAGAAGATTAAAGAAATTCAACATAAAATTAACCGAAGACCAAGAACTGCGAAGCACATCACGAACACCTTAACTTTAAAAACTATAAAAAGTGAGTAATGACATTAGATTTTGAAGAACCTAAAAATTTATTTCATAAATTCGTGGCATAAAAAATTGCACTTGGGGGATGAATGTAGCATCTTCAATTATAGGCTGTATAATTTGTATAAATTCTTGTAAAGATATATTGACTTCAATATCAATATCGAAAGAAGTAAAATCAAAAAAAGTTAAAGTATTATTTTCTTAGTATTCTACTCCAAAATAATCCATTACTAATCCAGATTTATTACTTAATAATATCAAAAATTCTTTAAAAGCACTTGGGCGAACGCAATGTAAGAAGCCTAAAATAGGAGCTCTATTAGCGTTACAATTTTTTATTTTATCTATATTCATGACTTTACTCCCTTTGTTCCTGTTGAAAAAAAGTTTATAAGAAACATTTCACAAAGAAAAACGAAAAAGGCTTCACATTTCTGTAAAGCCTTGATTCTCTTTGTGGTCCCAGCTGGGCTCGAACCAGCGACCACCTGATTATGAGTCAGGTGCTCTAACCAACTGAGCTATAGGACCTGCTTTGTTGCTAAAAGCGAATGCAATATTACAACTATTTTCTTTTCGGAGCAAATTTTTGAATACATAATTTCATTTTTTTATATGTTTTTTACTTTATTTACTTGATTTTTAGATTGATTTATCATATTTATGTTTTTATACAAAAAATTTCAAAACGATTACTAAAAACTAAATCATCCCTAATTTAAAGAGTTTTAGGCTTGTTTTCTGTTTTTTTGGAGCAGCTATCCTAAAAAATGCTTATTTTTGCAGTTTAAAAAATAGGTTAATTATATGCAACTATCAGAACAAGAGATAATTCGTAGAGAAAAACTTGATAAATTAAAAGAATTGGGTATCAATCCATATCCAGCGGAATTGTATCCTGTTGATACAACTTCTGCCGATGTAAAATCGAATTTTCAAGAGGGAAAAAAGGTAACTTTGGCTGGGCGACTAATGTCTGTCCGTATTCAAGGGAAGGCCTCTTTTGCTTCATTACAAGACAGCCAAGGACGCGTACAACTCTATATCAATCGTGATGAAATTTGTCCCGACGAAGACAAAACCCTTTACAATGAAGTATTTAAAAAATTGCTCGACTTGGGTGATTTCATCGGTGTGGAAGGCGAACTTTTCCTTACACAAGTGGGTGAAAAATCAGTTCGGGTAAAAAACTTCAAACTACTAAGTAAAGTACTCCGTCCGTTACCGCTTCCTAAAACCGATGCCGATGGAAATACCTTTGACGCCTTCACCGACCCCGAGCTTCGTTATCGTATGCGTTACGTGGACTTGGTGGTAAATCCACAGGTGAAGGAAGTTTTCATCAAGCGTACCAAACTTTTCAACGCAATGCGTCAGTTTTTCAATGAACGTGGTTATATGGAAGTGGAAACACCTGTTTTACAATCCATTCCAGGAGGAGCAGCGGCTCGTCCGTTCATCACACATCATAATTCTTTGGACATTCCTTTGTATATGCGAATTGCCAACGAATTGTATCTGAAAAGACTTATCGTAGGCGGATTTGACGGCGTGTACGAGTTCTCGAAAAACTTCCGAAACGAAGGAATGGACAGAACTCACAACCCCGAATTTACCGCAATGGAAATTTATGTGGCGTACAAGGACTACCATTGGATGATGGAGTTTACCGAACAATTGTTGGAGCATTGTGCTATTGCTGTAAATGGCTCAACCAAAGCTACTTTCGGCAAACACGAAATTGATTTCAAAGCTCCGTATCCGCGAGTTACGATGACCGAAGCCATTCAAAAATTCACAGGGTTTGACATCACAGGGAAAACCGAAAAAGAATTGTTCGATTTTGCTAAATCTATCGGGATTGAGGTTGATGACACAATGGGCAAAGGCAAACTAATAGACGAGATTTTCGGTGAGAAATGCGAAGGAAATTTCATTCAACCTACATTTATCACGGATTATCCGAAAGAGATGTCGCCACTGACCAAAGAACATCGCAACGACCCCAATCTGACCGAGCGTTTCGAGCTGATGGTCTGCGGAAAAGAAATCGCCAATGCGTATTCCGAGTTAAATGACCCTATCGACCAACGCGAACGTTTCGAGGCACAGATGGCACTTTCCGAGCGAGGCGATGACGAGGCGATGTTCATCGACCAAGACTTTTTACGAGCATTGGAATTTGGTATGCCTCCAACATCAGGCTTAGGAATCGGAATGGACAGACTCATAATGTTCCTGACCAATAACGAAAGTATACAAGAAGTACTTTTCTTTCCACAAATGAAGCCTGAGGCGAAAGCCACACAGACAGTAGAGTTAAACGAAGATGAAAAAATGGTGTTTGAAATTCTCCAAAAAGCCGAAACACTTCCGTTGGAAGAGTTAAAAGCCCAATCGGGATTATCCAATAAAAAATGGGATAAAACCATCAAAGGTCTGACCAGCAAAAAGGTAGCTTCGGTTGAGAAACAAGGCGATAATTTATTGGTGAAATTAGTATAACATAAGGGCGAAAAATCTTTTGCCCTTTCATATAACACAAAATAAAATAGGACGATACGAATTGGTAAAGCAATTACGTATCGTCTTTTTTATGAAGTAAACATATTCATCAAAAAGGGCGAAAAATCTTTTGCTACTACGTATCCGAATATCAATGTTTTCACTTAACTTTATGACCTAAACCGACCTCACACAAAGAGTTAAAAGTATTTTAATCCTTTGGAAAAGAAAATCAAGTGCTGGGAATACAAAATGAAGCAACATATAAGTAAAAATAACGATTATTTAACCTTTCAGTAGTTCAATATTTAGAGCTTTATTCATTATGTTTGCATCGCTATAATAAAAAACTGCAAATATATGAAACGAATTATTTTTTCAGCACTAATTGCTGTGCTAATTATTAGTTGTTCAAAGGATAACAATAACATAAATGAACAACCCAACACACAGGAGATTCTATTTCCTAAAAAAGTAACAACCTCTTTCAAAAGTAATAACGACTCTGGTGCCGAAGTATCAATTGTCGAAGTTATAGAAGCTAAAATGGAAAATGGAAAACTTTTGGCTGAGGTTTTTACTATGTTTGAAGACAATGAAAAAGTAGATGGTTACGAAAATACTATGACCTACGAGAATAATCTGCTAAAAACTCTTACACATTTAGATACTAAAAAAAACAAAATAGAAAACAAAACAACTTACAATTATGCTGGTGGAAAATTGGTTGAAGAAATTGAAGAGAATGATAATGCTCAAGAATCCAAAACCGTAACATATAAGTACACGAATGATAGATTAACTGAAATTCAATACAATCGAAAAGATTCTGATTTAAAATTTCCACAAGTAACCAAATTTGTATATCCTTCGGCTACAGAAATACAAGAAATTGAGCATTTTTCCATAGTTACTAACGGAATAGAATATGCAAAAGTACGCACCAATACACACACGCTTGATACACAAAAAAGAATAATAAAAACTGTGAGAGTTGATGAGAGTTCAAAAAAGACTATTGAGTATCAATATGATGACAAAAACAATCATTTATACTATCAACTGGATATACCAAGTAGTCCAACCCTTTTTATTGACCCAATATCAGCAAAAAATAATATAATTTCTGAAAAACGAATCAAAGAAAAACTAACAGACCCCAAACGCACTGAGATGGAAAGTGTTGATTATACCTATCAATATAACGATAAGAGATATCCTATAAAAATAAAGAGAGTTCATAAAGAAAATAATAAAGTAGTTCAAGAAAGTACTGTTGAAATTACCTATTACTAAATAAATATAAAGAAGAGACATAATAAAATATGTCTCTTTCTTTTATCAAAAAACTAAAAAAGCTAAAAAGTTATTCACCTAAAAATAAAACCAATCTTGTAAGGGCGAATTGCTATCGCCTTTTTTTACAAAATACCCCTATTTTTCAACAAGGGCGAAAGGTTCGACTTTATTTAGCTTGACAAAAGTTTTTTGTAGTATATCGTACTTTTTGAATTATATTCAATCTTTGTAATCATACAATATTTTATGAAAGCATTATCAAAATGTAAATTCTGTCAATGATTTTTATCTGATTTATAGAGTGTTAAAAATATTTTTTTAGAATTATTATGTTAAATATTATTTTTATTCAGTTTAAATAGATATATTTGCCCTGCTAAATTAGTTAAAACCATTAATCAATGAGAAAAATAAAAGTTTTTTTAGGGCTAATGCTTATGGCATCAGTAATGTTTGTTTCTTGCGGAAAAGATGACAACAAAGTAGAACCACCTATTATTCACGAAATCAAAGTGGAGAATAACGCTCTAATCATTTTAGAGGGAGAGAGCAAAACCATAAAAATTGTTTCAGGAAATGGAGGTTACCAACTTAAATCGGATAATGATAACGTAGCGGTTACTGAAAAAGAGGGAGTAATTACCATTACTGGACAAAAAGCAGGGAAAAGTACTATTTCCGTGACTGATAGCAAAGGAAAGAAAGTTTCTATCAGTGTTACTATCAACGCATTAGTTTTGGATAAAGTGGAAGTTTCTCTTCAAAAAGCTGAAAAAGCAATAGTTGTAATACTATCGGGAAGTGGAATTTATTCCGTAGCTTCTGATAACGAACCTATTGCAACTGCCGAGCTTTCAGGAACAAATATTACCATCACAGCTATTGCCGATGGTACAGCTACAATAACCGTTACTGATACCAAAACCAATAAGGCACAACACGTTAAGGTAATCGTAAAAACGCCTATTCCTGAGAATTATTATAATTTAAGCAACGATAAAACAACTTTGGTAAAATGGCTTAATGACGAGCTTACAACCCTTGATATGGAAAATGACCCAGTGCTAAGCAAGGTAACTTCCATCGCAGCAAGAGCTTTTTTGGATTCAAAATTGACAAGTATTACGCTACCCAAAGGATTGAAAACTATAAAAGAACGTGCCTTTGAAAATTCTCCATTAACATCGTTAGTAATTCCAGAAGGGGTAACTACCATAGAGGGCAGTGCTTTTTATAGTTGCAAAGCATTAACAACCATAACGTTACCTCAAACACTAACAGAAATTGGAGAATCAGCTTTCAAATCCTGTCATAAACTTAACAATGTAGTTATTCCTGACGGAGTAAAACAATTGAAATCAGATGCATTTTCAGATTGTAGAGAGTTGACTACCATTACATTATCAAATCAATTAACTCATATAGGAGATACCGCTTTTAATGGATGCGGAAAATTGGCTTCTATTGAACTTCCTGAAACCCTTGAAGAGATAGGAATATCTGCTTTTTCAGATTGTAAAGCCTTGACAAGTATCACAATTCCAAATAAGGTCACTACATTATCAACCACTCTTTTCTGGGATTGTAGCAATCTGACTTCGGTAACTATGGGAGAGGAGGTAAAAAATATAGGTGGTGAAGCTTTCCGTGATTGTTCGAAATTGACTACTATAACCATTCCAAGCAAAGTAACTGAAATGGGAGAAAATATTTTCTCAGGTTGTGAGAGTTTGGTTTCTATTACGATGAAACCTGTAACGCCTCCTACATTAGAAGGTTCGTTGTACGATGATGAATTGACTGCTTTTAAGCATATTTATGTGCCGTCAGCAAGTTTGAATGAATATCAACAAGTTGAAAGTTGGAGTGAGTATGAAAGTAAAATAAGTGCTCAATAATTATAAATTAAATAAAATGAAAAAAATAGGTTTGATTTTAGGGCTACTCTGTTTCGGATTAGTAGCCATAGTCTCTTGTGATAAGGACGACAATAAACAAGTGGAAGTTCCTGCGAAAGAAATCAAAATAGGTAAAGATGCTGTAAATGTTTTGGTCGGAGAGACTCAAGTAATTGACATTACCGACGGAAATGGTGGCTATAAAGTAAAATCTTCGGACGAAAATAAAGCTGTTGTATCTATAAAAGGTGAAAAACAAATAGCTGTGGAAGGTAAAAGTGCTGGGGAAGTTACTCTGACCATAACGGATAGTAAGCAGAAAAGTATTACAATTAAAGTAACAGTTTCTGACTTTTTACTATCAGCTACGGAAATAAGTATCATAGCAGGAAAATCTGACATTGTACAGATTTCCTCAGGTTCAGGAAATTACGAGGTGACTTCAGAAGATGCAAACATAGCCACTGCCGAAATTGTAAGCAATGAAGTTAAAATTACGGCAAAAAATGTAGGAACAACCCAAGTTGTTGTGGTTGACAAAAAAACAAATAAAAAGAATTCCATCACTGTAAAGGTAGTGAATGACCTGAAAATGGAAAAATCTGAATTGACGGTAACTAACGGAGATTTTGAAATTATAAATATTCTTGGAGGAGATAATGCAAATGGCAATTACGAATTTGAAATTACGGCTACTCCTACTGATGTGGCAAACACTGAACACCAATGGTATGATGCCACACAAGGACATCATCTAAAGGTAACAGGTTTAAAACCAGGGGAAACTACTGTTACAGTGAAAGATAAACAAACACAGCAAGTTACAACATTTAAAGTTACTGTGAATTTGAGTGAATTTTCTATCCCTCGCACTGTGTTGGAACTTTCAGCAGGAACAAGTACAACCATAAACATCAAAGGCAATGGTAAATATGAAGTTAGTTTGGCTAATTCTTCAATAGCAACTGCTACAGAAAGTAATGGTGTGCTTACTATTGCTGCTGTGGGAAGTGGCTCAACCCAAATCACGGTAAAAGATATTCTGAAAGATGAAACTAAAATAATTTCGGTAGTGGTAAAATCTTCTTTCACGGTAGATGCTAACGGGGTTTTAACGGCAGTTGAGCCTTCAGCTATTGTTGCTAATTTGGTAATTCCTGAAAATGTGAAGGAAATTAAGCAAGATTTATTTTCCAGAAATGCGGTTCTTGTAAGTGTAACAATGAAAAGTGTAGAAGTAGTTCAAGAAAATGCTTTTTATTTCATCAGAACACTCACTTCTGTAACTTTTGGAAATAAAATAAGGGAAATTAAAGCCGATGCGTTTAAATTTTGTACTGGATTAAAATCTGTAAAGGTAGAAGCAACAACACCTCCAACACTTGGTAATAAAACATCTACTTTCAGAAAAATTCCTGATGCTGTTTTAAAAGTTCCAACAGGGACCAAAGCCGCGTATGAGGCTTCCGATTGGAAGGAATATTTCACGAATATTGTTGAAGAATAAATTTTTTAAAGGCTGTCTGAAAAGGCAGCTTTTTTTTGTGCTATAAAAATGTGAAGTAAAACCACGATTTTCGTAAATTAGCAACGTGAAATTTATAAATGCGTATAAACAATGAAAGTAGGGATTATTTTTTTATCTTTATTATGGGCTTTGCAGAGTTGTACATCTGTTGAAAAAGAAATCATTTCTGCAGATACAAATGTTTCGATAATACCGCAAGTTGCCAATATTGAGTTGGGTAGTACTTTTTTTGAATTTGATGCCAATACCAAATTTGTAGCTAATGATGAAAATCAGCAGAAGGCAATATCATTACTCAATGAAAAATTTCAAAAGGCAGCAGGTTGGCAACTGCAAAGAAGTGCTACGGCAAATAATTCTACTGAAAATGTGGTTGTTTTTACCCAAAATTCAAACCATCAAGCAGAAGCCTATACCTTGGAAATCTCTGAAAAACGAATAGAAATTCAATCCAATGATTATCGTGGTTATGTACACGCCATACAAACTTTAAGGCTTTTACTACCTCAAAATATTGAAAGTGAGCAAAAACAACAAACCGCTTGGCGAGTTCCTACCTTGAAGATAACTGACCAACCTCGTTTTTTATGGAGAGGATTGATGCTTGATGTGGCTCGGCACTTTTTTGATAAAGCCTATATTTTAAAAACCATTGATGTAATGGCGATGCTTAAGTTAAATGTATTGCACCTACATTTGGTGGATGACCAAGGGTGGCGCCTTGAAATAAAAAAATATCCGAAACTCACTGAAATAGGAGCTTGGCGCGTTGATCAAGAAGATAAGCATTGGGATGCACGTTCAAAAAACAATCCCTCTGAGCAAGGCACCTACGGAGGATTTTATACTCAAGAAGATATTCGCCAAATTGTGGCTTATGCCCATAAGCGAGGAATTGAAGTGATGCCTGAAATAGAAATGCCTGCTCACGTAACCAGTGCCATTGCAGCTTATCCGAAGCTCTCTTGCCATAAGCAACCTGTGGCAGTACCTTCGGGAGGAGTTTGGCCTATTACTGATATTTATTGTGCTGGACAAGAGCAAACATTTACCTTTTTAGAAGAAGTTTTAACCGAAGTTATGGAACTTTTCCCTTTTGAGTACATTCATATCGGAGGAGATGAAGCAACCAAAACCGAATGGAAAAAATGTAAGGATTGTCAGCGTCGTATAAAAGATCATAAATTGAAAGACGAACACGAGCTCCAAAGCTATTTTATCAAAAGGATAGATACTTTTCTTTCTTCCAAAGGGAAAAAATTAGTCGGTTGGGAGGAAATCATAGAGGGTGGACTACCTAAAAATGCCACAGTAATGAGTTGGCGAGGATTTGATGGAGGCATAAAAGCCTCCGAATTAGGTAATGATGTAATTATGACCCCAGGTGATTTTTGCTACTTAGATCAGTATCAAGGCGATCCCGAAAAAGAACCTTTAACCATTGGTGGAAATGTACCTTTGAGCAAGGTATATACCTTTGACCCCATTTTGGAGGAAATGACTTCTGAACAAAAACAACATATTTTAGGAGGGCAAGGTAATTTATGGTCGGAATATGTAACCGTACCTGCTGAATCTCAATATATGATTTTCCCCAGAATTTTGGCACTTTCAGAGGCTTTATGGAGTCCAAATTCCGTAAAAAATTGGGAGAATTTTGTAAAACGTACCGAGGCACTTTTCCATCGATTGGACGTGATGGGTATTAATTATGCCAAATCAATGTATCAGGTACAAATCCGTGAAACCATCACCGAAGCAGGAAAAGTTGAAATTACTTTACAGAGTGAATATCCTAATGCCGACATTCGTTATGCCATTGCAGATGGCAACTATCAGAAATACACATCGCCTTTTCAAATCAATCAATCTGAAAAAATACGTGCAGTAGTGTTTAAAAACGAAGCTCCCTTCGGTGCGGTTTCTCAAAAAGAGGTACGCTTTCATAAGGCGGTAGGCAAAAAGGTATCTTTTGAAAATCTGTATCATAAAAATTATCAAGGGCAACAAGAAGCCACACTGACCAATATTGTGCGTGGCTCTAAAAATTTTCACGACAAACAATGGTTAGCTTGGTTAGTCGATGATGCCTCTTTTGTTATTGACCTTGAAGAGAGTACCCTTATTGAAAATGTACTTTTAGGGGTGATGGAAAATCAAGGACAAGGAATTTATTACCCAACCCAAGTAGCGGTTTCTCTTTCGCAAGACGGCAAGAAATACACTCCAGTAGGAACTTTTAATCGAGCTTTTGAAAAAAACGGATATGCAGTAATCACTGATTTTGAAATTAAGTTTGCTCCTCAAAAAGCGCGTTTTGTAAAAATAAAGGTAACCAATTTAGGCAATCCGCCAAAAGGTGGTGATGCGTGGCTCTTTATTGATGAAGTTTCAATTCAATAAGCATACAATAAAAATAGGTTAAAAAATAAGTGATAAAAGTATAAAAATATGTATCCATTAAGAAGAAACCGAAGATTGCGTACCAGCGAGGCTATTCGCAGCTTGGTCAGAGAAACTATCGTTACGCCCGATGATTTTTTGGTACCACTTTTTGTGGTGGAAGGCAAAGGTGTAAAAGAAGAAATCGCTTCAATGCCAAATTATTATCGATATAGCTTGGATTTACTTGAAAAAGAGGTAAAAGAACTTTGGAAATTAGGTTTGAAGTCGGTACTATTGTTTGTGAAAGTTCCTGATAATTTGAAAGATAACAAAGGAACAGAAGCTGTAAATCCCAATGGACTGATGCAAAGAGCCATCAAAACGGTAAAAAATGCTGTTCCGCAAATGCTGGTAATGACCGACGTGGCACTCGACCCATATTCTGTTTACGGACACGACGGAATTATCGAAAATGGGCAAATTGCTAACGATGCCACCGTTGATGCCCTTTGCCAAATGAGCTTATCACACGCCCAAGCAGGTGCCGATTTCGTAGCACCAAGTGATATGATGGACGGAAGAATATTGAACATTCGTGAAACGCTGGAAAATAATGATTTCCAGAATGTTGGCATAATGTCGTATAGTGCCAAATACGCGTCTTCTTTTTATGGTCCTTTCCGTGATGCGTTGGATAGTGCTCCTGTTGACGTTCAAGATATTCCAAAGGATAAAAAAACGTATCAAATGGATTACCACAATCGTTTGGAAGCCCTCAGAGAAACACGAATGGATATTGAAGAAGGTGCGGATATTGTGATGGTTAAGCCAGGATTATGCTATTTGGATATTGTTCGGGAAGTAAAAAATATGTCGGAAGTTCCTGTGGCGGTATATCAAGTTTCGGGCGAATACGCAATGCTTAAAGCCGCAACCGAAAAAGGTTGGCTCAATCACGATGCGGTAATGCTCGAACAAGTGACCGCTATCAAAAGAGCGGGAGCAGATATCATCGCTTCTTATTTTGCCAAAGAGGTCGCTAAACTAATAGGTTAAAATTTAAAAACGATTTAAAGGGCACTTTTGAAAGTGCCCTTTAAATCGTTTTGTTATACTTGTAACTCCTCCTTTACCTTAGTACAAGTTTACAGGCTTCTTTGAGGTAAATCATTCTCACCGATAGGGATTTCCTAAAAATTATTCGTAGCTACAGCTACTTTCGGCTTTTTACGTTATCTTTGCAAACTAATATTTTCAATTTTAAAGACTTAATTCGATGAAAAATGAGCAAATTTCTCAGGAAGACTTCCTTGGAGAAAATCACATAAGTACTTCTGCAAAAACACCTCTTCGTGATGATGCTTTTGAGCTTTCGGAGGAAGAAAAAATCGCCCGAATTGAAAAAGCAATGGCAGATATTATGCACACTTTAGGGCTTGACCTAACCGATGATAGCCTTAAAGGAACGCCTCGGCGCGTAGCTAAGGCTTATGTTAAGGAAATCTTTGGAGGGCTAAATCCTTCACGCAAACCTGGTTCTTCCACCTTTGCCAATAATTACCATTATGGCGAGATGCTTGTGGAGAAAAACATCGTGGTGTATTCCACTTGTGAGCATCATTTTTTGCCCATTGTGGGTAGAGCCCACGTAGGGTATATTTCCAACGGAAAGGTTATTGGGCTGTCTAAAATGAACCGAATCGTAGAATATTTTGCCAAACGCCCACAAGTGCAGGAGCGCCTTACGATGCAAATCGTACAGGAAATGCAAAAAGTACTCGGTACAGAAGATGTCGCTTGTGTGATAGATGCTAAGCATTTGTGTGTAAATTCACGAGGAATCAAAGACATTGAAAGTAGCACCGTAACGGCAGAATTTGGCGGAAAATTCAAAGACCTTGCGGTAAGAAAAGAATTCCTTGACTACATAAAACTAGAAACTAAGTACTAATGAATGCTTCTGAGAAGATTTTTTTTGAAAAAGGAAGTATTAAGGTTTCGCAAACCGAGTTTTGTGTCCGAAAAGAGTGCTTTTCAATTCGTGAGATTGCTTCCATAAAAAAAGAAAAAACACTCTTCATTCAGAAAAAGAGTAAAGTACCCGCCATTGTTTTGATGATTTTCGGTATGAAATTCCTTGTAAAGGGAATGTATAAAGAAGACCTAATCGTTGCAATACTCGGTGGAGTAGTTTTACTGGCAGGAGGCATTTGGGTACTTCAAATTAAAGATATCCCTATCGTTACACATCATTTGGATATTGAGGTCTCGCACCAATCAAAGCGGGTGTTCAGCTCGTTAGAAGAAGATGAAGTCCAGCAACTTTATGAGGCTTTAACCCAAGCGATAAATCAGCATCAGTATTTGGAAAGTAACAAAAAAACGAGGCACTTTGAAAGTGTGTTTAAATCCAACCATTAAGTCATTTATTTTGAACAATTATGCAACACGTGCTTAACATATACAACTCCCTTACGGGCGAAAAAGAAAACTTTATTCCTTTGAAGGAGGGACACGTCGGGATGTACGTCTGCGGACCAACCGTTTACAGCAATGTACATTTGGGAAATTGCCGAACCTTTATGTCGTTCGACCTAATTTTCAGATACTTAAAACACATCGGATATAAGGTTCGATACGTTAGGAACATCACAGATGCTGGGCATCTTACCGACGATGGCAACGTTGAAAACGACCGCTTCGTAAAACAATCTCGATTGGAAAAACTCGAACCGATGGAAATCGTACAAAAATACACGGTGGATTTCCATAAAGTATTGGAAATGTTCAACAATTTGCCTCCGACTATCGAACCTACTGCTACGGGGCATATTCTCGAACAAATACAACTTACCGAAAAACTCGTCAAAGAGGGTTTTGCATACGAAAGTAATGGTTCGGTGTATTTTGACGTGCAAGAATACAATCGACGCGGACTAAATTACGGAGAGCTTTCACGCAGAAATATAGAAGAGCTATTCGCCAACACTCGCGATTTGGACGGGCAAGGCGAAAAGAAAAATCCGCAGGACTTCGCCCTCTGGAAGAAAGCCTCACCTGCTCATATTATGCGGTGGGCATCGCCTTGGGGAGATGGTTTCCCGGGCTGGCATTTGGAATGTACCGTAATGAGCACTAAGTACTTAGGTGAAGAGTTTGACATTCACGGAGGCGGAATGGACTTGAAATTCCCACATCACGAATGCGAAATCGCTCAGGGCAAAGCCGGACACGGACACTCACCCGTACGCTATTGGCTACACGCCAATATGCTAACAATGAACGGGCAGCGAATGAGCAAATCCACAGGAAATTACATTTTACCAATGCAGCTTATTTCAGGAGAAAATGACTTCTTCGAGAAACCCTTTAAGCCTTCGGTGGTGCGTTTCTGTTTTATGCAAGCCCATTACCGCAGCGTTTTGGATATTTCCAACGAGGCAATGCTCGCAGCCGAAAAGGGCTTTAACCGACTTATGGAGGCAGGGAAAATCCTTTCGTCCTTACCAATTTCAAAAAACTCTTCGTTCGATGTACAAAATTGGAAGCAGCAATGCTACAACGCAATGAATGATGACTTCAATAGCCCCATACTCATTGCTCAACTCTTTGAGGGCGTTCGCATCATAAACTTAGTGAAAGACGGCAAAGAAACCCTAACCGAAACCGACCTTCGTGAGCTCGAAGCCACTTTCAACACCTTTGTTTTTGAGGTATTGGGACTAAAAGACGAACAACAGGCTACTGAAAATAATGATAAATTGGACGGCGTAATGCAGATGCTCATTCAGATGCGTATGGAAGCTCGTGCTAATAAAGACTGGGCGTTGTCCGACAAAATCCGCGACGAGCTGAAAGCCATTGGTATTCAACTCAAAGACGGAAAAGACGGAACTACGTATAGTTTGGAGTAAATCAACCGTAGGTTAAAGTAATAATATAATGAACAATACATTAAAAGATGAATTACAAAATATCATTAACGGCAATGAATACGATGGGCAAACAAGCCTTATCCAAACAATCCAGCGTTTCCTTAGAGGAAATGAAACGGCAAGTAAAGACCTTAAAAGCCAAGAGTCTGTCAAAAGTCAAGAAGAAAAAAGACTCATAGGCTACATTGAGGAAAATAATTTGTGGTTCGAGGAAAATATCAACCCAGAAAACTATCTCACGGAAGGGGCTGAACAAAAGATTTATCGATACGACAACCATAACGTAATAAAACTCAATAGTTGTGTTTTTTACGAGAGGTGGTACGACTATTTTAATAGTTTATTGATACATAATCATCTTTTTAGTGCGACTAAATATGAGTTACTTGGTTTTAAATTGGTGGAAGGAAATTTACATTCCGTTGTGAAGCAAGAATTTATTCAAACCGATGAAATCACTGACACACAACAAGTAAAACGTTTTTTGGAATATAACAATTTTAAAAATGTTAGGCATAACGATTATATTTCATCAGAGTTAGGGCTTATTTTGGAAGATTTACACGATGAAAATGTACTAACAAAAAACAATGTTTTATACTTTATAGATACCGTTTTTTACCTAACCAAAGATTTTTAAGCAACTGGAAATTTCTGAAAATCACACGAACCAAAATCCGTATAAATTTTATTGTTTTTCCCATTTAAAAAAGAACAATGAAAAAAAGCAACATCAAGAAACGCAGAAAGAAAAGATAGTAAAAGGATTAGAGCTTAGTTACCAATGAATGATTGCTCATAAGCGTAAAAACAATCAGAAGATAGTAGTAATGCGAGAGGGCAAAATAGTTACTATCAATCCTTAGTTTTAGTAATTGAAACACCAACCCGTTCACAAACAAAATACAATATTTATCAAAGAAACACGTAAGCCAATTATAACAAAACACAAAAGAACATAAATCTTCTTTATACTTTCGCTTTTTTAAAAACCAAATGACTGATTATTTGCTTACTACAATTCTTTATCTTACCTTTGAAGCATCATTCAAATTCTTTCTTAGTAAGAGGTAAAAAATTCTGACGTCACGATTTCAAAAATGCGACGTCTCATTTTGTAAATTGCGACGTCGGAGTTTTCAAACTCATACGTATCGTTTCATAAAAAGCATTTTATCAACTTTTTAAATCATTCGTTTGTTATGGCTGTAAAATTTAAAGCAATTCAGAAACAGAACCCACAAAAACGCAACGAACCTGCAAAGTGGTATCCACACGCAATAGGCGATGGCGAAACAAACCTACAAGACTTAGCCGATTATGCTTCGTCAGTGTCCACGGTATCCAAAGGAGATATTTTGGCAGTGCTTGAAACCGTTTTGACAAAAGTGAGTGCTGACCTCTCAGAAGGACGCATCGTACGTGTGGGAGAGTACTTCACCTTGCAAATGGGACTAACGGGGCTTCCTTCCGAAAAAGAAGAAGAAGTAAGTGCAAGTAAAGTGAAGAGTTGTCACATTCTCTTTCGTCCTGGAAAAATGTTGAGCAATATGATTAAACTTGCCACCTTTAAGAAATTGTAAAACAAAGCTATCCAAATCCACTCCTTACACGAGTGGATTTGTTTATTACTAACTTATATAAAAGAACTTTGTACTGATATTTTTAATCAATTCATCATTTTTAATTTTCTAAAATTATGTTTTATTTTGCATTTCCGTACGATGAATTTCTTTTGATAGAAGGCTGAAAACTATTAAACTTCACCTTTTATTTTCCTGATTTGTACTGATACCATTTAATAACCAACACATATTACATAATGAATCTTTCGTTATTTGGAAAAATTATATCCAGCGGACTTAAATATTTCGCTTATTTCTTTTTATTTTTTCTCGCTAATCGTTTCCTATTTTTGTACGTATATGGTAATTATGAGCAACTATCCTCTCATAAAACAGATTTGTTTCGAGCCTTCTTAATGGGAGCTCGATTTGATGTATCTGTCATTTGCTATGGGTTTTTACCTTTAGCTCTCTTTTGGCTAAGTTCATTATGTATTCGAAAATCTTTCAGTAGAAAATTTGAAAATGCTTATTTGATTTTTAGTAAATATTACCTTTTGTTTGTTTTATTGGTTTTTACAAGTTTGCAGATTATTGATTTCTTTTTCTATCAATTCTTCCAATCACATATCAATATTCTCTTTTTTGGTATATTTAATGATGATACGTCTGCCGTTCTTCACTCCGTTTGGACAGACTATCCCATATTTAAGATTTTACTGGTTTTCGCTTTCATTTTTATAAGTTTCATAGTTGTTCATAAGTATATCTATCGTGGCTTTCTTGAAAATACAAATCAAATTTCAAAAAAAGCAAGTATGCTTTTACTGATAATATTTCCTTTATTTGTTATCGGTATGCGTGGAAGTTTAGGCGTTTTTACGCTTCGTCGTGAGCATACAAACGTCAGCACTAATCTTTTTATCAATTCACTTTGTTATAATGCTCCGTATGCTTTGCAGTTTGCTAACGTTGAACTTAAAGAGAACTACCTAAATCCTAATATTGAAAGAACCTTGCAGGACAACGGATTTGAACGTGTCGAACAAGTAAAAGAAGCGTATCAACAGCCTGATAGCAACTTGTTTAATTCAGAAATGTATTCGACAACTCAGGAAAATGATTTCTTGGAAAAAAATCCACCAAACGTTATTTTCTTTTTGATGGAAAGTATGAGTAATCATTATTTTGAGCTTCATTCCAAGGAATTAAACCTATTGGGTGATTTATCTCCAATGCTCTCTGATTTATATTACTTTAAGAATTGCTTATCTTCTCATAATGGAACAATCAATTCCTTAGAGAATTTATTGATAAACACCCCTAAGGGTATCGTTTCTCAGTCGCCTTACTTCGATGTTTCATACTCATCATCAGTAGCAAAGCCCTTTAAAGAACAAGGATATGAAACGATGTTTATCACAGGAGCGAACCTCTCGTGGAGAAATGTGGACAATTTCATCAAGCATCAATATTTTGATGTTATTGAAGGAAGCTCACATATTTTAGATAAAATCCCCAGTGCCGAAACCTTTGCTTGGGGGGTTCACGACGGATATCTCTTTGATTATATTACTGAACGATTAAGTGCTCCTTCGCAAAAGCCACGTTTTATCTTTTCATTAACTGTAAGCAATCATACGCCTTACCAAGTACCTTCACACTATACCCCCTATCCGATTGATATAAAAGAGCTTGAAGAAACCATTAGAGTGGACAAGCAAATGGCTTCAGATAACTTTTACGCTCATCAGTATGCAACTTCGCAATTGGCAAAATTCATTGCATTTATTAAAAATTCTCCTTTGGGAAAAAATACAATTATTGCAGTAACTGGCGACCATAATATCCGACAAGTTTTTGAATACGATAGTGAGAATGCTTTTCTCCAACGAAGTGTTCCGATACTTTTCTACGTTCCAGAGGATTATAAACCCCTGTTCTTTGATGCAAACGTTATGGCTTCGCACAAAGATATTTTCCCTACATTATTTCATTTGAGCCTTTCCAATCAAAAATATGTGTATTCGGGAGATGATTTATTTTCAAAATCTTTAAATTATCGCTTTGGTATAAATGATTATAACTTCATTGCCGATTCTCTCGGAGTACTTTTCAAAGGAAACCAAAAGCCCTTATATTTTACGTGGAAAGACAGCACAAAACGGAAACTTGCTCCTAACAATTCTGATAGTCCACACGCAGAATTTCTGTCAAACAAACTGAAAAGTTTCGAAACTTTACAGACAATCCAAATTTATTCCGACATCAAAAATCAGAAAAAAAACTAACGGATTGGGTTTAGTAACAACAGTATCCCATAAAAAACCAACGCAAATTCGTAACAAAAGAAAAGTCGTAGCTTTTTAAATGTAGAACTACTAAGGTGAAATTCTGCTATTTCGCTCAGATTGGCATACCGTTTGTTTTACTAAGTGGAACCGAAGCATCAGTGATGATTACAGTAAATTCAATAATGATTTGAAGTGTTCCTACACTTGTTTTACAATCAGAAACTCACAAAGGTTAACGTCTTTTTTAGAAGAACCCTCCCTTTTCTTTGTTGTATAAATAGTTTGTTTATTCTATATTTGCGAGGGGCTCTTAATGCTGAAATTCTTTTTATTCAATTAAAAATCAGTAATAAAAAGTGAACTTTCTTTTTTAAAAAAGAGAAAAAAGAGAAGTTTTCAGCAAAGGACGATATTCTCTTTTTCATCAAAACCTCAAAACCTTACACGATGAACTACGACCGCATTAACGAAAAACTAACCATACTTGCCGATGCTGCCAAGTACGATGTTTCCTGCTCTTCCAGCGGAGGCAACCGAAAAAATACCCATAAAGGCTTAGGAAATTCGGCACCCTCGGGCATATGCCACACCTACACCGAAGACGGACGCTGTGTGTCTCTGCTCAAAATATTACTCACCAACCACTGTATTTACGATTGTATCTACTGCGTATCCCGAAAAAGCAACGACATTAAACGAGCTGCTTTTACTGTAGATGAAGTGGTGGATTTGACTATCAACTTTTACCGTCGTAACTACATCGAAGGGCTATTCCTCAGCTCGGGAATTTTCAAAAATGCCGACTACACGATGGAACGCCTGATTCTTATCGCCAAAAAATTAAGAACCGAGCATCGTTTCAATGGGTATATTCACCTGAAAACCATTCCAAATGCCTCGCCAGAGCTTTTGCAAGAAGCCGGTTTGTGGGCTGACCGACTCAGCATCAATATGGAAATTCCTACCGTTTCGGGCTTAAAGCTATTGGCTCCTGACAAAAGCCACGAGCAGATGATTCAACCAATGAACCATATAAAAAACAGCATCGTACAGGCTCAATCGGAACGAAAAATCATAAAATCAACTCCCAAATACGCTCCTGCCGGACAAAGTACACAGTTTATCATCGGTGCAGCAGGCGAAAACGACGTACAAATTATCCTCAGTGCCGACCATTTTTACAAGCAATTTCAACTCAAAAGGGTATATTATTCGGGCTATGTTCCTGTTACGGCCGATAGCAGACTACCCGCACTTACCACGCCTGTTCCCACGATTCGGGAAAATCGGCTTTATCAGGCAGATTGGCTGATGCGCTTCTACGGATTTGAAGCACGCGAAATTTTAACGCCTCAAAATCCTTTTTTAGATTTAGAGATAGACCCAAAACTAGCTTGGGCACTTAGAAATCCCCAACTTTTTCCCGTGAATTTACAAACAGCAGCCTATGAAATGATTTTGCGTGTTCCAGGTATTGGGCGAACTTCAGCTTACAAAATCGTGAATTCCAGAAGATTTCAGACCATTACAATGGAACATCTGAAAAAAATGGGGGTTGCCGTAAATCGAGCTAAATTCTTCATTGATTTGGCAGAAAAGAATCCGTTTCTAAAATATTTAGACCAACTTGAACTTAGGCAATTGGTTATCAGTAGTATGAAATCTAAATATAAAAATCATTTTTCCCAGCAATTGAGTTTATTCTGATGATACGTTTGGTCTATGATGGCAGTTTCGAGGGATTGCTTACGGCTGTTTTCGAAGTTTTTGAATACCACTATGCGGATGTTGAGATTGTATGTAGCACTCATACCCTTGGTGCACTTTTTTCGGAAGAACAAGAGGTGGTAACCCATTTCGAAAAAGCAGAACGCGTAGTGAAAGGCATTGAAAAGTATGCCGATAAATCCGCAGTAAACCAACTTCTGAAAGTATTTCTATCGGAAGACCCTCAGCGAGAGTCTTTGATTCTGTATGCCGTACGCTATTTGGTAAATACCAAGGAAAATATTTTCGAAAATTATGCCGATACTCAAATGATGCGCATTGCTCGTTTGGTAAAGTCGGTTCAAAGGGAATCTCACAGAATGAAAGCCTTCGTGCGTTTCCAAAAACTGCAAGATGAGAGTTTTTTCGCTCAAATAGCTCCCGATTTTGATGTTCTACCTTTAATCATCAAGCATTTTAAAGACCGATATGCCGACCAAAAGTGGATGATTTACGACCTCAAACGCGGTTATGGTATTTATTATGACTTAGAAGAAGTACTTCCCGTAGTTCCTGATGCTGCTACCAAGCAAAAACTTAAAAATCCTGAGGCTTTTTTCCACGAGGAGGAGCGCCCCTACGAAACGCTTTGGAAAAACTACTTTCAAAGTGTGAATATCAAGGAGCGATACAACCCAAAACTCCACCGACAATATGTTCCTAAACGCTATTGGAAGTATTTGGTGGAGAAATAGAAAGTATTAAAATTGGGGCAATGTAGTAGCATAATAAGAATTTGTTTCCTATATATTTGCTCACCTTATCCAAAAGTTGTGATTTGTTTTCCGAAGCTATCTTTACAATGGCATAACCTCACGTAACTATTCGGGTTTCGGAAGAACGAACTTAAATCCTTTCCCACGAATTACGAAAGTTGTATCACGAACTTCTTCAACAAAAACAGGATACGTACCTGTACCAATAGAAAAACTTGTAGGATAAGGAAACGATTTTATTTCTACCTGAACATTTTGTCCTTTTTGCGGATTGAGTATCTCACCTACCCGAACGGCACTTCGTTGATTAAATCCGTCATTAACACCATACGGAACAGTACTATTAGTAAACCAAGTTCCTACTCCTGCTCGTTTAACAACCAATTTAGGTTCTATGTGAGAAAGTGTACGTGAATAACTCGAATAGTAACCTAACTTTTCCAGATTTCCTTCTGAACGAACCACTACTTTAAGTGTTTTTGAAGCTACTCCATTTGATACAGCCGTTATGGTAGCTTCCCCTTCGTGTAGGGCATTTATCTCCAGAATGTTAGTCTTTCCGTTCCATTTTAAGTTTAGAATTCCGTAAGGGTCATCAACATCTAAATTAACGATATCACCTCCGCCCGTTAGGCTGACAAACTTACTTTCATCGCGGGGATGAAGCAAAATATAATCCTGACTAATGCTTATCTCCTGAGGAATCACGTTTATTTTAAGGTGTGCCTTTCTGTCGTGCGAAGTAATCGTGGCGAACGTTTCGCCTTCAAACAATCCTTTTATTTTTAGCGTGTCCTTATGAATAGTTACCTGAGCCAATTTTGAATTCTCAACGTTTGCCAAAAATTTCTCATTCCCTCCTGATAAAACAATCTTCCTTTCAGTAAGTTTATTTATAGAAATCTCTTTAAGCGACTCACTCCCCTTCCCTACTTTAATTTCCGGATACTCATCTTTGTTCCCTTTTTCACAAGACATCAATCCCAGAAAAACAGCTAACAAACTCATTATTATAGTATGTTTCATAATAATATTATTTATCTTATCAAACTTATTATTCACTTTTATTTTTATCTTATTTGGCTTTCCTAACAAATAAAAAACATTTCCCAATCTATGGAAAACATCATTTAAAGCATTTTTATACAGATTTTACTTCACATCTAAGTAATAATCCAACTCCCACTTCATATTTGGAGCCTCTTCAATGACGATTTTTAGCGTTTGCTTTCCTTTTTTAGGAAAAGTAAGCTGATTATTAGTCGGAAATACCTGTTTTGAGTTTATAAAATACTGGATTTTTGCATTTTTATTTGCTAAATCATTATAATATAGGTCGATTGTTTGAGAAACTTCTCCATCAATGTTAAGGGTACGCAGATGCGGAACACGTTCCATATCATTCTGACTTCTTCTCATATCGTTGGTAATGGCATTTATCTCTTTTGAAAAGTCGGACACCTCACTTCCTTTTAAAGCACGAACTTTTATTCTATAACTCTTCTGAGGTTCTAAGTCCGTAACCAGAAATCGATTTGTTTGCGTCTTGCCTACAGACTGGTCATTCACGAAAACTTCCCATTGCAGCTGTCTGTCGGCTTCTTTATCCCATCTTACTTCAATTTCTCGCTGATATTCCCTTGTGGAAACCCCTGTTGGGACTGAAACACTACCGCCTCCGCCATTGCCCTGATAAACCAACGAAATATCATCAATACTGATGAAACCATTACTTTGTGATACATAAAAAGCTATTCCCATTTTGTTAATCCCTGTAGGAACGGTAAGTGTAACTTCTCGCTTTTGCCATTGGCTTGTAAAAGAAACCTTTCCGAGAGCTTCCCTTTTGATTCTGCTATCACCATCATACCAAGATACATAAAGCTCCATATTTCGGTCAGATACATCTCCTTTATACCAATATGATAAAACGTACTGGGCATTTGCCTCTACATCAATTGCATTTGTCTCTCCTTCTTGATGAAGATAAAAAGTTCCTGAATTAGCATAAATTTTGGCTGCGTAACTTCCCGAATGTGCATCAGAAGACCGCTGATAAGCAAATCCATTAGGGAAATACCAATTATCAGGTCTGCTTGAACTTCCTCCTTCAAATCCTCCATTAGGAACTAAGTTACTTTGTGCTTGAGCAACAAGTCCCACGATTAAAAATACTATGAATATTCTGTATTTCATCTCTTTTTCTATTTATATCTGTTTGATATTATTTTATTGCTTTTAGTTTCTTGATAAAGTTTTATGAATTAAATAAAATCTCATCAACTTTATACAATTTATCACACTCCAAAATCCTCCTTTGAAGGAGGTGTCCGAAGGACGGAGGATGTCTTTTGGATTTTACATCCCCCCTACCCCCCTTCAAAGGGGGAATCAGTACAAAAAACTATTTTTTATTATCTATATCATCAAAAAATTTATTTATTCCAGATGATTTAACTCATTTATAATTTTGTTTTCTTTCTAAAAAACCATAAAAACCTTTTAAATCATATATTTTTTATTGTTTTTTATCAAGGATACACTCAATCCCTGATGATTTTTACGCCTCCCCAGTAGGGATATATTCAATCCCTAATGATTTTTGTCCTTTCCCAGCAGGGATATACTCAATCCCTAATGATTTTTGTCCTTCCCCAGCAGGGATATACTCAATCCCTGATGATTTTTGTCCTTCCCCAGCAGGGATACACTCCTTCCCTGATGATTTTTATGCTTCCCCAGTAGGGATACATTCCTTCCCTAATGATTTTTGTCCTTCCCCAGCAGGGATAAACTCTATCCCTGATGATTTTTTGAATTTCCTTGTTAAAAATAAGAACAATCTATCTGTTTTTGAATATTTATCAACTTCCTTTTTACTGATTTCTTCTTGATGAAAAGAAAATCCACTTTACTTTATCTTTTTATATCATTGATTGAAATTCCGAAAGGCTTTCCTATTTCAGAAGCAATATTCTTTAAAGAACCTTTATGATTGACATCGGAAAGGAGCTTGTCTTTATCCCACAAACCTTTATCATTTTTAAGTTCTTGCAGATAACTTTGGATTTCCTCATACGTGAAATAAGGTTTTCCCTCTGCGTTTCTGGCAAATTGCATCGTGTAAATAAGTCCGTACGCACGAGAGATAAAAGGAAATGCATAGCCCGTCCCTTCATCCATATTGACTAAGGTGTTTTCACCCACCAAAATATCCACAATCTGAATGGCGATGGCTCGGGAAAGCTCACTTCTGATGATTTTCAGATGTTTTTTCATATCCTCATAACGATATCTTCCCAACTCAATACGCCCCTGAACAAAAGCATTGAAGAGAGTGCGTTCGCTATCTTTGAGCAAAGCAATTCCCTCAGCTTGTACCAGCGGACGCAAGAAAGCGAAGTATCCGTACGCCAAATCCCAATGATGTTCCAACTCGGTGTAATTCCTTCCCACCAGTAATTCTACATTTTCGTGTTTGGCGATAAGCTCGGCATTGTCAAAAAATTGTTCGTCCAAGTGATAATTTAGGATTTTATCCAAATAAATAGCTCCCAACAACGAATTATTGAAAATTTCAGCTACCACCAAGCCTTTTTCATCTGCAAAGGAAAGATTTACATCACCGATACTCTGCCCGATATATCCCGTGCGTCCGTAGTTAGCAGGACGATTTCTGTGGTCAGAAGGATTGGCTTCTCCTCTTCCTGCAATCGCACTAGATACATCAATGAGCGTTATTATATCTTGTTCAATAACCGATTTTTTAGCAATATGCAAAGGCGAAGTAGCTATTTCTTCTTTCGGTTTTAGGTGATACATTCCGTTGGTAAACAATCCCATTACCTCATCATAATTGCTTTGATTTGAAATCTGAGCTCTTTTCAGATAAGAATTATAGATTCGGTCGATAGGCTCTTTGACCAGTTCGCATTCCAACACGTCAACGCTACTGCTTCCGTTGCGGGAAAAGCTGTACTTGAGTTCGAGAGGCAAAGGCTCTACGTACGCCGACTCTACCGTCTCTCCCTCGCCTTTGTTACACCCCAACACCAAAAGGGACACTATTAAAATTGTATATTTCCACATATTTTTTCTGTTTGTAAGAACAAGAATCGCCTTGTTCAGTTGGTTATTTAATTTTGTGTGTTGTCTTCATTCTCAATACAATTTGCTCCGCTGTCATTCCAACACGTTTATGGCAAAATAATATACTCGCAATACGGGGACGGAATTCTGTTAGGTCCTTCATTGTTTTGCGATTGCTCGGTACTGAGGGTTGGAACAACAATAAGTCCGTCTTTTGAAACGGCTGAGATACTTGCTTTTATGTTCGAACCTCTATCACCAATTCCATTGACTAACAAATACATCGGATAGCCGGACTTCACTCTAAACGTTTTAGAAAATTCCACTCCATCGGTAAGTTTGTGAGTTATATTGCTGTTCGAAGCATCTGACCCCACTGCAACTATTTGCTTTTTGTCATCAATAAAACGGACTTCAAATCGGGCAAGAGATGAAGTTTGTGGAGCTTCTCTGTACTGACATTTTATGGTTACGTCGTACTCCCGCTGGTTATCAATGGAAACCCCAGGATAGCGATAACTACTCAAAGCATCGTTAGGATTGCACAATCGGACATTCATATCCTCGTAGGCATTTTCAGGCTTTTCAATTCCTTTCCAAGGAAATAATTTGCTATAATCTTCCTCTGCTGGGTCGCTATCTTTTACATTACAGGAAAAAATCCCCAATAGTATTATCAAAAATAAATATTTTCTATTCATTGTCATATCATTTTTTCGCTTGTTTCTATTTGTCAACTATTTCAGCAACAAAATGCGTTGGTTCGCCATCAGGATAAAGATGCTTGCTCACAAACATATATCTTTTATAAATAGGGTCGTACACTTTGACCAATTCGCATACAAATGTATCTCCTTTTCGCTCAAAATCATAAAAAATATAGTTCTTATCATACCGAATTCCCGTTCTAAACGTAATTCCTTGCTCTGTTCCTACATATCCTGAACCCAAAGCATAACTCTCATCAGGAACTGTAATATTCGGGTTGGCATTCCATTTCTTACCTGCCAGAAAAACATAATACCGATTGGCTGTCATTGATTTCAAAAAACGATTGTATTCAGGAGTTCCCGTTGTGGTTTTGATAACAACGTCACTTTGGAAAAAAACACGACTTCCTTTTCGGATAACAATTTGCGGATTTTTCATTTTTGCAAAGAATGTTCTGTTTTCGTATGCTTTCTGAACATTATTTTCTGACGGATGCTTCCACGCCTCTTCTGATTTTAACTTTTCAAAGACGATGTATTCGCGAGCGGGTTCAATAGAATTAGTGGTTTTGAACAACAAATTTTGGTCAAAATCCTTACGCAAATACAAAAAATCGGACTTGCCTTCTAGTTGTTCGTTTACCAATTGATGAATGTAATTATAGGTCGTAAAACTAAGCTCGGTAAAGGTATTTTGCTTAATTTCGAACTGACTTTCTTGTGGTTTCGAACTACTATTAGCATCAAAATCAGCTAACATTGTTACCTTTCCTTCGGGAGTAAATTTCATTAGAAAATAATGCCCTCCGTATCCGTATTGGTCTCTGTAATAGAAAATTTCTTTCTTAAAAACTTCATCTTTATTGCTAAAAGCCAATGAATCCGTTTTTGAAAAATACATCACCTTCCAGCCATAAGGAGCCTCCGTAAGTTCCTTACGTAATTCATTGATATTTTGCAGATTTCTTTGCGAAGGAGAAATCCCATCATCTTCCTTTTTGCAAGAAAAAAGTCCTATTATAGCCAACAGAATAAGATATTTTTTCATATTTTATTGATTTACGTATGATTTAAGTCGCTGAATGCTGATGGTTTGCATTCGTTTGAGATTAATTTTGATTTCCTTTTTGAAATAATCTTCTACAAATTCTTGCTTTTGGCGAAGTTTTTTTACGGCTTCTTGGGCTTCTTGCTGGTCTTCTGGGTCAGAAGGATTAAAAGGTATTCCACCCAATGCGATAGCGTTTTCAACATCTTTGGCACTGTGCGTCAGATAAGTACTAACTACCTCAGCCATATCATCTTCAGGAGAAAGCATCGAATGAATAGTGAAAAACCCTCTGCGATTGGCTCTAATTCCTTCGGTACTAACCACTTCCGACACCGAGTTTCCGTTATTCAACACTTCCTCGCAATTATCTTTATATAATTTCCCTTGCGTGGTCACATTTTTTCCAACACTGAAAAATCCCATACGAAGTGTCAGAAAATCTTGGTCGGCTTTTACCACATAAGCAAACGATTGGTTGGCTTGTACATCTCGGTCTCTTGTGCAATCAGAAGCCTTACGGATATATTTGACAATAGGCTCTCTTTCAGGCAATTCTTTTGTATTAGACACATATCCTCCTGAACTGATTTTCAAAAATTTATCTCGGTCGTAAGGCAATAATTCCATCAATCGTTTGGCAAATTGATGGTGTACGCTTCGCATTAAGGCAAAGACTTTGGCATAATCCTTCTCATCGAAATTATTGACATCGTACAGGTGCATTTCTGCCGAAGTAGTTGCGGTGTTCGACAATAATTCCACTCCATTTTCATCAACATTTTGCCCTCCGTACATATAAATCTTAATCGGATTTTTTCCTTTTAAGAAATCCTTGCCGCCCACATTTGCCAATGTATAGGTTTCGAGCCACAAATGCTTTATGGTTTGCAATACCTTTTGAATATTTTTAGCCTCTGGCGGATAGGTGTAACTTCCTTTCGGAGCCGTGTTTCCGTCCCAACGATAATTGACCTCAATTCCGTAAGGTAAGGTAAATTCATTGCGTATCCAAGTATCCAATTCGGTATAATTACGTTGCACAATGTTGGCTTCCACCACGCTTTGGTCGGATAGCTTTTCTTTGTTACAACTGAGCAAAACCAATGTTAATATTATGTATATTCTTCTCATTGTATGTTGATTATTTTTTATTTTAAGCGGAAAGGACACGTCCTTTCCCTACAAGTTATCTCGGATTGGGTGCTAAACCTCGATTGATGGCTTCGGCAGGAATTTGCAATAACTTTCGTGGGTCTTCCTTGCGAAGCGGTTGGTAAATTGGGCTTTTAGAATTTCGGCGAATAGGAATGTAAAATCGGCGGATGTCAAACCAACGCAATCCCTCGTGCAGAAATTCCTTCTGACGAAAATCCGAAATGATTTTAACCAAAGCCAATTGCTTTAAAGTCAGCCCATAAAAAGGACTATACACTTCATAAAAACTACTATTGATTGACGTGTACGACTCATTAGAACACGGCGGAACTGCCAAATTTCCGTATTTTCCTCGTATGTATTCTTTCAAATCTTCAACCGATTTTTCGTATTCACGCTTCATTGCGTAGGCTTCCATTCGGTTAAGCAAGACTTCATCAGTGGTGAAAAGCACATTGGTTACATACAAATCTTTGGGCTTCGTTCCTGTACTTCCCAAAAGAGACAATTCATCGAACTTGGCAATATACGTTCCGTTATTTACAGGTCTTTCCGAATCGGAAAACAGATAAGTTGTTACGTAATTGAGCTTTCTTCCTGCATCACTATCGCAACCGTCAATCCCTTTTGACGCAAATATCTCACTGATTTTCTGGTCAGTAAATCCGTATTTATCAACAGGCAAATTGCGTTTCCAACGCGATTCGGTAGTGGTGATTAGCAGATTAGCAGGTTCTTCCGTTGCAGTATAGGTAGCGAACAAAGATTTACGATTATTGCCGTGCAATCTGGCGTAATGTTCCCAATTTCGCAAGGTTTGTTTGGGGTTGCTTCCCAAAACGTAGTCAGCATACTCAATAACCAAATCCCATTTGCCTTTTATCAAGTAAAACCTCGAAGCAAAGGCATAAGCCGCTTTTTTGTTGAAGTGAAATTTAGGCTTTTTGTAGAAATTATCATCAACCAACGTAATTCCTAACTTTAAATCGGCTTCAATTTTTTCGTAAACTTCAGCAACTGTTCCACGTTTGTAATCGACTAAAGCGTGTTTTTCAGGTTTGGTTAGATACGGAATACCAGCACTATTCTTGGCTTTTTCCGTTCCGTAAGGTTCTGCCCAGATGTTGACCAACATAAAATGTAAATACGCTCGAAGCAAAAAAGCCTCTCCGTACAAAGCCTTTACTCGGTCCGTTTTCGGATATGAAGCCAACAATTCCAACGCTTTGTTTGCCTGTGCGATACCTGCATAACACGCATTCCAGTAGTTTAAGGGCGTGTCCAAATCTTCTTGGTCGTAATCCTCCCAGAAGTACATCGCTTCGTTCAGACGCGTGTGTACCCCTCCGATTCGCTCCTCGACATTGTCGGTTCGGGCTTCCAGAAAAGCAAAATAACTCGCCTGAGGATAAGCTCCTGTGAGTAGTTCTGCTATTTTTTCTTCCGAATCAATTGCCACATTGAGCGACGAATCAGGGTCTTTGTCCAAAAAACCTTGACACGAGGTCAGAAACAAGCCTACTAATGTTAGTTTTATGATTGATTTCATATCATCTGATATTTTTATTATTTGATTTGATGCTCTTTCGTTGGGCAAATACTAAAAAACTATCTTTCTTCAAAATAAGCCCTCACTTTCGGAGCGACTTCCTTCCCGAAAAGTTCAATGGCTTTCAATACCGCCTGATGAGGCAACGAACCGATAGGCATATGTAGCATAAATCGGTCTAATTGCAGGGTTTCAATAGTTTTTATAATCTTTTCGGTAACTACTTTTGGGTCGCCTACGAACATTGCTCCGTATTCCCCTACCGAATTCAAATATTGCTCTTTGGTAAGCGGTTGCCAATGCGGTCTGTCTTTCGAGATGGCATCAACTACTTGTTTGGTTGGGTGGAAGTACATATCCACAGCTTGTTGGTTATCTTCAGCGATGAATCCCCACGAGTGTGATGCTACTTGCAACTGCTCTGCCGTATGTCCCCACTGCTTACCTATTTGGCGATATGCGTCAATCAGTTGTTTGAATGCACGAGGCTCTCCCCCGATAATAGCAAAGGCGATAGGTAATCCCATTTTAGCAGTGCGAACGGCAGTTTCAGGACTTCCGCCTGTGGCTACCCAAATGGGTAACTTTTCTTGCACGGCTCTGGGATAAACGCCTCTTGCGTCCACCGAATGCGTTAGTCGTCCTTCCCAAGTAAGAAGCTCTTTTTCGGAAATTTCCAAAAGCATATCCAATTTTTCGTGAAATAATCCGTAGTAATCATCTAAGCTATACCCAAATAGCGGAAAGGATTCAATAAAAGACCCTTTCCCGACCATTATTTCGGCTCTTCCGTTGGAAATAGCATCGAGGGTGGCAAAATTTTGATAAATACGAATCGGGTCGGAAGAGGAAAGCACCGTAACAGCACTCGACAGACGAATGTTTTTCGTATTCACCGCTCCTGCTGCCAATACCATTTCAGGCACCGATACGGCAAAATCCGAACGATGATGCTCCCCAATGGCGTAAATATCAAGTCCTACGGCATCGGCAAGTTCCATTTCTTCAACCATATTTTGTATTCTCTCAGCGTGTGAAATGGCTTTACCTGTAGCTTCCAGCGGAGTCGTTTCTCCAAAAGAAGTAATCCCTAATTCTATTTTTTTTGACTTCATTTTTATATTCTTTCTTGTAGTATTTATTGTACTATTCTATTTTTATATATTGTTATTTTATTGCTTCCGTGCTACAAATCGGATAACAGAACCTATTCCATTATGAAGAAGCCCTTCGGAAAGTGCTACTTCTTGCTCAACCAATGTTTCAAACTTAAAACCGGCAAAATCGGATTGAATTTCTTCCAAAGAGAACAATGACTCAGCATCGGCTGGTCCTCCTATTTTCGGATTTTTCTTCCGATAGTCGAGATGTTTTTTGCTAAATCCTTCAAAAATAATGATACCTCCTTTTTTGAGAAGTGTTATCAACTTTTGATGATAGGCGGAACGTATTTGGGGCGGAAAATGAGCATAAATCAGTGCAATTGTATCGAATGAGGCTTTATCAAAGTCCAAATTAGGCAGTTCGCCAACCTTATAATTTACAAAAACATCATTTTCTTTTGCCAATTGCAATGCTTTTTTCTTTCCCTCTTCACTAATATCGAAAGCGGTTACTTCCCACTGATTTTTAGCCGCATACACTGCATTTCTGCCCTCTCCTTCTGCTGGTAATAAGATAGAAAGCGGACGAAGTCTGTCAATTTCCTCCTTAAAAAACCGATTGGGCGACTTGCCATACACAAAATCGTCTGTTTTATAATGATTATTCCATTTTTCTATCCAAATATGACTATCCATTCTCTACTATTTCCTATTTTTTTACTTTTAATTATTTAGGCGAAACCTCAAAACGAGCGTTTCCACCTTTCGGGATTTCCCCGAAGCATCAATCCGAGTGTTTTCATCTTTCAGGATTTCCCCGAAACGTCAATCCGAGCGTTTTCTACCTTCAACCAATTAGGCGAAACCCCAAAACGAGTGTTTTCTACCTTCAACCAATTAGGCGAAACGTCAATCCGAGCGTTTTCTATCTTCAACTAATTAGGCGAAACCCCAATCTGAGTGGTTTCAGTTATTGTCATTTCGAGCGAAGTCGAGAAACTTACTATTTCTCTTAAAAAAGATTTCGACTTTGCTCAGCCTGACAAGTGAATGCCATTACCTTTTTAGTGGGACGAAACTTGTCTCGTCCCTACGGCGTTAAAACCCAACATTTACCGTCAACGTGAATTGTTTTGGGGTTGGTAGCGATACCCCACCTGAACGATAATACTCGGGGTCTTGACCGTTAAGACGTTTGTCCGAATAAATCAAAAACGGATTGGTAACCTGCCCACGTACATTGATGGTACTCAAGCCGAATTTCTTTGCATAATGTTCTGGAACGTTGTAACCAAGTGAAATGTTTTTCATTCGCACGAAACTTCCGTCGGCTACCCTATTTTGCGAATAATTATAAGTGTTATACGCCCGTTCGATGTTCTCCTCGCCAATAAGTCGGATTAAATCTTGCGAAGGCAACGCAGGAACTTCCGTTCGCCACTCATCACCTGGGGCAATCCATCGGTTGTAATATTCAGTTGAAAAAACATTTAGGTCAGCGAAAGCTGGGTCGAACGACGGATTTAACCGAATTTTATTCCCCGCCTGTGCCGTGATGAAAAACGACAGCTCCCAATTCTTATATTGAAAGGTATTGGACAAACCACTATTCACATTTGGCTCAATCGAACCGTGATAAATCAAATACGTTTTAGAATACTGGGCGTCCAGAAAGTCGGCTCCCGCAATGTTGCCATACGCTCGGTTATTAAGCGGATACAAGCCAAAATCAAAAGTCGGCAATCCGTATGAATTCAAACCTTGATAGTTAAACGAAAAGAGCGACCCTTTCGGAAACCCAACGATGTTCCCACGTCCCGCCCCAGCAACCATATCAAAGGTGTTCGGCGTATTGAGCAATCGGGTGATTTCCTGATTCATATAACTTATGGTAAAGTTGGTTGTCCATTTGAAATCGTCCGTCAAAATGTTTTTAGAATTTAAAGCCAATTCCACGCCTCGCGTACGCATATCGCCAAAGTTAGCGTATTTGTAGTACTGCCCACCCACGCCCGAAGTGCGGATAAGGTCAATCAGGTCGAACGAATTACGTTGATACACGTCAATGGTTGCATTGAGGCGATTGTTGAAAAATCCGGCATCGATACCAATGTTTAATTCGTACATTTTCTCCCACGTAAGGTCACGATTTTCCAAATGGAGGATACGCAGTGCGTTTTCGCGGTCTTCAAATCGGAAACGATTTAAAATCTGGTTTTTGTACACCGCATTCGAGTTGATGGCTTGTTCGTTCATCTTGGCGGTAAGCCCGTAACTGGCACGGAAAGCAAGGGTTGAGAAATAGTCTTGGTCTTTCATAAAACTTTCTTGGTCGATATTCCATTTTCCACCAATATTCCAAGTAGGAAGCCATTGAGAACGGCTGTTTCTACCTGCTGTATTCGACCCCTCGTAGTTAAGCACCGTATTGAAAATGTATTTTCCTTGATAACCATACGTACCACTTAGTGAGAAGGTTACTCCGCGCTCGTATCGCTCCAAAAGCGAGAAATAATCCGTTCCTTCATTTAATAATTTTTGAAAAATGAGCGGATTGGTAAAGATTTGATTGCCTTTATCGTACTGAATGCCGTATCCTTGAAACGGATTTACGCTGCGGTCAGCCGAACGAATTTCGGCAAAGCCAAACCCTTTGATGTCGTGTTCGCCCAATTGTTTGTTGTAATCCAACGCAAAACGAGCTTGGTAACTTTTGAGGGTAGTTTCGGTTTTGTTGAAAATTCCTCCGTGAGTCAGACCTACTTTAGGTTGCAAAAGCGGATTATCCTTGTCTTTTATCAGATAGATGTTCTGCTGAGCCACCCAAGGAGTTTCGTTGGCACGAAAAGCCTGAACTACATTCGAACCCTCTTTGATGAAATGCGATGTCGCTGTAAAAGCTTGTCGTGTAGAAAGCAATACAGTTGCTTCCAAGTCGTTATTAAACTTATAAGAGGCTTCTCCTTGTATTTTGAAGTCTAACAGATTTATATTTAGGTAATTATTTTGGTATTCGTTTAGAATATTAAACGGAGCCCAATTGTTGCGATAGTATTCCAACTCGCCATTACTGCTACGCGGACGAAGCGTTCGGCTGGTGGATAAAGCATAGGAAAAAGGATTGATGTCAAAGTCACGCTCGAACGAACCAAGGGTAGTATTCTTGCGTTGCGTGAATGTTCCTGGGGCTTTTTGCTGACGCATATTCCCTTGTGCAGAAAGTGTCGTTTTGAATTTATCGTTGATGTAGAATGTATTTTTCAGATTAGCCGTGATGCGTTGTACATTGTCAGTAATTGTCCAGCCACCATCATTATAAAATCCGATAGAAGCATACGTTGTGGTGTTTTTTCCTCCGCCCGAAAAAGTAATGGTATGATTCTGAATGGGATTAAGCGTAAAAAGATGGTTGAACCAATCGGTATTGGTGTATTCGCGTTCTTTGAAAAAAGCTCGTTTGCCTTCTTCTGTATTTTCATAGTAATACGCCCCTGTATTGGGGTTAATCGTGCTGATGCCTTTGTACCACTGATAATAAATACCACTGCGTCTGCCGTAAAGAGCATCGCGTAAACCGAAATATCCTTTATTAGCCAGTTCTTGGTAAACGGACATTGTTTCTTGTGAATTTAACAAATCAAAATCTGCATACGAAGGTATCTGACGAAAACTTTGCTCGTAGGAGTAGGTAATGCGATTTGGGGTGTCGCGTTTGCCCGATTTGGTTGTGATAACAATCACTCCATTTAAGGCTCTCGCTCCATAAACGGAAGTCGCCGAAGCATCTTTAAGTACTTGAATATCCTGAATATCGGTAGCATTAAGTCCGGCTATAGCAGAACTTATAAGAGTTACGGCATCGCCCGAAACCAATTGGTCGAGACTAAGAGAAACTAAGTCCTCATAAACCGCTCCGTCGATAACCCACAGTGGTTGTACATTCCCAATGATGGAAGCCCCGCCACGAATGTTGATGCGTGGTGCCGAACCGAATGTACCCGTCACGTTTTGAATGGAAAGCCCTGCTACGCGTCCTTCGAGCATACGCGAAACATCAGCCACGCCGTCCATTTTTATTTCGTTCATCTTCACCGAAGCCGAAGCTCCCGTAAAAACACGACTTTTTATCTTCTGATATCCCGTAACAACCACCTCACCGAGCTGCTCAGTTTCTTCCTGAAGTGTAATTTTCAGATTATTGGACGTTATTTTTACTTTTTTCATCTGGAAACCAACATAGCTCACCTCCAACGTTTGCCCTTGTTCGCCTTTGATGGTAAATTTTCCTTCCATATCGGTAGTAACTCCCACATTTCTTTCTTTGAGAATTACGGTTGCCCCTAAAAGCGGTTCGCCTTTGGCGTCAGTAACTGTTCCTTTAATATCCGTCTGTGCCAATGCCCACTGCGAACATAATAAAAGTACGCTATATAGTAGTTTCTTTATCATTGATTGATTCATAAATGATAACTTTTATTTTTTTAACTAGTTATTTTTACAATATTTAACAACATTGTCTACGAACTCTTTAAATTCATCACACCCGCTATCATATGAAGTAATTTTCTTTAAATACCACCAATAATCACTTTCAAAGAGACTCTCTTTATTTGGAAAAGATTCAAAAAATTTTTCTAATGTATTTTCTTTTGGAGGATTCGGGTTGGGTTTAGCAATTCCGTAACATATCTTATCTGATTCTCTTTCAATTTCTATTAAAATCCTAAAAGGAAATTTCTCTTCATACGCTTTAATACCCACACTTGGATAATTTTTTTCGTTCGTAGATTTGATTAACTCCCATTCAGTACTAAAAGTCTCAAAATTAGATTTATATTCCTCCAACTTTTCATAACATTCCTCTAAAAAATCAACTTCCA
>NZ_CP022382.1:0-190000 GCF_002302565.1 Capnocytophaga canimorsus | reverse complement strand
GAGCTGACGACAACCATGCAGCACCTTGAAAAACGTCCGAAGAAATATCTATCTCTAGATACGTCGTTTCCCATTTAAACCTTGGTAAGGTTCCTCGCGTATCATCGAATTAAACCACATGCTCCACCGCTTGTGCGGGCCCCCGTCAATTCCTTTGAGTTTCACACTTGCGTGCGTACTCCCCAGGTGGGATACTTATCACTTTCGCTTAGCCACTCAAAATTACTTCCAAACAGCTAGTATCCATCGTTTACAGCGTGGACTACCAGGGTATCTAATCCTGTTCGCTCCCCACGCTTTCGTCCATCAGCGTCAATAATTTGTTAGTAACATGCCTTCGCAATCGGTGTTCTGTGTAATATCTATGCATTTCACCGCTACACTACACATTCCAGCTACTTCACAAACATTCAAGACCTACAGTTTCAAAGGCAGTTACTCAGTTGAGCTCAGTGCTTTCACCTCTGACTTATAAGCCCGCCTACGGACCCTTTAAACCCAATGATTCCGGATAACGCTCGCATCCTCCGTATTACCGCGGCTGCTGGCACGGAGTTAGCCGATGCTTATTCATACAGTACCGTCATCAATCTACTCGTAGACCTTATTCTTCCTGTATAAAAGCAGTTTACAACCCATAAGGCCGTCATCCTGCACGCGGCATGGCTGGATCAGTCTTCCGACCATTGTCCAATATTCCTCACTGCTGCCTCCCGTAGGAGTCTGGTCCGTGTCTCAGTACCAGTGTGGGGGACCTCCCTCTCAGGACCCCTACCCATCGTAGCCTTGGTATGCCGTTACCACACCAACTAGCTAATGGGACGCGTACTCATCTTTTGCCACCAGAGCTTTAATTATTCAGTGATGCCACCAAACAATACTATAAGGTATTAATCCAAATTTCTTCGGGCTATCCCTTAGCAAAAGGTAGATTGTACACGTGTTACGCACCCGTGCGCCGGTCTCAAGTGCCGAAGCACTCTACCCCTCGACTTGCATGTGTTAGGCCTGCCGCTAGCGTTCATCCTGAGCCAGGATCAAACTCTTCATCGTTAAAAATCTTTAATATCGCAACCTTTAACAAAAAAGTAATCGACTCTTAGGATAATTCTTTAAATCTTATTCTTGTGCTGTCAACAATATTTTCAATGAACTTCTCATTTCTTTTTTTCGCTCTCTAGCCTTACGCTTTCAAAAGCGAGGGCAAAGATAAAAACTTTTTCTTTACCAACAAAACTTTTTAAAGTTTTTTTTCAAAATATTTTTTTTGAACTTTTTCGCTTTATTACTAATCACTAATCTCTATTAACTAACGACTTTCTCAAAGCGGGTGCAAAAGTAATACTTTTTATTTAATCACCAAAACTTTTTAAAGTTTTTTTTTCAAAATATTTTTTGAGCTTTTCGCTTTTCATCTATTCACTAATCTCTATCAACTAATGACCTCCTCAAAAGCGGGTGCAAAAGTAATACCTTTTTTCAATATATCCAAAATATTTGATCCCTTTTTTTTCATAAAACTTCAATATAATTCATATACAACTAGTTTTCAATGTATTATTTATTTTTAAATTCTTAATTAAAAGAATGCGAAAGGAATACTTGTTATTTTGCAGTTACAGAATCTATAAAACTATCTTTTTCAGCAACTGCTCGCGGACTATCATTCACCAACACACATTCAAAGGCTATAACTCGTCCGCGAATAAATAAAGCTAATTTGGCTCTCCCTGAAACATCACCGGTAGCAGGATTTACAGCTCTGTATTCCATTTTTCTGCCATAAAACTTTCCTTTTTTTATTTCCTGTACCTGTACTTTACTTCGCGTACTTGCCATAGCTCCCTTTACAAAATTATTTAAAAAACTATCCGCAACCATTTTTTTATCTGTTTCTGAAAACTTTTGCTCTGCTATCATATACTCCGCACGTTGAGGCAAATCTACTATTTGCACCATAAAAATCACATTTTCAGTTTTAGAGATATAACTACGATACCCTTCAACAGTTGTATACTCTGGTTTATTTGGAAAAGTAACAAAAATACCATTCTCTACTTCTTTTCTTACTTGGGCAAAAAGCCCCATTGAAAATAAGAAGAATACAACGCTTAATTTGTTTTTCATAGAATTATTTTTAATCAATTTATTAGGTTGAACATTGCCTTACAAAATACATTCAGTTATTATTTAAAATTCGAAGTTTGTTGCATTACTACCTCCTTGTCTCTTAGAATCTCCCGTTTCTATTTCCCAAGTATAAGCACCTTTCCATCCGATATAATCTACACAACATCCTGCATCAACTCTAAAATACATATTTCCTTTTTTCATAAGTAATTGAAAGCTATGCTCCTCTTTAAATCCCCTTCCTAAACCTTTTTCAACAAGCTCCGCGTAAGTCCAAGAGTTCCAACCAAAAGGAGCTTTTGTTACTTTATAACCTTGCTTTAATTTCATCTTTATGGTATTTGAAATAAATTCGGCTATTGGAGCTTTATGTTCAGAGATACCTTTAATAGTAATTGAAACAGGTTTATAATTGTTGTTCATTTTTATAGTTACCTTTCCTTCAAGATCCCCCTGTGGAGTGAACAAGGTAATATTATCCGAATCCTTATATTTTTCATAAAGTTTATCTATTTCGGGTTTCGTTGCCGAAGTTTTTTTATTTTGACCATTTACATAACCTGTAAATACAACTAATGTTATGAATAAAACTATCTTTTTCATCCTTTATAAAATTAGAGTTACTCTATATAATTCATTTACAAATAAAAACTTACTTGCTTTTAATTTTATTAAACATACGGCAAGCTTCCTCTTCTCCTTGTTCACAAGCTTTTCCTAACCAATACGTAGCCTGTTCATACGATTGAGTTACGCCTTCTCCCTTATAGTAAGCAAGTGCTAATACATATTGTGCATCGGCATTTCCCTGTTCCGCTGATTTCCTAACCCAATATACTGCCTGTTCATACGATTGAGGGACACCTTGTCCATAATAGTAAGCAGTTCCTAAGGCAGCTTGCGCTCGGGCATTTCCCTGTTCCGCTGATTTTCGCCACCAATACACCGCCTTTTCATACGATTGAGATACACCTTCTCCATTATAGTAAGCATTTCCTAAAATATATTGTACATTCATATTTCTTCCTTGCTCTGCCGATTTTCGTAGCCAATATATTGCGAACCATATGCCCAACCATTAAAATCATAATTAGTTTTTCTAATATTATCATCTTCTTTTATTATAACTTCTTTTATAATAGTGTCTACCTTAGTAATTATTTTAGGCTTCTGAATGGATTGCAATTTTTTAACTAATGCCTGCAAATGTTCAATTTCTTTGTTAAGAGATTGTATTTCAAAAGTATCTTTCTCTACAAGAATGGTAGTTTGATTTTCAGAAAGCGATTCTTTCTTTGCTTTTAGCAAATCTTGTAATGTTTTTATTTGTACAGAATTTGTTTCATATTTTTCTTTATATTGACTACAGCTTCTATACGAAAGCAAACAGAAAACAACTGCAATGACCAAAATACCGATTGAAAACGTATTATTGTATTTCATAACATGAGTTATTTATAGTTAACATGTAAAATTAATCACAAATGACAAATTGCACTGATTGTTCATTGTTCATTAAAAATTTGTCCATTCTTCTGTTGTTTATCCACCCAAGCTCTACCCAAGGTGTATCCAAGCTCGGGAGGAGGAAAGTTCAAGGTTAAAGGTTTAAAGTTTAAGGTTTAAGGGCTGAACCTTGAACCTTGAACTTTGAACGGCGAAGCCTCTCAAACCCTTGCTTATAAATTTTTGGTTGCCTCAGTGGTATTGGCAGGTATATCGGTTGCTCGTACTACAATTTTGTCACCTGAAAGGTCTGCATTGGTTTGCGTAACGGTATAGACCCAATCCAACCCATTATCCACTGCATTACCTTCTTCCACCAACGAACCATCGGAATTGTAAATATGTACCGTTACAGATGCTACTTTGAAATCATCATAGGCTCTAACTTTGATGGTATCGCCTATCTGACCTGTATAGCCTGAAAGGTCAATCTGTTCAATCTTTGGGGCTTGTAACATATCAGCAACTGCCACGTTGTACGCCGTTACGCCCTGTTTCTTACTCGCTTCCGACTGATATTCTTCCTTAATTGTAGGATTTTTCAAAGTTGTCTTTGCATAAATAGTTGCTTGTTGAAATTTTGCCATTTGTTCCTTTACCTTTTCGGAGGTAATCGCTTTCTTAGTAGGTTTTTGAGAAACTATTGTTTTTCCGTTACGCTGACTGAACACAAACATATTACCTACTTTTCCACTTAGTCCGTGTGTGATGATGTTGTTTTTAGATTCTGCCATTGCTTTATGTTTTTTTGTTAATTTCAGAAAGTTAGGGGATTAGAAAATCAGGAGATTAGAAATTAGGATTTTTAGGAATTAATAGAAAACGTTCCTTTAAGGAAAATAAAAAATCCGCTTGATGGAGATTGCTCTCCATCAAGCGGATTTATATTACAGAGTGTAGTAACTACACTATTTTGGCTGTTTAAGTGCTGTGCTGTGCCGAGGCACCTACAGATATAACGATTTCCATAGTATTATGCAAGTTTAATCGTGAATTTATTACATAAAATATTAGTTAATTTTACTTAACAAGGCAAATGTAATTTTTTTTCACATACAAACAAACAATTCTTAGATTTTTAACATTTTATAGATTATCAATTCCTTTTCTATGGTCATTACTCCGTACTATAACTATTTTGGGTTAGCTATAACAACAAAAGGCTACTCATTCAAGTAGCCCCTATCTCTATATTATACCTAATAAATAACATTACATATGCCCCATTTGCTCCGCTAAGGCTGCGTTTTGCTCACGATACACACCATTTTCTAATTTCTCGCGAATAGCAGAAAAAGCATTAAGCGTTTCTTCGATGTCTTTCATTGTGTGAGAAGCCGTTGGAATCATTCTTAAAAGAATCATTCCTTTTGGAATTACTGGATATACTACAATGGAAAGGAAAATACGATAGTTTTCGCGTAAATCGTTTACCATTGCCATAGCTTCAGGAATGCTTCCCTCTAAGAAAACAGGCGTAACACACGTGTTTGTATCGCCAATGTTAAATCCTCTGGATTTTAGTCCGTTTTGGAGTGCGTTTACATTGTCCCAAAGTTTTTGTTTTAACTCTGGCATCGTGCGAAGCATTTCCAAACGTTTCAAAGCCCCTTTTACGTAAATCATCGGCAAGGCTTTGGCAAACATCTGCGAACGCAAATTGTACTTCAAATAGTCGATAATTTCTTTATCTCCCGAAACAAAAGCCCCAATTCCTGCCATTGACTTGGCAAAAGTAGAGAAATACAAATCGATTTGGTCTTGAACGCCTTGCTCTTCACCTGCTCCTGCTCCTGTTTTTCCGAGCGTTCCGAAGCCGTGAGCGTCATCTACCAAAATACGGAAACCATATTTCTCTTTGTATGAAAGGATTTCTTTAAGTTTTCCTTGTTGTCCGCGCATTCCAAAAACGCCTTCGGTAATTACCAAAATACCGCCACCTGTAGTGTCTGCCAATTTTTTGGCACGCTCGATATTTTTAGCAAAACTCTCTACGTCATTATGTTTGTAAGTAAATCGTTTTCCAAAGTGAAGACGAACCCCATCAATAATACAACCGTGCGAATCCACATCGTACACAATCACATCGTTTTTCGTTACCAACGCATCGATGATAGAAACCATTCCCTGATAACCGAAGTTAAGCAAGTAAGCCGCTTGTTTATGCGTAAATTCAGCTAAGTTTCTTTCTAATTCTTCGTGCATTGACGTATGTCCACTCATCATTCTGGCTCCCATTGGGTAAGCAGCTCCGTACTCAGCGGCAGCTTCGGCATCAACTTTACGAATTTCAGGGTGATTTGCCAAACCTAAATAATCGTTGATACTCCAATTTAGGATTTCTTTTCCTTGAAATTGCATTCTTGGTCCTAATTCTCCCTCCAATTTAGGGAAAACATAATACCCTTCGGCGTGTGATGCCCAACGACCGATATTTCCTTTATTCTCTTTTATGTGTTCAAATAAATCTCTCATTTATATTCAATTTCTTAATAATATTTCTTTTTTTGAGGCACAAAGATACGTGTATTTTTTGGATTTTGCAGATTTCCGTAATTCAAAAATCGTCTTCAATAATAAGTATTTACTTTCGAAAAGTATACACTCTCTTTATGTTACATTTTCCTTCTTTAACTTCTCCGTAGCCCAATAAATGGCTTCTTCGGCGGCTTTCCGTGCTTGTGGACTATTCTTATAACAAGTGCTTTTGGTGATTGCTGCACCTGCCGAAAGAATGAAATCCACCGAAGCCTCTGCAAGTTTATCCACCGAATCAAATCCCATTTGTTCCAGGCGGGTAACAAAAATATCTCCAATCCCTTTAAGGGCAGTAAGTTCTTTACGTTGCTGCGTTGTAAAAGACATAAAAATGATTATTATGGTTCACAATTTTACTATGGAAAAACTATTTTTGTTTTTGTGATTCTGCCTTTAATGCATAATTACCTCATTATTGGTATCTGAATCTAAAAATCCTTGCTCTTTCATCCACTTATCGCTATAAATTTTGCTCATATAGCGCGAACCGTGGTCAGGGAAAAGAACCACCACTACGCTATTTTCATCAAACTTACCCATATCGGCGTATTGTTTCACGGCTTGTAGTGCTGCCCCACAGGTGTATCCCATAAAAAGTCCTTCTGTTTTAGCCATTTCACGAGCCATTAAAGCACTTTCTTTATCGGTAACCTTAACAAACTCATCAATAGCATCAAAGTCAGTAGCTGTAGGAATCAAATTTTTACCCAATCCTTCTATTTTGTACGGATAAATTTCAGCAGGGTCAAGCTCTCGCGTTTCGTGGTATTTTTTTATTGCTGAACCGAAAGCATCTACCCCTAAAACTTTTATATCAGGATTTTGTTCTTTCAGATATCGTGCAATTCCAGAGATGGTTCCGCCCGTTCCACTGCAAACCACCACGTGTGTTACCTCACCTTGCGTTTGTTTCCATATTTCGGGACCTGTGGAGTGGTAATGCGCTTCAATATTAAGCGTATTGAAATATTGATTGATATATACAGAGTTCAGATTTTCTTGATGGATACGCTTGGCAACCTCATAATACGAGCGAGGGTCATCGGGCGCTACATTTGAGGGGCACAAATGCACCTCTGCTCCCAATGCTTGAAGCATATCTACCTTATCCAGTGAAGATTTATCGCTAATGGCAATAATACACTTATACCCTTTCAAAGCCCCAATCATCGATAAGCTAAATCCCGTATTTCCAGAGCTGGTTTCAACAATGGTACTACCTGACTTTAAGATTCCTTTCTTTTCAGCTTGTTCGATGATGTATTTGGCGATGCGGTCTTTTGCCGATTGCCCTGCATTGAAAGCTTCTATTTTTGCAAAATAACGTCCTTTGAGCCCTTTTGTTATCTTTTTTAGCTCTAAAAGAGGCGTGTTCCCTATCAAGTCCAAAAGATTGTCGTGTACGTTTAATGATTTATCGATCTGCATTTTTCTTATTATTTGTTTCAAGCAAATATAATGATTTTTTTGAATATGATTGAGATAAACATACCTTACCCATATACAATTTATCTTTTTTAGATAAATTATTAGGATTTTGTACGCTTTGATTTTGAAAGACAACAAGTCAAAACTTGTAGCTTTTTCCATTATTGTTTAAAAACACGAATGTGAATGCATAAAACACATTGTATCGGACATAAAAAACGGTTACCTACAGCCTTAAAACTGTTCGATAACCTTTTCTTTTTATTGCGTTACGCCCAAAAGCGAAAAAGCAAAAAAATCAATCTTAGACCCAAACCCAAGTATCATCAATTATTTTTGTGGTTTTCGTATCAAGTGCTCCTTGGAAGTATTTGTCGATTACTTTTTTAAACGGATTTTCGTCCTCATCACTAACACAGGCAAAGAGCGTCATTGAAGCCTTTAATTTTATTTCATCGGGGGAGCCAAAAATATGGCTTACGTCGGGTTCCGAAAGGTTTAAGAGCGCATCGGTCATTTCCTTTAGTCGCTTTCCCAGCACGGGGTGATGCAAAAAAGCCTCCGCTTCATCTACGTTGTCTATTCCGTAAGATTTTGAGCTTTCACTCAAAGCCAAACATTTGAACTGAGGAAATACATACCACATCCAACGTCCTTTTTTTCTTCCAGATTTCACTTCAGAAAGTGCTGAGAGATAATCCTTTTCTTGTGCCTGTAAAAAACGATTCAAACCATTTTCCATAACCCAATCTTTTTTTAGTTTTTTATTTGTCCCCTTTTGTTTTTTAAGATGCTAAAAAACAAATTGTGATGTTTATAATAGTTCCATTTTTTTATCAGAAACAAATTTATACAAAAAAAATTGGAAGGTAAATCTCATTTTTCTTAAAACTTTACTACCATTTATTATTCGGTAGGATTCGTTTAAAATTCGGTAAATCTACCTTGTTTTTTAACGCTTTTTTGTACTAAATGAACTCAAAAACAAAAGATAAAATCGACCTTATTAACTCAATTTAACTCTTTTTAACTTGACAAAAGAGGCGTAATTTTGACTTTTTTTACCAAATAGCCTTTTAGAGCTATTAAAAATTTTCTAAAAGTTCTTTGAAACGCTCTCGAGAGGCTTGTATTTTCCCAAAAGGAGATTTTAAAAAAACGATTCGCTCACTTGCCGAAGAAATTGTGTCGATGTAATCTGTATTTAATAGGGTACTATTGTGTATGCGAATGAAATTAGGTATTCCAGCCAATTGTTCTTGATAATACCCTATATTTCGGGAACTTCTAATAATTTCATTATTAGAAAGATGAATACTTACCCCGACTTTTTTACTTTGTATGTAAACTAAATTTTGAAGGTCAATAAAATGTCTCAATCCAGCGGTATAAACCACAAGCTTGTTCTTTAAATGAAAAGTGCTCGTTTTGGAACTTTCCTCTTCAGTTTCAGTGTTTCTAACACGCTGAAAAGCTTCTTTGAGCCTTGTTTTATCAATAGGTTTGGGTATGAAATGCAATGCTCCATAGCGAAAGGCCATATCATAATATTCCGTTTCGCAATGTCCAGAGAAAATAATAGTCTGAAAATTGAGTTTGCCTTTACGTAAAAAATAGTCAAGTAAATCAAAAACAGTCATTGCCTCTGCAGCAAATTGAATATCAATAAGCAGTACGTCAGGTTTTAATAATTCTATCTGTTTTTGAGTTTCCATAAGGGAAGTAAACCTACCCAAAATGTGTACATCGGGGCGTATTTCCTTAACCAAAGCGCCTACCATATCAAGGGTTTCCGATATATCATCTGCAATAATTACTCGTAACATAGCTGCTTTACTTTAGATATTTTTCTTCATTGCAACTAAACAAGACAAATTTAATATTTTACACCAAAATAAAGAAATTTTCACCCAAAAATAAGCATCACTTTGGTTCCTTTCGCTGAGCTACGCGTAATAACTTCGATTTCAAAACCTAATTCTCTCAGCAGTTTAATACGTTTTAAAGTTAACCTACGTCCTTGTGAAGGATAACGCAGTTTTGAAATTTTTCTTTTCTGTTTTGCCACTTCTAACCCTACGCCATCATCTTTAATTTCAATATAAACTCGGTGGAACTTGCGCTTAACAAATATGGTGAGCGTTCCCTTTTTCGTATTAGGAATAAGTCCGTGACTAATTGCATTTTCAACAAAAGGTTGCAATAACATTGGAGGAATTTTGGTTTGATTTACATCAACATCATCAGAAATGATAAGTCGATAATCAAAAGAATTCGGATATAACATTTGCTGAAAATCAATAAATTCTTGAAGTAAGACCAACTCATAGGATAAACTTACCAAATGTTGTTTGATTTGTAACGTATCTTCCTTTTGGGTAGTGGTAACCGTTGAAGTATGCAAAAATTTACGCATCAATCCTGCCAACTTAAGTAATACGTTTTCGGCTTGTTCTGTTTGTAAATTTCGTATTTTGGATTGTACATTCGCCAACACATTATACACAAAATGCGGATTCATTTGTGATTGTATGGTTTCTACTTCTGATATTTTTGCCAACATAATGGTTTTTCGCAAACGGGTTTGTGTACGTTTTTGCACGTATGAAATGATTGCTATGGTTATTAGCAAAAGAAATATGACCGCTGGTACAAACCAAGCTTGATTATAAAATATCTTATTAACATAAATATCAATGGTGTACCGATTATCTAAATAACTTTCTTCCAATCCTTGAAACCAAGCACGAACTTCGAGTGTGGTTTTTCCGTGTGGTAAATTGGTCAGCGTGATGTAATTTTCGGTTTGTGGCTCACTCCAAGAGTCACCATCATCAAGGCGATAGCGATACCAAACGGGGCGAATATAGTTAAGTGCCACAGGGTCAAATGTTATGGTTACCGAATGCTGGTCTTTAGGAAGTTTTATTTTATTTTCATTGTATTTTATAGAAACGTTATTATAGCTTTTGAAAACCAAATTTAAAGGCGAAGCGTAATGACTGGGCAACAAATTAGGGTCTATTTTGGCAAGAGCATAGCTACCGGTAATCCATATTTTTCCTTCAGAATCTCTGAAAGCCCCTGTTTGTCCTGCTTCATTACCTAAATATCCGTTAGTTTCATTGTACAGCGACAGTTTAACGTTGCCTTTTTCAAACGATTCCAAATCAAGAACATACAATCCGTGAGGCTGCGAAAACAATAAGCGTTTTTCATCAATAGGAAAAACAGTTGACACTCCATCTTCCAACTGGGCGCATTCAAATTTTTGCAGACTATCTTTCTTTCTGTCATAATAAAAAAGCCCTTGATTGGCTCCGAACCAAACTCTTCCCGAAAAATCAGTAGCAATATCTATGGCTCTGATTCTCTTCTCTTGGTGAGTAAAAGTATATTTTTTTAGCTGATTTTTATCAAATTGATAACGATATATATCTCGAGCTGCAAACCAATAATCTCCTACCGAATCTTTAGCAACACAAAGTACATAGCCTTCCATATCTGATTGGCTTTCACGCCCCACAACACGTATGCGTTCTTCTTTATTGTTCCAAAATACCACATTATTACGAAATCCTCCTAAAAGTAAACTACGTTGTTTATCATAAAAAACATACAATGCATTAGGGTCTCCCTGCCAATGATATTCCAATATTTTTGTTTTTCCTTTCGGTGAACGTTTGACCACCCCCTTTGACCAAGCAAAGTACAATTGGTCTTTATCGTCTTTCACTGGATGAAAATAATACCCTGAATGATTGCTCATTGAGGGCATCTGTTCTTCCTTAAGAATATTTTTTTCAAGAGTTTTGGTGGAAAAAGAGTAAGAAGGAAACCAAAACTTACCCTTAGGTTGCTCAACCACTGCCCAAACTTCGGAAAGCAAATGCGGATTGTAATGGGTGAACGCCTCGGAAAACATACGCGTAAGTCCTCGCTCTGTACTGAACCATTGTACCCCATTACTATCCTCTAACCCATTGATAATAAATTGTTCGGGCATAGACACATATTTCACTTTCCCTTTTTCGATAAAATGAGCTTGATTAGGAATATAAAGACGAAGTTGATTTCTGATTTCGGAAGGTAATTGCCGTTGCCAACTTCCGTTTTGATACTCCCCGATGAGCTGATGTTCATTTTTACTCATTTGGTAGAAAAGAAAATGGTCAGTATTGATTTTTTTATAGGACGCAATTACGTTTTCATTGACACAAAGTGATTTAAGTATATAACCTTTCTTGCGTAAAACAAATGGATGACTTTGTAATTTATTGTCTTTGAGATTATATGCATAAAATTCAGTATTAGTAAAAATATAAAATTCATCTTGTTGATGAGCGTGTTTGACTGAAACACTTAATTCATTGTGAAAGGGTAACGGATAGAACGTATATTTATCTTTTGAAAAACATCCGATAAACCACTGGGCTTTATTATTTTTAGCAGTAAACCAAATGGTTTCTGTGGAACATAAATCAAAGGTTTCAGCCACATATTGATTGAGAGGAAAAGTTTCTATTTCATTCCCGTTAATTCGAGCAATTCCTTCTGAAGAAAACACCAGAATACGTTTTTGCTGGTCTTCTCTTATTTCCTCTATCACTCGAAAGGGAAATCCGTTTTTAGTGGTAAAGGCATAAAATTCTTTTCCGTTGAACCGAGCCACACCATTTTTGGTACCCACCCAAATGTAACCACGACTATCTTCAAACAAGGTAGTTACTTGTTGCTGAGGCAATCCGTCACGATCACTATACTGCTTATATTTAGGCAGTTCTAAATCTTGAGCATTGATAACAACTCCCAACAACAATACCAATATTTTAATGGCGCTACAGATCCGCATTTTTATCGTTGTCGATTAAAAACATCTTGTAAGATAGTCCTGTCTTTTCTACCACATTTTGCGTTCGTTGCTGATGCGTATCGGTGATGAAAAGTTGCCCAAATTGTTTATCGGTAACCAATCCTACTAATTTGGTTACTCGTTTGTCATCAAGTTTATCAAATATATCATCTAAAAGCAACACTGGGCTGACACCTAAATGTTTTTTTACATCTTGAAATTGAGCAAGTTTCAAAGCAATTAAAAAGGACTTTTGCTGTCCTTGGCTTCCATATTTTTTTATTGGATATCCATCAATTTCAAACAAAACATCATCTTTATGAATCCCAACCCCTGTATATTGCAAAAGCCTATCTTTATGTATATTACTTTGGAGCAAATCTATCAATGGTGTTTCATTGAGCTGACTTTCATAACGTAAATTCACCTGCTCTTTCCCCTGAGAAATATAAGCATATTGTTTTAAAAATGTAGGAAGAAACTGCTCAATAAAGTTTTTTCTTTTTTGATGAATTTGACTGCCCAAAACCGAAAGTTGCTCATCGTAAAGGGAAAGAGTCAAAGCATCAAAAGTTTGCTGATTGGCAAAATGTTTCAGCAAAGAATTCCTTTGTAACAATACCCGATTGTAACGCATCAAATCATCTAGATACAACAAATCGGATTGTGAGATAACGCTGTCCATAAACTTTCGGCGCGTTTCACTTCCTTCCACAATCAAATCACGATCGGAGGGCGAAATTACTACCATCGGAAATTTACCAAAGTGATCCGCCATTCGCTCATAGGGTTTACCATTACATTTGATGATTTTTTTATGCCCTTTTTTCACGCTACAACTGATTTGTTCTTGACGAGAGTCTGCTTCAAAAAGCCCTTCAATTAGATAAAAATCCTCCCCGTGGCGAATATTTTGTAACGCCGAAGGATTAAAATAACTTTTGCCAACTCCTAAATGATAAACGGCATCGAGCAAATTGGTTTTACCCACTCCATTATCTCCTATAAAACAATTGATATTTTCGTCAAAATCAAAACCTTCTGACGAAATATTTTTATAATTTACTACAGATATTTTCTTCAAAAACATGCCGCAATATACAATGAAAAACCAATATATTGCATCTGAACTTTCATTTTGTTGAAAAATATTGTTTAAAGGGCTTTCTATTAAAAATAAAAATTTTATTTTTGCGCGACGTTAATAGAAATGATATGGCAGTTTATAAGAAAAGAAACAACCGACCTAACAGAGTAAAACACACTGACGAGGTAACCCCTGAGGAGTTACACCAAGAGAGTACTACCGCAGAAGTTTTTGATACGCTCGACCAAAAAGCCTCAAAAACAGAAGAGTGGGTACAGAAAAACCAAAAAACCATTATTGGCGTACTAATTGCTGTAGCTGTAGTGGGACTTGCCTATTTGCTATACCAACAATTTGTAGTTGCTCCCAAAGAAAAAGAAGGAGGAAATGAACTATTCTTTGCACAAGAATTTTTCAATGAAGCGTTGAATGCCACCGATACCCAAGTTAAAGATTCTTTATTTACGCTTTCCTTGAACGGAAGTGCTGGAAAGTACGGCTTTTTAGATATTATAAAGCAATACAGCGGTACCAAAGCGGCTAATTTGGCAACTTATTCGGCAGGAATGGCTTACATCAACCAAGGACAATACGAAGAAGCCATTGAGTATCTTAAAAAATTTGATACTGATGATGATATGCTAGGTCCGTTAGCCTTAGGAAATATCGGAGATGCTTATTCTCAATTAAAAAACAATAAAGAAGCATTAACTTTCTATAAAAAAGCATTTGACCATAACAAAAATGAGTTTACAACTCCTATTTACCTTAAAAAAGCAGGAATCACCGCTCTTTTGTTAGAAAGCAATAAGGAAGCCAAGCAATACTTCCAACGTATTAAAGACGAGTTTCCTACTTCGGAAGAAGGAAGAACCATTGACATTTATTTAGGAAAAATAAGCGAATAACCTTATGGCAACCGAAAATAAAAATTTATCACAATATGATAAAGCAACAATCCCAAACGCGAAATTATTTCGCTTTGGGATTGTTACTTCTGAATGGAACCCTGAGGTTACTATGTCTTTGAAAGAAGGAGCTTATCAAACCCTTTTAGATTGTGGCGCTCTACCCGAAGAAATCATCTGTTGGGAAGTCCCTGGAAGTTTTGAACTTATACACGGCAGCAGAAAAATGATAAAAACTCAAACAGTAGATGTTGTAATTGCTATCGGTTGCGTTATCCAAGGAGAAACCCGTCATTTTGATTTCGTATGCCAAGGCGTTACCCAAGGTATTGCCCAACTCAATGCTACAGAAGATACTCCTGTTATATTTTGTGTACTGACAGACAATACATTACAACAATCATTAGACCGAAGTGGTGGAAAGCACGGTAACAAAGGTGTAGAGGCAGCAATTGCTGCCATAAAAATGGTTACTCTCACTCAAAAACATTCGTAAAAACGCTTAAACAAATAAGAAAACACCCTCTTACGGGTGTTTTTCATTTTTTGTCTTATTTATTTAGGGTTAAATTTTCAATTATAGTTTAGTGTATTTGATATTCTAAAATTGTGTTTTTTCCTTCATTTCGTTTTAACAAGTCGGTTAAAAAATTTACCTTTGTCGCCGTTTTAAATCAGTAAATCAAGGAAAATGTCAATACTTCAGGAAATACAAAAACGCAGAACTTTTGGCGTAATTGCCCACCCCGATGCGGGAAAAACTACCCTTACGGAAAAATTACTACTTTTCGGTGGAGCTATTCAGGAAGCAGGAGCTGTTAAAAGCAATAAAATTAAAAAAGGTGCGACTTCTGACTTTATGGAAATTGAGCGTCAGCGTGGTATTTCGGTGGCAACGTCGGTTTTGGCGTTCAATTATAAAGATTACAAAGTCAATATATTAGATACTCCTGGTCACAAAGATTTTGCTGAAGATACTTTCCGAACCTTAACCGCTGTGGATAGCGTAATTGTGGTGATTGACGTTGCCAAAGGGGTAGAAGAGCAAACCGAAAAACTTGTGGAAGTTTGTCGTATGCGAAATATCCCGATGATAGTGTTTATCAATAAGTTAGATAGAGAAGGAAAAGATGCTTTTGACCTTTTGGACGAGGTAGAACAAAAATTGGGGCTTTCTGTTACACCGCTGAGTTTTCCTATCGGAATGGGATATGATTTCAAAGGGATTTACAATATCTGGGAAAAAAATATCAATTTATTTTCAGGCGATAGCCGAAGAAATATCGAAGAAACCATCGCTTTTGATAATGTAAACGACCCTGAATTGGATAAAATCATCGGTGAGAAATCGGCTGAAAACTTACGTAGCGAATTGGAATTGGTGTATGAAGTATATCCGCCATTTGACCGAGAAGCCTACCTCAGCGGAACGCAACAGCCTGTTTTCTTTGGTTCGGCATTGAATAATTTTGGCGTTCGTGAGCTTTTGGATTGCTTTGTGGAAATTGCTCCGTCGCCCAGAGCCAAAGCCAGTGACAAACGCGTGGTAAACCCTGATGAAAATACGTTTAGCGGATTTGTTTTCAAAATTCACGCTAATATGGACCCGAACCACCGCAATCGCTTGGCGTTTGTTAAAATCGTTTCAGGAACTTTTGAGCGAAACAAACCTTATTTACACGTTCGGCACGGAAAAAAACTGAAATTTTCAAGTCCGAATGCTTTTTTTGCAGAGAAAAAAGAAGTGGTTGATATTTCGTATGCCGGTGATATTGTGGGACTTCACGATACTGGAAATTTCAAAATTGGAGACACGCTTACAGAGGGCGAAACCTTGCAATTTAAAGGAATTCCGAGCTTTTCTCCTGAACATTTCCGCTACATCAACAATGCCGACCCACTAAAATCCAAGCAATTAGAAAAAGGTATCGACCAACTGATGGACGAAGGTGTGGCACAGCTTTTCAAGTTGGATTTCAACGGACGAAAAGTTATCGGAACGGTGGGAGCGTTGCAATACGAAGTTATCCAATATCGATTGGAACACGAATACGGAGCGAAATGCAGTTATGAGAGCTTCCCGATACATAAGGCTTGTTGGGTGGAAGAGCCTGAAAATCCGAAAGATGCCGAGTTTCAGGATTTCCTTCGTGTGAAACAGAAATATATGGCTCGTGATAAGCACGGACAGCGTGTTTTCTTAGCAGATTCGGCGTTTTCTATCGAAATGGTAAAACAAAAATATCCAAACGTGAAGCTACATTTTACGTCGGAGTTTTAGGAAGAGTTAAAAGATTGAAAAATGACGATAAAAATGTTTTGGATAATAACACTACTTTTTTATCGTATCTTTATTGTTATTGTTATTTCTCCTAGCTTAATCAACTAAAAGATGTGAACAGACGAAAATTCATTAAAAAAACAGCGTTAGCCACGATCGGCTTGGGGCTACTAGGCGGTGGATATGCTTGGCAAATTGAACCTTTTTGGTTAGAGTTTGTCCGTTTGAAAATGCCTATCAAAAACCTACCTAACTCCCTTATCGGCAAAACATTGATGCAAATCAGTGACCTACACGTGGGGCATAGGGTCAGTACCGATTTTTTAATCGACGCTTTGAGAAAAGCACAAAACTTTCAGCCTGATTTTGTAGTTTACACAGGAGATTACATCACCTTACACCAACGTAAAGTATTGTACGATGAACTAAATAAAGTATTGGAAAACAGTGTAAAAGGTACATTAGGCACAACAGCCATTTTAGGAAATCACGACTACGGACACCATTGGCGTGAACCTCATATTGCCGATGAAATCACCCAACTCATTGAATCAAAAAACATTAAAGTCCTCAGAAATGAATCTGTTGAATTTCAAGGATTACATTTTATTGGATTTGATGATTATTGGGCTGGCACTCTTGATGCCCAAAAGGCTTTAAAAAATTATTCTCCTGAAAAGGCAAATATCGTGCTTTGTCACAATCCTGATGTATGCGATTTGGAGGTTTGGCAATCCTTCAAAGGTTGGATACTATCGGGGCATACCCACGGTGGTCAATGTAAACCACCCTTTTTACCTGCACCTATTCTACCGGTAAAGAACAAAAAATATGCTTCTGGTAAAATTGAACTTTCAGACGAGAGAACACTATACATCAACAGAGCATTGGGGCATTCCTTACAAGTGCGGTTTAACGTCAGACCCGAAATTACAATCTTTGAACTTGAAAAAGCTTAAAAAATTGATTTGATAACGATTAACCTCTCTCCTATTCTATTTTCTGTATTTTCTTGAACAAATCAGACAACAACAATCTGAATATAGCTCCCTTTTTTCTAGATTGTCGTGACAACTCTTATTTAAAAAAAGATTTTATACAGCAACTATTTAAAAATAATTGGCTATATTATTTATAAGTGAAAAATACTGATAGGAAATAGTTTTTTACTGACAGGAAATCCATTTTTCTTGATACAAAATTACTTTTTACTGATAGGAAATTCAATCTTACCAATAGAAAATAAAATTTTACTGATGAAAAATTGATTTTCTTTGATAGAAAATGAATCTTTACTGATAGGAAATTAATTTTTACCGATGGATAATGAGTTTTTACTGCTATAAAACAAATCTTTTGTAAAGTATTTCCTTATTGGGTTGCCTTTTTTGCGTAAAATGATTATCTTCGGACCTCTAAAAATCAAAATGATATAACAACCCATATTTGTAATTGCATTATGAAACAACTTTTTTTTATTGTTTTTGTAACGATTTTCAACTTCGTAATTGCTCAAAAGCAAGATATTTCGGTGGTGTTTGACCAACCTGCCGCTTTTTTTACCGAAAGTTTACCTTTAGGCAACGGACGTTTAGGAGCTATGGTATTTGGTAAAACCGATATAGAAACCATAGTACTCAACGAAATTTCATTATGGTCAGGAGGTAAACAAGAAGCCGATGATGAAAATGCGCATAAGTATTTAAAAGAAATTCAAAATTTACTTCTGCAAGGGAAAAATCTGGAAGCACAAAGTTTACTGATGAAACATTTTGTTGCCAAAGGAAAAGGAACGTGTCACGGCAACGGTGCAAATTGTCATTACGGATGTTATCAAACATTAGGACAGTTAAAAATCGATTGGAAATCAGATGCATCGGTAACCCATTACAAACGAGTTTTAGACCTTGAAAAGGCTGTGGCTACCACCCAATATGTACGCAATGGAAACCAAATCGAACAAATCGTTTTTACTGATTTCAATAATGATGTGATTTGGGTAAAAATTAAATCTGCTCAAAAAACGAATTTGGGTTTAAGTCTATTCCGTAAAGAAAATGCTCATTTTTCTTACGACAAAAATAAACTTATAATGCAAGGTACACTTCCGAATGAAAACCAAAAAGGAATGGAATTTGCCACAATAGCAGAGGTTTCCACTGACGGAGAGCTCACTGCCTCATTAGCTGGTTTAGAAGTACGTTCAGCCTCTGAGGTAATTGTAAAAATCAGTGCATCAACCAACTATAGTTATGAAAATGGAGAACTTGAAAACACCGATGTCGTAAAACAAACACTAGCGTACTTAAAGGCGATAAATTCCTTGTCTTTTCAAAACGCTTTACTTGAAAATCAGGTAACCTACGGAAAGATATTTAATCGAAATCGATGGGAAATGCCTACTTCATTAACCGATGAAAACTTGACTACTTGGCAACGATTACAGCGTTATCAGGCTGGAAATACAGATGCTCAACTTCCTGTTTTGTATTATAACTTCGGACGATATTTACTCATCAGTTCCTCTCGAAAAGGATTACTCCCTGCCAACCTACAAGGGCTTTGGGCTGAAGAATATCAAACGCCTTGGAATGGTGATTATCACCTAAATATCAACGTACAGATGAATTATTGGTTAGCAGAGGTCACTAATCTTTCTGATTTGGCTGAACCTTTACTTCGTTTTACTAAAAATTTGGTGCCTAACGGAAAGAAAACGGCAAAAGCCTACTATAATGCCGAAGGATGGGTAGCGCACGTGGTGAGCAATCCGTGGTTTTTTACCTCGCCAGGCGAAGGAGCTTCTTGGGGTTCTACCCTAACAGGAGGAGCGTGGCTTTGTCAGCATATTTGGGAGCATTATCAATTTACACAAAACATTGATTTTCTTAAAGAATACTATTTTGTACTGAAAGAAGCAGCCCATTTTTTTGAAGATATGCTTATCAAAGAACCTAAAAGTGGATATTGGGTAACTGCCCCTTCCAATTCTCCCGAAAATGCGTATTATTTACCCGAGTTGAAAGACGGAAAAAAACAACACGGATTCACGTGTATGGGACCAACAATGGATATGCAAATCGTACGTGAATTGTTTTCTAATGTACTCAAAGCCTCTGAAATTTTAAATAAAGATACGGACAAGCACCCTAAATGGAAAGATATTATTAAAAACACCGTACCTAATACCATAGGGGAACAAGGCGATTTGAACGAATGGTTTCACGATTGGGAAGATGCTGAACCTACTCACAGACACGTATCCCACCTATATGGGTTGCATCCGTATGACGAAATTACCCCTTGGGATACGCCCAAATTGGCTCAGGCAGCCCGAAAAACCTTAGAAATTCGTGGTGATGGTGGAACAGGTTGGTCGAAGGCTTGGAAGATCAATTTTTGGGCGCGTTTAGGTGATGGAAATCACGCTTTGACACTTCTAAAGCAATTGCTTACACCTGTAGCTATGGGTAGGCAACAAAGCGCAGGAGGAACGTATGCTAATTTATTTTGTGCCCATCCGCCATTTCAAATTGACGGAAATTTTGGTGGAACAGCAGGAATTGCCGAAATGTTACTTCAAAGTCACGGAAAAACCAATACCATTCGGTTCTTACCTGCGCTTCCTTCACATCCTGACTGGCAAAAAGGTAAAATAACTGGAATGAAAGCACGTAACGGCTTTGAGGTATCTTTTTCTTGGGAAAAAGGAATGTTAAAAGAAGCTGAAATTATTGCACAAACAGCAGGGAAGTGTTCGGTGGTGTTACCCGCACGTAAAGGTCTCTACCATAATGGAAAACGTATTGCTCGAGCAAGATGTAAGGCAAAACAAATTGATTTTCAAACTTTGAAAAATAATAAATATATCATAAAATAGAGAAAAGTTAAAAATAAATGACTATCTTTATCGGAGATAATTCAAAAAAACAAAAAAATGAGCATTAAAGAAAAGTACAGTTCTCTTTTGGACTTTGGCAAGGAGTTAGGAATGAAAAACGTGAGTGTTGAAGAAAAAGAAGATGCACTTTATGTTAATGGAGTGGTTAATACCGCTTATGAAAAGAACATCTATTGGGATAAGTTAAAATCAATTGGAGGAGAAAAACCTTCTGATATTAAAGCAGATATACGCATATTGGACGAATCGGTTTATGCTTATCATACCGTACAAAAAGGTGAAAGCTTAAGTAAAATAGCCAAACATTACTATAAAGATGCCTCAAAGTACAACGCTATTTTTAAAGCAAATACCGACATTTTAAAAGACCCAAATTTGATACACCCTGGGCAAGTACTCAAAATTCCTAAATTGTAATGATTTTAAAGGAAAAATGGTAGCTTTCGCTACCATTTTTTTATCCACCTACTCGTTTTACTTTAAAGCCTTTTTTGCATAAAAATTGCATAATCTTCTCCCGATAATCGCCCTGTATAATAATACTTTCGTCTTTGAAAGCACCACCTACCCCCAAAAAGATTTTGATTTCTCGGGCAAGAATTTTAAAATCGGCATCAGCTCCTTGGTATCCTTCAATAATAGTTACAGGTTTGCCTTTTCGTTTTTCGTATTTGCAATGTAAGGGTTCGTCTTGCATCCAAATATTGGGTTGTTCGATTGTAACTTCCTCTTGTTCAATATGATCAGGAAATAAATTTTTCAATTGTTCGCGTAAGTCTTTCATCGTTTTTTGATTTAAAATAAAGGTTACTCAATTCCGAAACGTTCAATGGCTTTTTCAAGCACGTGATAAACTGTATCTAATTGCTTGTCAGTAATGATATAGGGCGGTAGCAGATAAATACTATTTCCTACTGGGCGTAAAATCACCCCTTGTGAAATAAAAAAATTATACAATTGGTTGCGCAATGCTCCGTAATAATCGGTTTGTTGTTTTGTTTTCAACTCAAAGGCTAAAATAACCCCCAATTGCCGTAAATTTTCGATTTTGAAATTATTTTTATGTTTATTGATAAAGCGCTGATGTTGATTTTCAATACGTTTTATGTTTTGTTGCATCTCTTCGGAAAGTAGCAAATGTAATGCCTCCAAAGCAATGGCACATCCTGTGGGGTTTGCCATAAAGGTATGCCCGTGGAATAAGGCTTTATTTACATCTTGGTCGTAAAAAGCCTCAAAAATACGTTCGGAAGCTGAGGTAACGGCAAGTGGAATGGTTCCTCCTGTTAAAGCTTTGGACAGACAAATAATGTCGGGCTTTTCTTGCAAATAATCACAAGCGAAAGTTCTTCCCGTTTTACCAAATCCGGTCATTACTTCATCAGCAATGGTGATTACTCCGTTTTTTTGAGCGATTTGTAGCAGTTTGTCCAATGCCTTTGGCGCATACATTTGCATTCCTGCAGCCCCTTGTACTAAGGGTTCAAAGATAAAAGCAGCTACATCTTTTTCGGTGATAATTTGTTTTAGTTTTTCGGCGACAAGATTTTCATTTTTTTCTGTTGGAATCGGGATACGAACCACTTCAATGAGTTGTTTTTCAAAAGCTTTTGTAAAAAAAGAAATTCCCGAGGCAGCCATAGCCGCAAAGGTATCTCCGTGGAAAGCATTTTCAAAAGCAACCACTACGTGTCGTTTTTTTCCTTGATTGAAGAAAAATTGTAGTGCCATTTTAAGAGCAACTTCAACAGCTGTGGAACCGTTATCGGAAAAAAATATTCTTTGTTGATTGTTAGGCAATAACGCAAGTAATTTTTCGGCAAGTTGTACCGCAGGGGCGTGAGTAAATCCGCCAAAGAGCACGTGTTCAAGCTCAGTAAGTTGCTGGAATGCAGCTTGAGCCAAAGCATTGTTACAATGTCCAAACGGATTTACCCACCAACTGGCAATGGCGTCGATGTATTCATTTCCGTTTTCGTCCCAAAGCAAAGCATCTTTTCCTTTGACGATGCCTATTGGAGCATTGGCAGTTGCGTGTTGCGTGTAAGGATGCCAAAGGCAATTTTGGTCGCGTTCTTGTAGAGTAGGCATATTTTTCAATAAAATGTTTTGGGTTATATTACAAAAAAGAGGATGACAATTTTTAGTGTCAAGCTCAACGAAGTCGAAGCTTAAATATATGATGCCTTATTCACATACTCAATTTCGCAACTTTGATCAGCTTAATAAGACACCTTTTTGTTTCTCCGATATCATACCTTTTTAATCATTCCTATGTCTTATACTATATTTTGGGGTAAAGATACCACATTTTTAACGATTCCTTATTTTTCATTTGGTCGTTATTTAAACATTCTGTTTTAAGATGTTTATTTTTAGGTTGATATGATATTAAAATTTAAAAACAAAGTTTGAAAGATATTTCGTATTACAAAATTTCTCACAAGAATAGACACAAAAAAAGAGGATTTTTAATCCCCTTTTATAAAAGCAAGTACTTCATTTCCCTGAGCATCATACAGCGTCAGATTTAATTCCTCAAGCTTATAGGAAGTTACCTTTTCCATAGCTTGGTTGTACTGATTGGCAATTTCCATTTCAGGACATAATTTGGCGGTTACCCCTATTCCTGCGAAGACAATTTTCTCATCAGTAAGCTGCTCAATCTGACCGAAATAATTATTACAGCTATCGCTTCCACTGATGCTCATTTCTGTAAGATTGATTTCCAATATCGGAATGCCTTCTTTTTTCTCAATCGACTTTCCTCCAATGCGAACAGCTCCCCAAATATCGTGCAAACGCTCATTTACCTTCTTTTTAGGACTGAAAATCAGTATCTCTTTATTTGAAGCATCCAAGAAAATCAACTTTCCTTCGTCTATTTTAAAGGTACGAACCTGCGACAAGGCATCGAAATATGCCATTTCGATGTTATCATCCATACACATTTTTTTGGTTGCACCAATTTTTCCAAACTGAATTTTATTCTGATGAAGTTCTGTAATCGTTCCGAAATAATTGTTACATCCGCCAACTCCGTTTATTTTTTTCTCTTGTAAATGAAGTTCCAAATTGGGCTTTAATGATTGTGTAACTTGGTTTCCGTTAATTTTTTCCAATGTCCAATTTGCGTTAAGTTCAAAAGACATATCTTTCTGTTTTTCAATTTCTTTTATCATCGTGTATTTTACCGAAGAAGCATCGGCAGGGACATTTTTGCTATCCAATTGGGTTTCTTTGACTTGTATCTTCTTAAAAAATCCTTCCTCGAAAACAAAATTTTCTATTGGAGCATAAAAATATTCCCATTGAGCTTTATCAAGGTCTTCATTTTTAGAAACTTGCAAACATTCGGCTTTTCCTGCTCCTGTATCACAATCTACTTTTACGGAATTCACCCAATAAATTTGTTCTTTTGAAGTAGAACACGCCGAAATGGCACCCCCAATTGCCAAAAAAAGAATATATTTTAATTTCATATCTTAATAATTTAAAAATTTGCTAAGCATTACTACAAAAAGCATTCCATTTTCGCACAAAATCTGGATTTTTTATTTCTACTTAGGAAATAAATTCGAAGCTTTTTTTCAACTTTTAATCATAAAAAAAGACACATTATATTGTGTCTTTTAGTTTCTGTTATTGTATATTTCTCTCAAATTAAGGCTACTGTTGTACATATTCTTTTACTGGAACTATGGTATCAAAAGCCCCTACAAAACGCAAGCCTTCATAGGTAGGTTTTCCTGTGTAGGCGAGTGAAGCGTCTTCGTAATGTTTGAATTTTAGCACGGCATCGTTCATCAAGGCATTATTGAATAAACCTAAACGGCTGAGTAGCTCAAAGTCTTTTACCGTGATGCCTGTTACTTTTTTAAATAACTCGGGTTCTAATAGGGTAATCACATCGTGTAAAGTTTGTTCTCTATGCTCTGAGAGATACATAAATATTGGGATTCTGGTAGCAAATTTGATGAGTTTTTCTTGAATTTGCTTTCTTCTATTTTTATACTCTTTTTCCTCTTCTGTGAGTTCTTTTTTAGCTTTACTATCAATGGTTTCATTAGAGTTTGCCATCTCTTTTTTGGTTTTCTTTATCTTCTCTGATGTATTGATGATGGTTTCTATCTCTTGGCTCAGATTACGGAAGCCTTCTATCTTTTCTAATACGGCTAAGGCTTCGGAATTGCTCAGAAGCTTTTGCAGGGTTACATTATCCACATTCACCAAGAGTGCCGATTCCCAACGCCTTGCTAAAAGTGTGGCGGATGTTCCGCTACTTGCGATGTCTAATATTTCTGCAGGACTGATTTCTTTCATACTACTGCCATCATACGCTAAAATAGGTAAGAAGTTCACCAGCTCGGCTACTTTTTCTTCGGGGGAGACTTTGGGGGCAATGTTCAGCCTTTCCGAATAAGCGGCCACTTGCTTCAAAGCTCGGTTGGGAGCAAAATCAAATATATAGCATTCGTTCTTGATGATTTCCTCCTCGTTGGGGCTATCGCCATTAGGGTTTTTAATGACCCAAGGTGTTTGTACACGGAAAATCGATTGAAAATAAGTTTCGGGGCTGGAAGAGTTACGAAGCATAAAGAATCCTGACCAAGGGTGTACCGAAACTCCTGTAGTGAGCTTCCCACAAGAAAGGGTAATGGTCTTGGTTTTTAGTGGGTCTTGCATTGCTTCTTTTACTGGTTTTAGGGCATCTACCCCTATTCCTGCCTCTGTTCCTGCACATACAATTACTTTATAGTCATCAAAGAATTTGTTTTGTGGCTCTGCTAATAAGTTTGCCATTGCGTAGCAAGAAGCTACATTGGGCAAAAACCAAAAAGTATGTTGTAAGATACCTAATAAACGGCTGTCGGAAAAAGGCATTGGAGGTTTGTTCTTTCCTTGTTTTAGGTCAGACTCTACCGTTCCAATGAATTGTCCACGGATAAGATTTAGCCATTTTTGAACTTCGTCTCGGTATTTAAAAGTAGCATTTTTGCCTTTGACCTCTGCGGAGAAAAATACATTCAGGTCAAACTCGTTAAACTCGCCTTTCATTGCGATATGCTGTATTTGTTGAGGAAGTTGGTAAGTCATCATTACCATTCTTGGGAGCGAGGCATAGGGGTTATTTTCGCCTTGCCATTGGGTTTTGGCTTTTTGCTCATCAGAATAAGTCCAGTTGTAGATTTGTTCTTCGATAAACTCCCCATCGGCAATGGCACGGAAGGGCGTACCCGAAAGGTATAAATAATGCTTGGTAGTAATGGGTAATAGCTCTTCATCAAAGTAGCTGAAATCCTCCACCTTACCTAAATCCTCTTTCTCTAATTCTTGTTGCTCCTGTGTTATGCTTTCTAGCTCCTTTTTCTCTTCTTTACCGAAAAGGTCTTTAGATTTGTCTCGCCACGCCCCGAAGTGGTATTCATCAAAAATTACGCAGTCCCACCGCTCCTGATGTACCCATTCATTTTTAGCCTTGATACCTCCGGATTTTTTGTCTAGACCTAAATGATCTTGAAACGAACCAAAATAGACAAAAGGCTTGCTGTTATCAATGTCTTTGGGAGATAAATCTTCTTCTTTGTTGGAAACAAATTGCCAGTCTTTAAAGTCAATATGATTTTGTAAATCCTCACGCCAAGCACTGAGTACGGCGGGTTTGAAGGTAAGTACCAATATCTTTTTCCAGCCCATTTTGAGTGCCAACTGATAGGCGGTAAAAGTTTTCCCGAAACGCATTTTGGCATTCCAAAGGAAATGAGGGGTAAAGCCTTCGTCTTTTACGCTGTTAAAATATTGGGTGGTTTTTTCTACGGCAGCTTTTTGCTCGGGACGCATACCGAAACTTTGCGTCCTATCGGTAATGGTTTTAAGTCCTTTTTTCTCAGAGAGAATGGCGGCTTTTACATCATTTAGCGAACACTGAAAAAACTCTGTTCTTTTGCCTTTATCTCCCACAATTCTGGCAAAGCCCATTTGCTCTAATCTCTTATGAATATTGGTGTCTTTGAAGTAAGTGCCGTCTTCTCGGGTGGCGATTTCCTCCAACACGATTTCCCAAGTTTGGCGAGGGAGATTGATGTTTTCTTGTTGCTGACGCACACGCTCTGCAGCATCATTCTGCGTGGTATAGCCCACTTTTAGGCAGCCCTCAAAACGCTCGTCTTGATAGGCGTAGATTTTTGGGATATTGTTGTTTGGAAACATTATTTTAATTTTTTTTTACATCTTAAAGATTTCATCTGTGTGTATCTTTAAGTTTGGAAATATTATAGAATTTACATCATCATCTACAATAGGGTTTTGTGTATGATATTTTCCGTTTTCTAATACATTGACCAGTACGCTCTCTTGGTTGGGGTCTATGATCCAATATTCCTTAACACCAGACTCTTCATAAAGCTGGAACTTCTCTTTCATTTCTTTTTTTGAATTGCTGGGTGAGAGAATCTCCACCACCAAATCAGGGGCTCCTATACAGCCTCTTTCATCTAACTTGCTAAGGTCACAAATGATACAAAGGTCTGGCTGAACCACGCTGAAAATATCTTTATCTTCAAGACTCTGTTTGGGTATTCTGACATCAAAAGGAGCAGAAAATAATTTACAGGTTTGCTCTTTAAAATGTAGTTTCAGCTCAAAATGTATATTCCCTGAAATGATTTGATGTTTAGTGCTTGGTGCTGGGGACATTTCCATTATTTTACCCTTGAATAGCTCCACTCTCTCCTTAAATCTCCAAAGAAGATAATCAGCGTAAGAATAGGTTTTATTTAAGTCTAATTGGTTAATATCTGTGATTTCCATACCTTAATATTTTCCACAAATTTAGAATTTATTATTTAGAAAATCAAGTTACAAGAGCCAATAATCAAGTTGTGAAAACAAAGAGCTTACCTCATCTAAAATCTCACTTCTCTCTACTCCATGGGTCTTACCATTTTTTCTATATAGGCGATTTCTTCCTCCGTAAGACCATACTTAGCATAAAGCTCATCGTCCGTCCAAGGCTTGGAAAAATCCTGCATTGGCACGAATTGGTAAGTGCCTTTTGATGTGTTTTGAGTAGGTTTCTTCAACAATACCATAAACCGAAAAAATTGAGTCTTGATATAGCTCATTACATTCTCGCATCGTTTTTTATCTCTAAAAGGACCGATGACCAAATAAGTTTCTGTACAAGCCGAATTAGGTTCTCCATAAAGAGGCGTGTTTAAAATCTGGTGAGGAAAACCTTCCCCCGCACCATAGGCTTTACCTACATATACCTTATGAGCATCTATCCATTGAGTGTTTTGTGGAATATCGTTTCTTTTGTAATAAGCCGTTCCTTTGGTTTGGTATAACAAAACATTATCTTCATCTTTATAAGGCTTGACATTACCTTTTATCGTGGATTCTAATCCAAAAGGTCTTCTTGAACTCACCACCGTAGAAAAAGATTCTTCTTTAAAACTTTGTACTTTTCTCAAAATAGGGATAGCTTCATTATAACGGATAAAGACTTCATTCCCTTCCTCTTTTAGTGGTCTTTGCATTTCAGAAACCACTTTACCCTCTTCGTAAGTTTTTATCAAACAATCTCCATTATAATCACTTTGCCAAAGGAAATAATTTATACCCCCTTTAATTTCTACCCCTGGGAATACTTCGGAAGCCATTGGATAATCGTAGATTTCTTTTATTCTTTTGTCTTTGAGCATTTCATCTCTAAAATCATCTAAGCCTTTCCCACCAGCAAACCAACGGCTCGGCACAATCATACAAAGATAATGAGGATTAAGCTTTATAGCTTGTTGGATAAATAAATGGTAAATAGGCTTTGCTGAGCTACCCATTCCTCCACCTCCATCACTCATTTGATAAGGAGGGTTTCCTATAATGACATCAAATTGCATATCTTGGTAAGGGTTATCGTTATGGATAAAATTATAAGCGTGCTGGGAGAGTCCTTCTCTTTGGTCTTCACCAAATTCTTTTTGGGTGGCTCCGCAGTAGGTGCATTTCCCGTTTTTGTCCCAGCTATGGGGCAGTTCTTTAAAGTAAATATTACCGTTTTCGTTTTCAAAATGGGTAACAGAGTGTTTGCCATTGGCACGGGTAGAGCAGTACAGGCTTCGGCGTGAGAGATAGACGGTAAGCTCGGTAATACCTATGCCATAGAGCTGGCGGTGCATAATGTGGTCTATCCGCTCTTGCAGGTCGGGGATTTGGGGTTCCAGTCCTTTTAAAAGTCGTTTAGCAATTTCGCGTAAGAAAACGCCACTTTTAGAAAAAGGGTCCAGAAATTTGGCGTCGGGGTTGCTAAAGAGTTCCTGCGGTAGGGTGTCCAGCATTTGGTTGGCAATGTCTGGTGGGGTAAAAACCTCATCGTTGCTCAGGTTGGCAAGGCAAGTGAGTACATCAGGGTTGTAATTCATTTTTAACTAGGTGATTAGCGTATGGCATATTGCCTATCGCTTTTTATTCTGTTCCCAGTTCCAAAAAATGCTTTGTGATAGGTGCTTTTACGGTTTGTTCGGCAAAAAGTGAGAGCATCCCTCCTTTGACATTGGCTTTTTCACCGTAATCAAAGTAGTTGGCTATAATTTCCCTTGTAGATAGTAATCCTGACCAATGGGTGAAGAGGATAGGCTCGCCCTCGGGCGTGGTATAGCTTAGGGCATCGCCACAGATGATGTTTTGGGAAATGATGAACTGTACGCTCTTCATCAGTTTTTGATGGTCTTCGTTTCGTTCGATAAATTTTTTGGGATACGATTTTTGGAATTCCGCAAAGAGCCTTTCTCGGCATTCTTGGGTATTATCAGGAAGGAGCTCCACACCATATAGACTACCTGCCACCAGCACCAAGCTAAAATCGTAGTCTAATTTGTTTTTTTGGGTGGCTTTTAGCAAGCTGATTTTTCGTCTTAAAATCTCAATGAGGAAGTTACCCGAGCCACACGAAGGTTCTAAAAAAGTAGCGGTCAATACTTTATCTGTGGTGCCTTGTTCCAGATTTTTCCAGACCAAATCTACCATTGCTTTTACCTCTCGTTCATTGGTAAATACCTCACCGTGGTCGGCTACTCGCTGTTTAGATTTTACTTGCCTTCCCTCCATCTAATTTTTAGATACAGAAATAAAATATCTCCTTGTTCCTTGGGGAGATGTTAGTATTCAACTCAAAAAAGAGCAGGAACAGAAATTTTATTCCTTACAAGATAGAAGAGGTGCTACACAGCAGAGGAACAATGAATGTTCCTCCACCTCATAGGCTAACCTATTCTGCATTGCTTAATGAAATTTTCCAGTTTTCAAACAACAGAATAAAATTAACTCTTTTTATGTTTCCTAAAATAAACGAAAAAAAGCGTGAGTATTTTACATATCTTGTTGTTTGTGGCACTGGAATAGCCTAGCAATACAAAATAGAAAATCTCACGCCTATACAGCGAGAGCATTAACCATTTGTTTCTGTATTGCTAAGAAAGTTTCCAGTTTTCAAACAACAGAACAAAAGCCAACGCTTTATTTATCGTTAAAATTTGTGCAAATATAATAAAAAAATTAAAACATTAAAGTCTAGCTACATTTAACTTCTATAAACGTACGAAATAATATTTTTTGAGTTATTATAATTTGAAACACATAGAAAGCATAAAAAACACTACTCAATGTATTATTTTGTAAATTATTTGTAAAAATTTTATTTTTTTAACTAATTTTTTAAAGATATCATACTTTTTACATTACCTCCTGATTTTGAGGCAAATTTAAAAACTTTTTGCTGTTTTTCAATATTTTAAAAAAGAGACGTTTCTTCGTTATTCCATAAATTTAGAATTTATCAAAGACAATCATCACATTTACATTTCATTTTTGAGAGTTCTACTTCAAAAGTTGTATGATGGATATTCTGATGTTCAAGCGTGTGCTTTAGTTCTTTTTTGACTCTTTCCATTTCTTCAAATGTAATGTTGTCCTTCACCACCAAATGAGCCGTCAGTGCGTTTTGCGAACTACTTAAAGCCCAGATATGTATGTGATGTACCGAACAAATTGCAGGGTGCTGTTCTATAATTTCTCTGATTTTATCCACCTTAATATTTTGCGGAACTCCGTCAAGAATTAACTTGACGCTCTCCATAAGCAAACGCCAAGTAGAAATAAGAATAATTACCGCAACAAGGCAACTTGTTATCACATCAGCAATATTCCATCCAGTAAAATAAATTATTATCCCTGAGATAATTACACCAACGGACACTAACGCATCTACCAATAAATGCAAAAACGCCCCCTTGATATTGATGTCCTCTTTTTGTCCTTTATGGAAAAGAAAAGCGGAAAGTGTATTGATAATCACTCCAATAATAGCGGTAATAATAATCACACTGCTGGTCATTTCAGGCGGAGATTGCAATCGCTCAACAGCTTCAATAATAATTTTAATAGCAATGTACACCAGCAACAACGCATTGATAAGAGACGCTAAAATAGAAGCCTTTTTGTAACCATACGTAAAGGAATAGGAACTCGCTTTTTGTGTCAACTTAAGTCCGATGAGGGAAATTAAAAGACTTGCTACATCGCTCAGGTTGTGTGTTGCATCTGAAATAAGTGCCAATGAATTTACTTGAAAACCCGCTACAAATTCAACAATGGTGTAAATCAAATTCAGCCCGATACCCACATAGAAAGCTCTGCTGATATTTTCCAAATGGCTCACAGAATGATGATGGTGATGATGCTCTTCGTGTAAATGTCCCATTGCTTTGTATTTTTAGTTTGTTGTTTATCGGTTTTGTTTTTCTTCGCAAAGGTAATGCTTTTCGGATTGAAAATCACGTTAAAAAGAAAAAACTACCCTTTTCAGGATAGTTTTATTAAGTTTCTTCCAATTATTTCAGCTCTCCAAACTTGCCTTGTTCAAAATCTTGGAAGGCTTGTATGAGTTCTTGGCGGGTGTTCATCACAAACGGACCATAAGCTGCAATGGGTTCGGCAATGGGTTCTCCGCTAAGCACCAATATCAAGGCATCAGAAGTGGCTTCCAAAGTGAAATTTTCACCATCGTTTTTGAACAAAACAAAGTGGTCAGCAGCGACTTCCTCCTGTTCGTTTACACGGATGCTTCCCTCCACCGTTACCAAAGTCGTGGTGTAATGTTTTGGGAAAGAAAGTGTGGTTTTTCCTCCTCTTTGCAAACGCACATTATACATATGGATAGGACTAAAAGTAGAAGCCGCACCTTTCACGCCGTTGTATTCCCCTGCAATCACCGCTACTTCGCCATCGGTTATCGGAACTTTGGGGATATCCGCATTTTTTATCGCCTGATACTTAGGCGGAGTGGTTTTGTACTTTGCCGGAAGATTCACCCACAGCTGCATCATATGGAAAATTCCGCCCGATTTACTCCACTCGGTTTCGTGAAATTCTTTGTGCAAAATGCCATTTCCAGCGGTCATCCATTGTACATCGCCCTCTCCGATTACTCCACCTCCACCTGCACTATCAGTGTGTTCTACCTTGCCTTTGTAAGCGATGGTTACGGTTTCAAAACCCTTATGCGGATGCACATCTACACCTTTCGGAATTTCACTCGGTGGGAAAACATACGGGGCATTATAATCCATCATTATAAAGGGGTCCATACGCTCCATAGAAGAAGTTCCAGGAATGAAATTATGTACGCGAAATCCGTCTCCCACAAAATGCGGTGTGCCAGGACGAACGATTTTTTCTATATGTTTGGTGTTCATAGTGTTCTTTTTTTGATATGTTATTTACTGTTTTACAACATATTAACTACAATGAAAATTATTCTGACTAATCGTTTTTCTTAAAAATATTGGTTTTATCCAAGTTCAGAAAAGGATTGTTCAAATTCGGATTATCTTCAAAAGTATAATTCGACATTCTTCTTCTAAATAATTCATTACGAAGATTGATGACTACTTTTTCCAAATCTGCCATATTTTTGAAATCTGCTTTTTCAAATATAATCTCCGAATCTAAAATTCCTGCGATTTTCTTTATTTTGAGAATTTCTTGTTCTTCAATAGTTGCATCTGCCAATATTGCTCCCACAGCAAAGAGATTCAATTTTTCAATAGCTTGTTCGGCATTATCCGCAAATTCAAACACAACTGAAGTATATACTTTTGCCAACTCTTTGATGAAAGTTTCTTCTTTAGAAACAATCAAAACAACATTTTTTTTCATTGTTTAATCTCCTTTAATTTTTCCAATACAAAGATACAACTATCTGCAATATATTTTTCAGTAATAGCACATTATCTAGCTAATATACTTTTATATATCAATTGATTTTCATCATATTAACAAAGTTACAATACAATGTTTTTGAAAAATTATTGTTTTTAATTTTGAAAGTAAAATAACAGAAATCATTCTGTTTTTATTTAAATATATGAAAGTTTTTATATTTTAGCCTTTTAAAATCGGTATTCTATGAAGAAAATAATTTTACTGATACTCACCCTTATAACATTTGTAGGATATAGCCAACAAAAGAAAAAAAATCACTTAGAAGAAGCTGACCTAAAAGGTAAAGTAAAATCCATTAAAATCACTCAGTATGAGTCGCTTGAAATGACAAAAAAAGACACCATTTTAAATAGTAGTCAATTTATTCTCTATAATGAACAAGGCAATAAGATTGAAGAAAACAACTATGATGCGTACGGAAAACTCTATAACAAATCTACTTATATATATGACGATAACGCTCGTTTAATCGAAAAAAACTGGCTCAGTTCCCAAAATGGGAATTTGATTCTCATTGATAAGCACCGTTACGAGTATGATAAAAACGGAAATAAAACAAAATACAATAGCTACGATTCCAACGGAAATAACTATGGAACAATTGTTTACAATCACGACAGCAATGGTAATAAAATTGAAGAAATCAGATACAATTCCGATGGTAGCATTGGTAGAAAGCTCACTTATCAATACAATCAAAAGCAACACTTAACAGAGGAAATTCGGTATGTTCCCAAGGAAAACTTGTCTTTAAAAATCATTTATAAATATGATAATCAAGGACATCTAATAGAAGCTTTTTTTTACAGTAGCAGAGGTAAACTTGAAAATAAACAAACTCACAAATACGATAAAAAAGGTAATTTAACACAGACGAACACCTATGATTCTAGCGGAAACCTATATGCCAGACAGACTTTCAAATACGATAATAAAGAGAACAAAATAGAGGAAAACAAATTCGGTAAGGACTCAAAATATGATAAGAAATCTATCTTTAAATACAATACAAAAGGAGATTTAACAGAAAAAATTCACATCTCAAAAGAAGGCTTTTACAGCAAATGGACTTACAAGTACGATTCACACGGAAACTGGATAGAAGAAATTTTTTATGACGACAACCTTTTCGTTGCAATGACCAAGCGAGAAATAGCATATTACGAATAATCCCCCATAAATATATCACACTGAAAACAAATATTTTATCCAAATAAACATATTTTTTTACCTAAATAAAATAATTAAGACTACTTATAATTCTAAGAATAAATGAAAGAAAACAACGAAAATAAATACACGGAAATACAATCGGTTTTAGATGCGATTGAAGTCATTGGCGGAAAGTGGAAATTCCCCATTATTTACAGTCTCTGCGACCATACCAAGCGGTTCAAAGAATTGGAAAACGAACTGAAAGGTATTTCACCCAAAGCCCTTTCCAACGCATTGAAAGATTTGGAAATGAATGGACTAATACATCGGGAAGTGTTTCCTACCGTTCCCGTTACGGTAGAATACAGCCTTACGCCCTACGGCAAAGACCTAAAGCCTGTACTTTCTGCCCTGCAAGAATGGGGCAAAAAACACCGCGAAAAAATCGTGGAATCTTGTAAGGAGAAAAACTAAATAGCATCAAAAAATGAATATTTCTTTATTTGCAAACTTTTACCAACCTTCGGAGCTTACTACTGAAGAAATGGAAATTCTTGCCGAAAAACACCAATATTGGGAAGTTCCTAAGGGAACTATCATCTTAAAACAAGGCGAAATTTCCAATGAAAATTATATCATTGAAAAGGGTGTAATGCGTACCTACACCTTTGATTCGGACAACAAGGAAATTACCACCCGACTTTTCTTTGAAAACGAATTAGCCATAGAAACGCTTTCTTTCTTTGGAAGAATGCCCTCGCCCGAGTTTTTGGAAACGATTACCGATTGTAAAATCTGGCGTTTCCACTGGGATACAGTGCAAGAACTTTACCACACGATGCCTTCCTTTCGTGAGTGGGGACGCTACTGGATGACACGCGAACTCTTCCTCTCCGAGACCCGAATGCTCGATTTTAAAACCCTTAGTGCCGAACAACGCTACCGAAAACTTATACACGAAAAACCTAAAACCATTCACGAAGTACCACTGAAATACATCGCCAGTTTCTTAGGCATCACCGATTCTACTTTAAGCCGCATTCGGAAATTGAAGTAATTTTTTGCTCTATGTCAAGTGATAAATTGGAAAAACCTTCATAGCTTTGCTTCATTAACTTAAAATCATATAAAAATGAGACACTTACTGAAGAATACTTGGATTTTTGCAATATTGGCAATCGTTTTTGTAAGTTGTTCCAGAAGTGAGGGCTCGGATGACGGAAGCTATTTTATAAAAATGCGAGTGGATGAAAGAGCGGTGGTTTGCAAACCTATCAACGCGTATCTCATCAAATATAAGGCAACCGTAGGCAATGAAGAGAAAGATTTAGTGCATATTACATTTTCCTGTCCAGCAAATAATGATCCTTTGGAGACCGTCACTGTGAGTATGACCGATTTTAAAGGTCTGGGAACTTACGACATTGAAAACCCTCAAAATTCGGCTCAATACGCCAAAAATGTTACCATTGCCGATGAAGTGTGTGGTGCTGTGGAAGGGGAAATCACGATTACAGGAGTTACCGAAACCAGCATAACAGGCACTTTTAAGTTCAAAGGAGTGAATCATACAAACTCAAAAACCGTAAATATCACCGAGGGAAGTTTTCATCTTCCTCTGAAGAAATCTTAGTTTAATCAAGGTGAAAGGAAAGAATTTAATTTTATTCTACTCACCTTTGAGCAAAACAAAAATAGAATGAAAAAATATATTTTTCTGATTTTATGTATTTTACCCTCGTATATTCTGGCACAAAAGCAAGTTTTCCCAAAAGAAAAATTTGACGCAAAAGATGCAGAAAACAAATTAGCGTATGGCAACAGCACCATAAAAGGGGTTGCCGTTACCAGAGAGTACGCCCATGCACGAGGCATCAAGGAATTTACGGGGGAGAAACACCTCGCTCCAAAAGGTACGGTGGTGATGCTTTTTCCTGTAACAGATTATTTTAAAGCCTATTACAAACTTAGAAATAAATATAAAGAAAGCATCAAATATGTAGCAGCAATTTCGGCAGAAGCATTTAGTTATCGTATCGAAACCCAAGTGAGCGGCAATGGTGAATTTGTTTTTGAAAAGATGAAGCCTGGCAAATATTACATTGAAACCACAAGTTTTCAGTATAACGGAACAGCAGTAGGACATCGTGAAATTGGTAGAACTCACTATTGGAACGGCTTGGGGCATTACAAAGGTTACGACCCCATTTACGAAAAATACAATTATAACTACACAGGAATTGCCGTAGAAAGTGCTTTTGTAGAAATCAAAAAAGACGGAGAAATTAAAAAAATAAAACTTTAAAATTTTCATTATGAACAAATTAAAAAGTAAAATAGTTTCTACTATCGTAGTTTTTATACTTTTGATGGGGCACAATGCAAACGCTCAAAAAAGAACCTTTCAAAGGGTGAAAGCGGGATACAGCCACGGAATGCCCAAACTGAGCTTGGACAAATTAAGTGAATTGAAAACCAAAAGTTCGCACGGTTTTTACGCCAATTATTCACTTGAAATCCGATTTGCAGAGCGTTTTGCCTATTTTATGGACCTTTCGTACGAACAAATACACTCAGAATTTACACCTACTCTACCCGCTGCTTCCATCAAAAATACCAACGGAAGTCTCAATGTAGCTTTGGGACTAAAATTTTATCCGACATACAATTTAGGAATATATGCTGGAGGCTTCGGTGGATTTAATATTGTCAATAACATCGTCATTTCGTCCGACACGATGAAAAAAGACGAAGTAAATGATTTGGAAGAAGCTTTCGATAAGAGTTTAAAGAGCGGTTATGGTTTACGTTTCGGAGCAGATTATCGCTTTGTAGATAACTGGTTTATAGATATTTCGTACAGCTGGGGTAACAATCAAAAAATAAAAGAAGTCAGAGGACTCAAAGAGATAGGCAACTACCGCCTAAGCTACATTAGTGCTGGGATTGGATATCGCTTTTAGGGAACCAGAATTTGTTTTTCACCTTATGTCAAGTGATTAACCCAAAGAACTTCCATACCTTTGATATAGTAATCTTGTAAATTACAATAAAGCACTTATCAAAATCACTATCAATCTTATTTCAAAAAAACCATCTTGAAGGTAATTTTCTAATTTCTGTGATAACTCATCTTAAAAAAAATTTATCGATACAGCGTAAAGTTTCCAATATATATTCGTTTGTCTTTCAAATCATTGAAATCAATTTTAAACCAATAATCGCCACTAGGTAAAGGGGTATTATTCCAAGTTCCGTCCCAAGAACGATCAGATGAAATAACGGCGATTTGCCTTCCAAATCGGTCAAAAATATAGACTTTCATCTTTTTGTAAGCAAGAGCATTCCCAATTTTCCAAACATCATTAATGCCATCACCATCTGGAGTAAAAAAATTAGGAATTTGAATATCGAAGAAAACCTCTTCTAAGTATCGCTCTGAAAAACAGCCTAATTCATCTTCTACACGTACGTGTATTTTTTTGATGTGGCGTTTCCATTGGTCAGTATATCCTTCATCAGTAGCACGTAAGTAATAAATATCCGAATCGTGTTTTATGCCGTTTATGTAATATTTATAATTTCCTTCACCGCCATAAGCCTTTATACGAATGGCGGAAATCAGTGTAGGGTCAGTGTCTTTACTTAAAATGATGGAGGTATTATTTTCAAAGTTGAATAATTTGCTTAGGCTGCACCCCTCATTGTATGTGATTTTTATGGTTTGATTTTGCTGTGAAGCGAGTTTAGGATAAATATAAGCAATATCTCCGACAATATGCTCTAAATGATGTATTTGGGTATCATCGTTGAATTGATACTTTACCTTGCTTAAATCCATTTGGTTCTGATTGTTGAAAGTAAGCACCAATCGTGATGTTGGTACGTTGTTATGACAAATGAGTTCATTTTCAACTTGAAAATCTAAAAACGAAGCCGCTTCTACCGAGAAAGGATATTCCTTAACGCACTTTTGGGCATCTTCTACCACCAAGATATAATCGGTGGGAGGAAGATTGTCGAACGAAGTTATAGTAGCTTCGGTTATAGAGGCTATTTCACCAATGCTGTGGGTTCTTCCATTCTTTAGAATGGCTTTGTAAGGCGCTTTTCCGTTTACTAATTTGAAAGATACACTACCATTATTTTTACCATAACAACTTTCGTGATTGATGGTTAGGTTTTGAATTTGTTGCTCAAATCGGTTGACGGTAATTTTATCAGCAAGAATTTCGCAATCGGATTGTAAACGTTCTTTCTTTCGGGCATATATTAGGTACGTACCCGCTTTTTTTATGGAAAAATTACTTTGCTCTTGAAATGCTTTGGCAGTAGTATCTCCTTCTAAAACGATAGTAAATTCATAATTTTCAGGTGCATTGATAATATTTATAGTCCCGTCATTGCAGTTGATATCTGTTTTTTCGATAAGTAAATCTGCCGAAGAAGTATGTACTCTGAAATAGTAATTAGCAATACATCCGTTGTTAAATGTGAGTGTAATTTGATAGATTCCTTCTTGGGTTAGCTTGAATGTTTTTCCGTTGAAAACAGTTTGCCAAAGCCTCACATCGGTAGGAGGACACGTTTGGGAAATGGAGATTTCCGCCCCTTGGTATTTCTTTACTTCAACACTATTTACATTAGAAAGGTGGGTTAGATCAATATCTTTATGAGCATTGGTTCCGCATAAAAAAATTTGAGGAAATGATTTTTTTAAGTCCGTACATTGAAAAATTTCTCCTGCGTATGGTGATAGCGGATTTTCGTTTTCTCTTTGTACGGTGGAAATGTTATAGGTTTCAGTTCGAATTAAACAGTTGTTTTTTTGCTTAAATACGGTATAATTTCCAGAGGAAGTAACTACAATATTTTTTGAATTCCCTATGATTTCTCCTGTTGCATTTTTCCACTGGTAACTATCAAAACCTTCGGTTGCAGTTAAGGTTAAACTTTCACCACAAAGCAGATCGTTAATGTTTTGAGTTAAGTTACAGCCACTTAAATCAGCATAGAAAATAGTATTTTCGATCGTTCCTAAATTACAATCATCAACGGAGGAAAAACTTCCATTGTCGTTAATTATGGTTCGATTCAAATTTCCTTTGTAGATGGAATAGGCTTTGTTGGCAATGATTTCGGAACAAGGCTGCGAAAAGGCATCACAATTACTTTCTAATTGCACAGCAAAGCGAATTTTATGTTTTCCGCCGTTTTCGCGAACCAAATTATCAGAAATATTGAATGTTAGTTGGGTTTGACCTTCTGCATTGGTTGTTAGCGAATAAGTAATTCCGCTACCACTGGGAATTTCAATCAGTAAAGGTGTGGTTAAATGTACTTTTTCGGGCAATATATCAATGATTTGGTAGTCCAAGGCATCATCATTGCCCACGTTTTGAAATTCAAGTCCGTAATAGAGTGTACTTCCTAACGGAATGGTTTGATTGTTTAATACATTTCCAGTAGCATCTTCAATGGTTTTAAGCAAATTCATTTTGGGTTCAATAACTTCTACCTCGAAGGCACTGAAAAAAATATCAAATCGGTCTTGAGTAGTATGAGCTTTGAAATTGGCAGAAGTTTGGTTGTTTGTGATGATGCTATTATCGTTATTCGGAATTGAAAAAAGGTCGATATCCCAACCTAATGTATTGGTTGAATTGGGTCGTCGTTGATGATTAATTTCGTTTTCATTACTAATTGAACTGTTAAAAAAGTTATTACTCGGATTTACAGTATTATGCAAATCAAAGTACGACAAGTCGGGCTTCTGTACGGAAAGTTTGTCGCCTTTAATTTGTTTATCACCCTCCAAGGCAATAACACCAAATCGGGCGTGTACGGGCAAGGGTGCAGGAAGTGTTTTAAAACCCGTAAAGGAAAATGCAACATCGGTAGGAGCATTGTTATTTTGCGCATTAGAAACACTTGCATAGCCATCGAAAGTGGTAATGTATTTAGAGGTTGCTTCTGGGTCTTCATAGATAATGACCAAAGCCCAACCAGCTGATAAACCGCCCAATACACGAATGTAATCTCCGCTTTGAGTTGCTTTCACATTGGCTACAATGTATTCCCCAGCAGGGTTTTGAGCAGAAATTAAATGGGTAATATCTTTGTAACAAATGTAAGGCTTGTGAGATAGCGGAAAGTCCGATGTGTGATGATTATAGATATAACTATCAGCTTCAATATTTATGTAGTTGGAATTTGAGGGGATTTTTATTTGGATATTTTTTTTAGAATCGTCATTTTCTGCGTACATACCTCCCCAATAAAGTCCTGCATATCGTATTTTGGAACAATCGTTATTATTAAAGGAAAGTGTTGCGGCACTGGAACTGAATGTGCTTGTATCGTTGTCAATATCAACGTAATCCATATTCAAATCATCATTTGCAGTCATCAAATTAAAAGGCTGATTAGCCGGACGATGGCTTAGAATGTTATTGCCAATAATTTTAAGTCCTCCCTTTAAATTTTCTTGCTTACGAATGGTAAAAGGAACAATTTCTTGGGCATAAACGCAAAACTGTAATAGGATAAATCCCCAAAAAAACAGTTGTTTCATCTGTTAAGATTTTAGATAAAAAAATGTTAAAGCACAAAGTTATGAAAAATACACACTAGAAAAACGATTTTTTTGAAATTTAGATTGCTCAATCATACTCATTCTTCGATAAAATAATAGAACTCCGCTACTTTTAATCGCCAAAGGGTTAAGAGTTGTTTTGCTGTTATTTTTTTGTTGGATTCGCTGATTATGAGTTTATTTCTAAATGAAGAAATAAAACGAACCCAATGGTTGTTTTTGGAATCGTTCAGTAGAAAATAAAAACCTTCTTTACCAAATTTATTGCCCGACGCATCTAAAATAAGTTCTTGCTTTTTACCTACCGAAGGTCTCATAATTACAGTAGCATTCCCTTTAGGAAGGGGAAAAATAGCTTTTATACAAGTTTGTTCATCAGGAAGCTGACAAGTTCCATAGATGCCAAAAAAAACAATTTCTCCCGAATTTTCGTGTTTTCGTAGCCATATTTTATACTTTACAATATTGCTTAAATCGACCAATTCAATAATTTCACCCAATAAATTTTGTTGAACTTTGTTTTTCAGTGGAATATGTAGTTGTTTAATTCTTTGACTAAAAAGCCGATTAATTATATAAGCAAAGCCCTTAAAAAAAGGATTCCATTTTACTTCAAATTTTATTTTATAGGCTGTGGTATTTTCATAGAAATTGATAATTTTTTCAGAAAGATTCTTTAATTGATTATCTGGCAAATTTAAAAGTTCTATTGAACTTAAAAGCCCTCCGCATTGTAAATTTCTTCGAATTGTTAAATTTTCTTTTTCAGCTAATTGTATGATGAAACTTTCATAAGATTGTGCTATTTCTCCGAAGGGTCCCATCAGCCAATCTTCTTTCAAAGGATTGAACTTTCTTCCTAAAAAAATAATCCATTGTTGTGTAACCCAATCTTGTACTTTTTGCATCTTATGGGCTATATACATATATCATTTTTCTTTAAGTATAAAATTTGATTTTCCATTCCAACTTCCGTATTCATTGATAGGAATAAATCGTAATGTGGTAAACTCAAAATGAAATTCTTTACGTATATTTTCTTCCATAGCTTTTTTATGAAGTTGATTTTTAGGTTCTTTTGAGTAACCGTAAACCATATCATTCATTTGTTTTTGTGATTTCCAGATAGAAAAAGTAGATATCAGATTGGGTAAGCGTATTGAAGCCGACCCCAATGTAATTCCGCTATGGTCGCGAACCAATTTTTCAACAGGTCTTCCCCAACGAAGAAATCGCGGTATCTCTTTATACTTCATTTTAGCCATAGTTACGGCAACAACCATTTGATTATCATCAATTTTTTGGGAATAAGAAGGGATTTTATAACCTGATATTTTTCCCCATTGTCTTACAAATTTAAGTTCTACGTACCAACTTTTCAACAAAGATTTGCCCTTCGGGTGGGTTGTTAAAAATTGATTTAGTGCCTTTTGACTCTCCCATTGGGCAAAAATAGCAATAGAACCTACAAAAAAACGCGAAACAGAAAATACAGGAGCACCTAACTCCATAACAGCCATTGTTTCGGCGTGAATCAATCCGTCAATATTTGATGATTTTATAGGAAAAAGAATGGATTTCAGTGTCCCAAAAAGATGCTTTTTTACCAAATGATAAGTAAATATGCTCATATTTTCTAGTTTTTACTTTTTGGGAATTATATTGTCTGCGCTACTTTTTAGATTTTTGAGTAAACAAAGACAACAAAACGTACACAAGTATAATCAATGCAAGAGCAATGAATTTCAAAAAAAACACCGATAGAACACAAAAAATCAAAAATAAATAAGTGATTTTATTATTTTTGAAAGAGTAATCTGAAAATTTCAAAGAAAACAAACGAATGTTAGCATTGAGTAAATAGGCACTCAATACGCATATTCCTAATAATACCCAAGTATTGTTAAGTAAATATTGAAAAAAAGTGCTGTTTTGATATAACAAAATTAGAGGTAACGATAAAATAAACAGCGCATTTGCTGGAGTAGGAAGCCCTATAAAACCTGTAGTTTGTCGGCTATCAATATTGAAGTTTGCTAATCGGTATGCGGAAGCTAATGTAATGATTAGTCCAAAATATGGAAGTAAGGTAGTGGTTAAAGAAGTGTTTTCCTCTACAAAATGGCTGTACGAAAGCAGTTGAAACATAACGATACCTGGGGTAAGCCCCGAGGTAACCATATCGGCTAAGGAGTCTAATTGTAAACCCAAATCCGATTTTACGTGCAATAATCTTGCGAAAAATCCGTCAAAAAAATCAAAAAAAATACCCAAAGCTACAAATAATCCTGCCCACTGCAATTGATTTTTAACAGCAAAAATAACAGCAATACAGCCACATAACAGATTGAGTAACGTAATACAATTGGGGACGTGTTTTTTCATATCGTATTTTTGAAATAGAAAGAGGGCGGACAAGATTTCCTGTCCGCCTTAGTCCATTTTTTTATTTACATTTTTTAGGGTCTAAGTAATCTGGAATTTGATTTTGGTCACAATCGGTAAACTTAATACCTCCGAATGATTCGTGCTCAATTTCCTTGATTGATGGAATTCCATCTTTATCGTGGTCAGCTTGTTTGGTTTTTATGAGTTTGATTTCGAAAGCAATAGGTGCATAGGCAGGGATTCTACCTGAAGGTTGGCTAAAATAAGCTAATCCTGAAGGCAAAAAAATCAATCCGATTCCATAAGTGTTTGGTACATTAAAAGTTCCATCATCATTGACTGTAGGAGCATCTGCACTAGCCTTCATCTGTGCTACTCCTTCTCTAAATCCTATAATGCTTCCTCCTGATACTCTTGGGTTTAAGATATTGCCTATCAAATCCATCCAATTGCTACGAGACAAATTTTGATTTTGGTCAAAAACCGTTCCGTTGAGTAAAAATCCTTTGTAAGCCACAAAAACCGAGTCGGCAACAGTAGCTTTTTGACCATTACCTTCTTGCACTGGCAAATAATACATTTTATGCGCCACTTTTTTCCCTTGAGCATCAGTAACGTGTAATGTAAGGGTTGTAACTTGGTCAAAGAGTGCCGTTTTGTTAGCGTTTGTCCCTGCCAAAGTATCAATAATCACATTGTAATCAAAATCAGAAGAAGGATTCTGGAAAGCCTCATAATTATAAAAGTGGCTTTTTAGGTATTTCACTATGGAAGCATCGTTTTCAGTAGCAACTTCAGTCACATCACGTGGCGGTTTTAAAGTGGGGGTATCGTCGTCTTTTTTACACGAAACGCTTAACAAAATGGAAGCAGATACAACACTTAAGAAAAATCTTTTTATCATAATTGTCTTTTTATACTCATTTTTGAGGTCGCAAGATACAAAAAACTATTATTTTTGCGGTAGATTTTTAACCTTGAATTTAAAATTTTATGCGGATTGACAAATTTTTGTGGTGCGTTAGGTACTACAAGACTCGTAATATGGTTACCGAAGCTTGTAAAAAAGGACACATACGTATCAATGGAGATCTTGCTAAGGCTTCACGAGAGGTGTTTGTGGGAGATAAAATTATGGTACGAAAAGACCAAATTCAGTACCAAATGCAGGTTTTGGATATTCCGCAATCACGAGTTGGTGCAAAATTAGTCGATTTATACCGAAAAGACCAAACCCCAGAAGAGGCTTTCAAACACGCCGAATTGGTACGCCTTTCGCAAGATTATTATCGGAAAAAAGGCGAAGGACGCCCTACCAAAAAAGACCGCAGGGCTTTGGATGATTTGTTCAACGATGTACAAGAAGAGTAAAATAATTTTAACATAAAAAGCTTTATAATGACCCTTATATTAAATCATCAGGATATTCAGCACCGAATACGGCGCATTGCTTATCAAATTTATGAAACTCATCTGCACGAAACCGAAATTATTTTAGCAGGAATACAAGGTAATGGATATGTTTTTGCTGAAAAAATCAGACAATGCCTGACAGAAATCAGTCCATTGAAAATTACGCTCTGTAAGGTAAATATGGATAAAAAAAATCCGATAGGTAGCGTAAGTGCTTCATTACCTCCTACCGAATATGAGAACAAATCGGTTGTTTTGGTAGATGATGTTCTTAATTCAGGGCTTACCCTCATCTATGGTGTCCGTTATTTTCTTGAGGTGCCTCTTAAAAAATTCACTACAGCCGTTTTGGTTAACCGAAATCATAAACGTTTCCCTATAAAAGCTGATTTTAAAGGAATTTCACTTTCTACTTCTTTACAAGAGCACATTCAGGTGGTTTTTAAAGAAAGGAATGATTCAGCTTATTTGGAATAAGCATTTTTGAGGTTGTCTTATCAAAAGCGAAATGATATTTTTTTCTGTATCATATCTTTTGAGCCTCTCCTAATTTTTCAGATACAGTTTTTCGTTCCTTTTTTTGATGACACGGTCAATTAAAAAACAGTTTATCGTAACAATTCTTCATTTGAAAGAGATACGGAAGAGTTTTAAAGAAAATATATCTGAAGTGCTTTGTATTTTTAGATTCTCTGCTTTCACAGACTTCCTTATTCAAAGGAGAATTTTATGTAACTGACCATTTAAAAATAAGTTAGCTATAAATTAAAGATAAAAAAATGATTTTCTATCGGAAATGTTTACTTTTGTAGCCTAATTAAAATGATTGTTTATGAAAAAAATAAGTCTAGTTGTTTTATTTTTGATGGTTTTTTCTTGTAAAACTAATCCATTTACAGGGAAGAGCACGTTAAATTTTATGCCTAATAGTAGTCTATTTCCAATGGCTTTTTCGCAATACTCTTCTTTTTTAAAACAAAATGAAGTAATTATAAATACGCCCGAATCGGAGATGGTAAAAAAAGTAGGCGAACGTATTGCCAAAGCTGCCAAACTTTGGTTAGATGCTAACGGATATAAAAATTATCTGAAAGATTATCGTTGGGAATATAATCTAGTGAAAAACAACGAAGTAAATGCTTGGTGTATGCCTGGTGGGAAAATTGTGGTTTATACAGGAATTTTACCCATCACACAAAACGAAACGGGATTAGCCGTAGTAATGGGGCACGAAGTGGCTCACGCCTTAGCCGACCACGGTGCGCAACGTATGAGCGCTGGAACCCTACAACAATTAGTAGGCGTAGCAGGGAATATAGCCCTGCACGATAGTAAATATCGTGATGAATTCAACATAGCCTACAACGTAGGAAGCCAAGTTGGGGTAATGCTTCCTTTTAGTAGAAAACACGAAAATGAAGCTGATGCCATCGGAATACAAATTATGGCAATCGCAGGGTACAACCCCGAAGAAGCCCCAAAACTATGGCAAAGGATGCAAAATGGTAGTGGCGGACAACCCTTGGAATTTTTAAGTACCCACCCATCACACCAAACCCGAATTTCAAAATTGAGCGCGTTAATTCCTTCGGCAAAAGCAGAGGCCGCCAAATACGGAATCACAAAATTCCAATAAATTAAAAATCAAACAAATAGCCAGAAAAACTTTTTTTAGTCCCATTCTGGCTATTTGTCTTTTATTAAAAAATAATCTATGCAGAAATCATTTCCACGAGGGCATAAAAAATTACTTCACGCTTGGGCTTTTTACGATTGGGCAAACTCAGTTTATAGCTTAACCATTGCTTCCGCCGTATTTCCTATTTTTTACGGAACGCTTTTTAAAATAGCTGGTACTACATATATTGAACTTTTTGGAATTCCTTTTAAAAATACAGCAGTTGTAACTTTCACCACAGCTTTAGCTTTTTTGCTTGTTGCTGTACTTTCCCCTATTTTAAGTGGTATTGCCGATTATTTGGGCAATAAAAAAACATTTATGCGTTTCTTTTGCATATTGGGGGCACTTTCTTGTATTGGTTTATATTGGTTTTCTTTAGAAAATATTTATTGGGGATTAACATTCTACTTTCTGGGCGTGATTGGTTTTTGGAGCAGCATTGTTTTTTACAATTCTTATCTCCCTGATATTGCATTGCCGCATCAGTACGACACCATCAGTGCCCGAGGATTTATTATGGGGTATATCGGCGGAGTAGTTTTACTCATTTTCAATTTAGCTATGGTGATGTATCCTACTTTTTTTGGTATCCAAGGTGATGAAATACAAGCTACTGTAAAGGCAATGAAAGTTTCATTTATAACAGTTGGAATTTGGTGGATTGTTTTCAGCCAATATTCTTTTTACTACCTGCCCAGTTTCAAAAAAAAAGGGCGAAAAATCAAAACGAGTGTCATTTTCGACGGACATAAAGAACTCCTCGGAGTTTGGAAAATACTCAAACAAACTCAAGAACTCAAAGGATTTCTATTTGCATTTTTCATATATAGTATGGGAGTACAAACCGTGATGCTGGTAGCCACTTACTTCGGAGAACAAGAAATTCTTTGGAAAGACAACCAACAACGCACCTTAGGGCTGATTATAAGCATTTTAATTATACAATTAGTAGCTGCTTTAGGAGCAAAATTAACAGCTATAGCATCAAAGAAATTTGGTAACTTGTTGGTACTAATCGTTTTGAACCTCATCTGGATTGCCATTTGCCTTATTGCTTATCAGGTTTACTTACCCACACATTTTTATGCCACAGCAGGACTCGTAGGCTTGGTTATGGGAGGTATCCAAACCCTTTCTCGTTCAACTTATTCCAAATTGCTCCCCGAAACACAAGATACCACTTCTTTTTTCAGTTTTTTTGATGTTTCTGAAAAAATAGGTATCGTCATCGGGATGCTTTTTTACGGAATCATTGACCAAATTACAGGCAGTATGCGCAACTCGGTAGGAGTTTTAGTATTTTTCTTTGCCTTGGGCGTATTTTTACTTGTAAAAGTATATCGAATAGAAAAAAGAAAGAAAACATAAAATTTGGTAAGCTTTTTGCTGTTATACACGAAAAAGAAAAAATCACAAGAAATGAAAAACAGTTGCTTCATCTTTTTTACTTTTTTTATTTTAGGAATTACAAATGCTCAAATCCTTGAAAATGGGAAAAGAGAAATTCCAGTAATCATTCCTTTGGAAGACGCTCCAAAAACGGAATCTTCTTCTGATTTATTAAAACTTCCTATTGGAAAAGACAAGCAGCAAGGTTCTCTTTTAGACAAACCCAAAAAGCAAATCGACTTTACTGGGCAGAGCAAGTTGGTACGCCGAAAAATTGATTTCAAGCCCAATTACGGCACACTCAATGACCACAAGCGTGAGGAATACGATGCTCCAAAGGGTAATCAGTTTTTTGGTGATTTTACAAACAACGGAAAATTTGTGCGCGTATATTGTCGAGACCACCAAGCCTTTGACGGAGATCGCATTAGTATTCTGGTGAATGATAAATTAGAAATACACGACGTGTTACTGACCAATAGTTTTAAAGGATTCCAAATTGAATTGAAACCTGGCTTTAATAAGGTTGAATTTTTAGCACTCAACCAAGGCGAATCAGGTCCCAATACCGCCGAATTTAGCGTACTTGACGAAAATGGCAATACCATATCTTCTGCACAATGGAATTTGGCAACAGGTGCTAAAGCACATTTTGTTATCGTAAAGAATGAGTAATTAAAAAAAGGAAAACTAGTTACAAGGGACAAGAAACAAAGAGCAAAAGGCTAAGAATTATTGAACCTTAATTCTTTAAACTTTGAACCTTTATTAAACTAATTGATAGTATCATATTCAATAATAAAAATTTCTTCGTGTTCGCGTTTAAGATAGTACAATTCTCTGCCTAACTTTTCTTTACCTTCCGTTGTATTTAAAATTTGCAGATTTTTTTTATCCTTTTCAATCTCTTTTTCTAAAAACTGTTTTTGTTTGTTTAGCTTATAAATTTCCTTATTAAGCTCACGATGAGTTAGATACGAATTGGTATCAAAAAAAAGCATCCATACCAAAAAAAATAGGATTATAATGGTATAAAGGCTGGAAAACCCCAATTTTTTAAAGTATGGAAATTTGAATTTCATTATCCTTGTTTTGAAGTGTTTATGCGATTGTGAATGATTGTTTTAACAATGTCAATCGCCACTGAATTTCTTTTATTATTAGGAATAATAATATCGGCAAATTCTTTAGCAGGTTCTATAAATTGCTGATGCATTGGTTTTAATGTCGTTTGATAACGATTTAACACCTCCGATACATCTCGCCCGCGTTCGGCGGTATCTCTTCGGATACGACGAATGAGTCGTTCGTCCGAATCGGCGTGTACAAAAATCTTAATATCAAACAGATCCCGAATATCAGGATGCGAAAATATCAAAATCCCTTCTACAATAATTACCTTGGTAGGGCTGGTCAACACCGTTTGTGGAGTACGATTATGTTCTACAAACGAATAAACAGGTTGCTCTATAGAATTGCCTTTTTTCAATTCAGAAAGATGAAATTTCATCAACTCAAAATCAATAGAATTAGGATGATCAAAATTAACTTTCACTCGCTCCGAATAAGGCAAATGTGACATATCCTTATAATACGAATCCTGTGAAATAACAGTAACCTCCCCTTCTGGAAGCTCACTAATTATCTGATTTACAACTGTAGTTTTACCACACCCCGTTCCTCCTGCAATTCCAATGGTAAGCATATTTTATCTTTAATCATCTTGGGCAAAGGTAAAATAATATTGAATAACTGACAAGACAAAATAAAAAATCCCTTACGTTTAAAGGGTAAGGGATTTTATTGATTTGAAAATTTACTTGGTTATTCCTTCCAAATCCAGCATAAACGCATATTCTTTGGCAGTTTCTTTCAGAGCTTCAAAACGACCAGAGGCTCCGCCGTGTCCTGCATCCATATTCGTGTCGAGGAACAGCAAATTATTATTGGTTTTCATCTGACGCAATTTAGCTACCCATTTAGCTGGTTCCCAGTACTGTACTTGCGAGTCGTGCAATCCCGTAGAAACATACATATTAGGGTAATTTTGTGCTTTTACTTGGTCATAAGGCGAATAAGAAAGCATATAATCATAATACTCTTTTTCATTCGGATTTCCCCACTCGTCATACTCTCCTGTCGTTAAAGGAATGGTATCATCAAGCATTGTAGTTATTACATCAACAAACGGAACCGCAGCAATCACACCGTTGTAAAGCTCTGGAGCCATATTTACCACAGCTCCCATCAATAAACCTCCTGCAGAACCTCCTTCGGCATACAAATGCTCGTTTGAAGTGTATTTTTCAGCTATCAAGTGTTTAGAACAATCAACAAAATCGGTAAATGTATTCTTTTTGTGTAACATTTTACCGTTTTCGTACCATTTTCTGCCCAAATATTGCCCTCCACGAATGTGAGCAATCACATAAATGAAACCTCTATCAAGCAAACTCAATCGAGAAGAGGAAAAATACGGACTTACTGTATGTCCATACGAACCATAAGCGTACAACAACAACGGATTTTTGCCGTCCTTTTTCATTCCCTTACGATAAACCATCGACATCGGAATTTTTGTTCCATCTTGTGCCGTTGCCCAAATTCGTTCTTCTACGTAGTTATTTTTATCGAAATTTCCACCCAAAACTTGTTGCTCTTTTAGCACCGTTTTTGCTTTGGTAACCATATTAAAGTCAATCACCGAAGCAGGTGTTGCCATCGACTGATATCCGTAACGCAATACATCTGTATCAAAATCAACATTTTGTGTAGTATATGCCGTATAAGTTTCACTTTCGAAAGGCAAATAATACGACTGCCCACCACTCCAAGGACGAATTTCAATTCTATTTAAACCATTGAACGTTTCTTCCACCACTAAGAAATTCTTGAAAATTTCGATTCCTTCCAAAAACACGTCCTCACGATGCGGAATAAGTTCTTTCCAATTCTCGGCAGAAGTCGCATTTTCAGCGGTTTTCATCAACTTGAAGTTCGTTGCATTGTCTTTATTGGTAACGATGTAAAAAGCATCGCCATAATGCGAAATATCGTACTCCAAACCACGTGTACGTTTCTGAAATACTTTAAAATCACCCGTTGGATTGTCCGCTTTTAAGATTTGATATTCCGACGTAAGTGTACTTCCTGAACCAATAACAATGTATTTTCTCGATTTTTCACGATATACATAGGTATAGAAAGTATCGTCTTTTTCGTGGAAAACAAGCACGTCTTTTTTGGTATCCGTACCCAATTCGTGACGATAAATTTTATCGGAACGAAGCGTTTGTGGATCTTTTTGGGTATAAAATAGCGTTTTGTTATCACTTGCCCAAGCTGCTGAACCTGTGGTGTTTTCAATTTTTTCAGAAAGAATCTCACCCGTTTCTAAGTTCTTGATTTGCAACACGTATTGGCGACGAGAAACGGTATCCACACCAAAAGCAGCCCATTTATTATCATCACTTACAGAAATTCCCGCAAGTTGGAAATAAGCGTGTCCTTTTGCCATTTCGTTACAATCGAACATAATTTCTTCGGAAGCATCCAAAGTTCCTTTTTTACGTGCATAAATCGGATAATCTTTTCCTGTTTCGTAACGGGTAATGTACCAATATCCGTTGCGGAAATATGGCACAGACGAATCATCTTCTTTAATTCGGGATTTCATTTCCTCGAAAAGCGAGTTTTGAAAATCTTTAGTGTGAGCCGTCATTTTTTGGTAATACTCATTTTCGGCATTCAGATAGTCGATAACTTCTTGGTTTTCACGTTGATTCAACCAAAAATAATCATCGGTACGTATATCACCAAATTTTTCCAATTTGTGAGGAACTTTCTTCGCCACAGGTGGCTGAATATCTGGATATTCTGTCTTTTTCATCGTTTCGGTATTATTTTTACAAGAAGTTGCAAAAATAACAGAAACGGCAGCAATAGTAAACCTTTTTAATGTTATTTTTTTAGGCATAATTACAAAATTTTAGTTTGACTTCCCAAAGGTATGAAAATTGAATTTATTAGCAATAACTAACACAATTTTTCCGTTTTTATATGATTTTGGAAAAATCTTAAATCATAAAAAAGAAAAAGCGGACTGCTAATGTATCAATCCGCTTTTACCAATGAAAAATTGTAATTCTTATTCTACGATAAACTCCCCTTTCATCATACTATAATGTCCTGGGAATGAACAAAAGAAAGGATAAACCCCTTTCTGCGGCGCATCAAAAACTACCGTAGTAGACTCACCACCACCTATCATTTTAGTGTAAGCTATAATCTCTTTAGAATTAACAGGAATATAATCAGTACTTTTAGCATTGGCGGCTTCTTGAGCTATCTTTGCTACATCAGCTCCTGAAGTGAGCAACACAAAGTTATGCCCCATCATTTCCTTGGACATTTTACCCACGTGTTTTAAGGTCAAAATTACCTTTTGCCCTTTTTTTACCCGAATTTCCTTCAAGTTATATTTCATCGCATCATTGCTCTCCAAAACGACAACCGCTTCATTCGGATTACTTGAAACTTGCTTTTCTTCCTGTTTTTGCTCAGTTTGAACCACAGTAGCCTCAGAAGCTTTTTTCTTTTTATTGTCTCCGCCACAAGAAGCTACAAAAACCCCTAACAGGGCAACCAACATCACTTTTTTTATCATATCTTTAATTTTTTAAGTTCCAAGCAAATATACAAAAATTATTCAATAAAAATAAAATGTTTTTCTTTTATTTAAGAGTTTTAACGATTTTTTCAGCTGTATGCTTACTCGCTCCCACTCCTCCTAATTTTTTCTCCAACGCTTCATAATCCGACAATATTTGCATACGAGTAGCTCCACTTAATAGTTTACTCAATTCAGTTTTTAAATTAGAAGTATTCAATTCATTTTGAATAAGTTCTTTAACCACAGGTGCATCCATAATCAGGTTAACTAATGAAATGTATTTCAGATTTATGATCCGCTTAGCTATTTGATACGATAGCCAATTGCCTTTATAACAAACCACTTGTGGGACTTTGAGCAAAGCCGTTTCGAGGGTTGCTGTTCCGCTTGTGACTAAGGCGGCTTGGGCAACGGAAAGTAAATCGTAAGTTTTTCCACTCAAAAAATGCACATTCCTATTTATAAAAGACTTATAAAAATCGTATTCCTGCGAAGGCGCTCCAGCAATGACAAATTGATAATCAAGATAATAATCCACCACCGAAAGCATCACTTGTAACATCTTAGCAATCTCTTGTTTACGACTCCCCGGAAGCAATGCGATAATAGGACGAGCATCTAAACCGTTTTCTTTCTTAAAAGTATCAGCATCAATTGGAATACGTTGCGAAATGGCATCAAGCAGCGGATGCCCAACAAAATGCACCGGAAAATGATGCTTTTGCTCATAAAAATCCTTTTCGAAGGGCAAAATGACATACATTTGGTCAATATCCCTGCGAATTTGCTTAATTCGGCTTTCTTTCCAAGCCCATATCTGTGGTGAAATGTAATAATGTGTGGCGAAACCTTGTTTTTTTGCCCAAGCAGCAATACGCAAATTAAAACCTGGATAATCAACAAACACAATAGCATCAGGCTGAAAATGAGTAATATCCTTTTTACAAAAATCCAAATTTTTTAAAATGGTAGGCAAATTCATCAGTACTTCGGCAAATCCCATAAAGGCAAGGTCACGATAATGCTTAACTAACACCCCTCCCACTTGCGCCATACGATCGCCTCCCCAGGAACGAAACTCTGCTTGTGGGTCTTCCTCTAAAATGGCTTTCATCAAATTAGCGGCGTGTAAATCTCCTGAAGCCTCCCCTGCTATAATGTAATACTTCATAACCTTTACCTATATTTTTCGGAATACAAATGTATCATTTTTCCTACTAAATACATCATTCTGATTGTAAAATAACTTTTCCGCCTATGGTTTGGGTAAAAATAAGGTACTTATCCCCTCCTTCTTTAATTTTGTATTTCTTTTTGATGGCTTCGGTAGAAAGCGGATAATTTTTACTGATGATGTTATACGATTCTCCTTTTTTAATCGTTTTCGGATTGATTACATTGATTTTCAACACTCGACCAGGAAAATCCTCTCGATGTTGCTCTGAAGTGTACAAATGCGTATTAGGATGCAACTTTTCCAATCCAAATTTGTGAGCTATCAAATTAAAAGCTCCTGATTTCAATACGGCGTTATTAGGCAGATAAAGATATGTTTTAGGCTCAGCATAACTCACATTTTCAACCAATAACTCCGAAAAATAAAACTCAAAAGAGGGCTGAGTGGTTTCCAAATTAAAACATCGGCAAAACACATCATATTCATTTTCAGGCAAATCACGATTTTGCACCACCACTATCTCTTTTACTTCATTTTTAACCGACAAAATATCAACACGTTGTACCAATTTAAGTACTGAAAGTAAGTATTTTAAATCAATTAACGGAGATAGTTTTATCATAACCTTATCCGAAATAGCCAATAAATCTTCTTGTATTTGTAATATATTAGGCGACAAGACTTCAAGCAAAAATTGTTTTCGATTATTGGTATCGCGTCGTGCTGGGTCTATATAAATTAGGCTGTATTTCTGCCGGTTTCTTGCTAAAAATACAGATAATTGTTCATTATAAAAATTGGCTTTTCTACCCAAAACCTGCCAATTATGTGCTACCAAAGCCAATAAAGACTCGTTTTGTTCCACTAAAAACACTTCTTGAAAGTTTTGAGAGAGAAAAAAAGCATCAATTCCTAATCCGCAAGTCAAATCCAAAAAGGAATCACCTTTCAAGTCCTTCGATTTAAAAATAGCCGTAACTTGCGAAGAGGCTTGTTCCAAATTCAAATGTGGCGGAAATAAAATACGCTCCTTAAGCAAAAAAGGAAATTTCTTTTGAGCAATGCTTCTCCCTTTTAGCTGCTGAACCAATTCTTTATTATCTATCTTCTCAAAAACATTTTGTTGGAACAATAATTGAGTAAAATCAGTATGCGGATAGGTCGCTATGAAATGTTGCACTTCCTCCTCTAAAAGATTATGATTAAGCATTTTATTGATTTTTTTAAACGAATTTTTTTCGAATATAAGCATCAGGAGTGGGACACGACTTAACGATTTTCTTTCGCCTACGAGCAATAAAATCATAAATTACATTAGCTATAACACGGGGTGTCAAGTAAATCAAAAAACGAAGCCACGGAAACAATTGAGCCGTTTTTAAAAAATGATATACAGCTTCAGATTTGAAATAAAACTGGCGGTCAATTTTAACCACTACCGTTTGTGCTATCACTTCCTCTAAATGATTCTCTTTAAGGATTTTTTGGCTGATACTGGAAGTATGAGGTGTAAATTTAAAACGATTTTGCTTATCAGATTTTGCTAAGAATAGCGCTATCCGATTACAAAATAAACAATCTCCGTCAAAAATTAGTAAATTACTCATAACGCAATGCTTCTACGGGGTCTAACTTTGAAGCCTTTATAGCAGGATAAAGCCCAGAAATAAGAGCTACCAAAACAGCAATTATAACCGCAATAAATATAGCACTCCAAGGTATTATAAACTTAAAATCAGCTAATTGAGAAATCAAAAAACCTAATCCAGTTCCGATTAAAATCCCTGTAAATCCGCCTAATTGAGCTATAATCATTGTTTCGGTAAAAAACTGTAGGATAATTGCTTTTCTATGTGCTCCAAGAGCCTTACGAATGCCTATTTCTTTAGTTCTTTCAGTAACCGACACCAACATAATGTTGAGCAATGCGATGGAAGAACCAAAAATAGTAATCAAACCGATGATAAATCCAGCAATGGTAATACCTCCAGTAATGGAGGCTATACGCCCCAACAAATCGTCATTGCGCCCAATAGCAAAATTATTTTCTTGTGAAGGGGGTAGCCTGCGTATGTTACGCATCAGCAGTTGAGCGTCATCAATTACCCCTTCCATTTTTTGTTTGTCATCTACCTTTACTTTAATATTAAAATTAGGATTTGCCTCTGTAAACACAGCCCGAGCCGTATTTAGCGGTATCAATACTTGATAATCTTGAGCATTTCCAAAGGTAGAACCCTGTGATTTGAGCAAACCGATAATTGTAAATTTTCTTCCTCTAAGGCTGATAACCTTACCTATCGGATTTATATCCCGCAATAATTTTTTAGTAAAATCGGCTCCTATCACACATACATTGGCATTGTTAATAATATCCAAATCGGTAAAATTCCTACCTTTCTCAATTTCTAAGCCTGAGTTAAATATGTAATTTTCATCTACTCCAAAAACACGTACTTCGGGATCGGTTTTTTGATTTTCGTACTTTGCCTCTACTCCCGAAGCTGCAAAAAAAGAAATACTGGTAGAAGCAAACGGATTTTGTCGCATTCCTTCCTTAAAGTTTAAAGCCTCGTGATACGTTATTAAAGGATTGATTTTTTGTTTTTTACCACTACCTTCTGCCCGAGTTGTTGTTCCATAACGATTCACTGAAAACGTATTGGCACCCATAGCCGAAAAATCGCTTTCGAGCGTATTGCTAAGTGCCGAAATTACACTCAAAATACTTACCAAAGCGGTGATACCAATGGCTATAATAAGCACCGTTAGTATAGTTCGTAACCATTGACTTTTTATTGAACCAAAAGCTATTTTTACATTTTCCCGAAGAATAGTTAACCGAAAAACTGACATAAATAATAAAAGCGTTACACCTTCCAAAGGTAAACATTTTTCCCAATCTAAAAAACTTCGCCCTTGCTCCAAGCCTCCAAAATCGGTTGATATTCCGCAAAGCGATGCTCACGAATGGGGCGAACATAAGGCTCAGTATTGAAATACAATAATAAACAAGGGCTAATATGCTTATAACTAGCCACATATTCATACTTTACTAGCTCTCCGTTTTTTATACGTTGTTTGATTTTATTGTGATAAGGATACATCGATACTAAAAAATTAACAATTATCAAACGTTTTTGCTTCTTGCCAAAAAGCCTCCATTTCGCTTAAGGTCATATCTTTTAGAGCTTTGCCCTGTTGTTGAGCTTTTTCTTCCAGATACTGAAATCGTTTAATGAATTTTTTATTCGTCTTTTCGAGAGCATCCTCAGGATTGATTTTTAAGAAACGAGCGTAGTTTATCAAGCTGAAAAGCACATCACCAAACTCTTTTTCGATATTTTCGGTATTTTTGAGCGCTATTTCACGATGAAGCTCATCGATTTCCTCCTTAATCTTATCAAAAACCCCTTCTTTGGAATCCCAATCAAACCCCACTCCTGCGGCTTTATCTTGTATGCGAGAGGCTTTAACTAAAGCAGGTAAACTTTTAGGTACCCCCTGCAAAACACTTTTTTTCCCTTCTTTAAGTTTAATTTTTTCCCAATTTCGCTTTACGTCTTCTTCATTTTCAACCTTTACATTACCATAAATATGAGGATGCCTTTCGATGAGTTTATCACAAACACTATGAGCAACATGAGCAATATCAAAATCGTTAGTTTCACTACCGATTTTAGCATAAAAGACAATATGAAGCAATAAATCACCCAATTCTCTTTTGATTTCTTCCAAATTATTGTCTAAAATAGCATCACCTAGTTCGTAGGTTTCCTCAATGGTCAAATGCCGAAGCGATTGGAAAGTTTGTTTTTTATCCCAAGGGCATTTCTCACGCAAATCGTCCATAATATCTAGCAGACGCTCAAAGGCTTGTAATTGATTAGCTCTAAAGGTGTTGGAATTCTGATTGATTTTATTCATCAATTCGTTTATTTAGTTATTTATATAAAAAATGCCGTAAGGTAACCCACCAACGGCATTTCAAAAATCAAAATTTCAAATAATTATGAAACTACTTAATACTATTGAAAAGGTCATTCATCTTTTCTCTTTCTTCCTCAGCAAGAGCCGCATCTACCAAAATACGTCCGCTATGTTCATCGGTAATGATTTTTTTACGAGCTGCAATTTCCATTTGTACTTGTGGCGGAATAGTAAAAAACGACCCTCCAGAAGCCCCACGCTCAACAGGAACAATTGCCAAACGATTTACCACACTTGAACGTATTCTGCGATAAGCATTTAACAAGCGATCTTCTATTTTTGAAGCATATTCAGCCGATTTTTCACGTAAAAAATCTTCCTCTTTTTGAGTCTCTGCCAAAATAGAATCCAATTCCTCTTTTTTATGTTTTAAGTGTGTTTCGCGTTGCTCTTTGCGGTCTTCCACTTGTTTGATTACTTCTTTTTTGTGCTCCATTTGGGCTTTGAACTCTTTAATACGTTTCTCAGCCAACTGGATTTCAAGCTCTTGAAACTCTATTTCTTTAGTTATCGAATTATATTCACGATTGTTTCGAACATTTTTCTGCTGTTCGTTGTATTTCTTAATGAGTGCTTTGGCTTCTTCAATAACATTTTTTTTGTTAGTTACTTCCGTTTGCAAATACTCTAATTCTTCTTTAAACTTGCTCAAACGATTGGTTAATCCTTCTACCTCATCTTCAAGGTCTTGTACCTCTAAGGGTAATTCTCCTCGTACATTTTGCAATTCATCAATTTGCGAATCAATCAATTGCAAATCATACAAAGTTCTTAATTTTTCTTCAACGGTAACTTCTGTTCTTTTTGTCATATCTTTTTAATAATACTTGATAGGATTCGTATCTATTTGCGAAATAATCACGGCAAAATTAGGAATTTTTTTTGTAAGATATTCAAATAAAAGTATTTTTATGAATTGTTCACTTTCAAAATGCCCAACATCTGCCAATAGCAGCTGATTTTCTGCCCTAAAAAAGTCGTGATATTTGAAATCGGCACTAACAAAGGCATCAGCTTGAGCCGCTTTAGCCACATCGATAGCAAAAGCACCACTTCCGCCTAATACGGCAACTTTATGAATGGTTTTCCCTGTAAAATGAGAATGTCGGATACATTGTGTGGGCAATTTCTCTTTCAAAAATTGTAAAAAATCAGTCTCTGCCATTGGTTTTTCCAACTCACCAATCATTCCTAAACCGATAAACTGATGATCATTTTCTAAAATATGAATTTCATAGGCAACTTCCTCATACGGATGTACTTCGAAAAGCGTTTTTAGAATCTGTTTTTGCAAATGTTTTGGAAAAATAACACTAATTTGTGTTTCTGGCTGATTTTGAAGCATCAAAGGTTCTCCCACAGTTGGATTGGATATTTCATTACCTTTGAAAGTACCTATGCCTTCCAAATTGAAGCTACAATTCGCATAATTACCTATGTTTCCTGCTCCAGCATCGAATAAGGCTTGTCTTAAAGTGTCAGCGGCTTGTTGAGGAACATAGGTTATGAGTTTACGTATCGGATGTTTCTGCGGAATTAAAATGCTTCTGTTTTTTATCTGTAAAGCATCGCAAATACTGGCATTAACCCCAAAATAGCTATTATCTAACGCAGTGTGCATACTATAAATAGCAATATCGTGACGTAACGCCTTGATTACCACCCGTTCGATATAATTTTTACCTGTAAGACTTTTAAGCCCATTGAAAATAATAGGATGGAAACTAACAATAAAGTTGCATTGCTTTTCAATTGCCTCATCAACAACACTTTCAAGAGTATCCAAAGTCAAAAGAATACCCGTAACGGACATTTCAGGGTTTCCCACCAATAAGCCTACATTATCAAAACTCTCAGCATACGCCAATGGGCTTAATTGTTCTATTTGCCATATAATTTCCTTTACCTTCATAAAATAATGCTTTTGCTATTTCAAAAATTCAGCCGTAAAACTTTTTTTGTCTTTTGCTACTTCCTCAGGTGTTCCAGAAGCGACAACTTCACCGCCACCTTTTCCGCCTTCATAACCTATATCGATGATGTAGTCTACTTTCTTAATAACGTCAATATTATGTTCGATGACAAGCACGGTATTTCCTTTATCGACCAATTTATCCAAAACGTCTAAAAGTACTTTCACATCTTCAAAATGTAAGCCCGTAGTAGGTTCATCGAGAATATAAAACGTATTTCCAGTATCCTTTTTTGAAAGTTCTGTGGCCAATTTCACTCGTTGAGCTTCTCCACCCGAAAGTGTAGTTGATTGTTGTCCCAAAGTGATGTATCCGAGTCCTACTTCTTCAATAGTTTTTAATTTTCGATGTATTTTAGGGATATTTTCAAAAAAAACAACACTTTCCGAGATAGTCATATCCAAAATATCGGCTATAGATTTTCCTTTGTAACGAACTTCGAGTGTTTCTCGGTTAAAACGTTTTCCTTTGCAAGTTTCGCACTCCACATAAACGTCTGGTAAAAAGTTCATTTCGATAACTTTCAGACCTGAACCTTCGCACGTTTCGCACCTACCGCCTTTCACGTTAAAGCTGAATCTACCCGGTTTGTATCCGCGTATCATAGCCTCTGGCGTCTGTGTAAAAAGAGTGCGGATTTCACTAAAAACTCCCGTATAGGTTGCAGGGTTGGAACGAGGCGTTCTTCCGATAGGCGACTGGTCTATGGCAATTACTTTATCAATGTTTTCAAGCCCTTCGATACTTTCATAAGGCATAGGTTTCCTTACCGCATTGAAAAAATGAGCATTCAAAATCGGATAAAGTGTTTCATTTATCAAAGTAGACTTTCCGCTACCCGAAACCCCCGTTACGCCAATCATTTTCCCCAGAGGAAAAGTTACCGACACATTTTTGAGGTTATTTCCTGTACAACCACGCAAAATAATTTCCTTACCGTTACCTTTTCTGCGTTCTTTGGAGGTATTTATTTGTTTTCGTCCGCTAATATAGTCAGCAGTAATGGTGCTTGAAGCCATCATTTGCTTTGGAGTACCCTGAAAAATAATTTCACCGCCATTTTTTCCCGCTTTTGGTCCTATATCAATTACATAGTCGGCTTCCAGAATCATTTCTTCGTCGTGTTCCACTACAATAACTGAGTTTCCGATGTCGCGAAGAGCTTTTAATGAGTTGATAAGTCGTTTGTTATCTCGTTGATGTAACCCAATGCTGGGTTCGTCCAAGATGTAAAGTACGCCCGTTAGTTGCGAACCGATTTGGGTAGCCAAACGAATCCGCTGAGCCTCCCCGCCTGATAACGATTTTGAACTTCGGCTAAGGGAAAGATATGTCAAACCTACATCTACCAGAAATTGCAATCGTGTGCTTATTTCTTTGATAATTTCCGATGCAATTTTCTGTTGTTTTTCCGAGATTTTTTCAGGAAGAACAGCAAACCAGTCCGAAAGCTCTAAAATATCCATTTTGGAAAGCTCGGCGATGTTTTTCTCGTTTATTTTGAAGAAAAGAGCCTCTTTGCGAATGCGAGTTCCTTCACATTCAGGACAAGGAAGCGTATCCATAAAGTCGGAAGCCCATCTTTTGATGGAAACAGAATCGGAATTGTCGTGCTGATTCTTTATGAAGTTTACAATTCCTTCAAAATCAATTTCATATTCTCTTGTTATTCCTAAAACGTCTGATTTTACGGCATATTTTTCTTTTGCTCCGTATAGAATGATATCGATGGCTTCTTGCGGAAGGTCTTCTACATTATCAGATAGTTTTGCACCGAATTTGTGAAGGATAATTTCAAGTTGCTTAAATATCCAAGTGTTTTTTTGTTCGCCTATGGCAACGATAGCCCCATTTTTTATAGACATCTTTGGATTAGGAATGATTTTGGAAAGATTTACTTCCTGCACTTCTCCTAATCCGTTGCAATGCGGACACATTCCTTTGGGCGAATTGAACGAAAATGTGTTGGGTTCGGGCATCGGATACGAAATTCCCGTACTTGGACACATCAAATTACGACTGAAAAACTGAACTTTTTCCGTTTCTTGGTCTAAAACCATCAGCACTCCGTCGCCGTATTGCATTGCTACTTTTATAGATTCCTGTAATCGGCTTTGGGTGTCTTTATTTGAATCGATAAGAAGTCTATCGACCACTATTTCAATATCGTGCGTTTTGTAGCGGTCGAGTTTCATTCCTTTTTCAATATCCCGAATTTCGCCATTGGTACGCACTTTTACAAATCCTTGTTTAGCAATTTGTTCGAAAAGTTCGCGATAATGTCCTTTACGTGATTGCACCACTGGAGCGAGAATATTTATCCTTTTTTCGTGATATTTTTCTGTGATAAGTTCCTGAATTTGAGCATCGCTATAACTTACCATTTTTTCGCCCGTTTTGTAGCTGTACGCATCGGATGCACGAGCGAAAAGAAGCCTCAAAAAGTCGTAAATTTCGGTTATTGTTCCCACAGTAGAGCGGGGCGATTTGGAAGTTGTTTTCTGTTCGATGGCGATAACTGGCGAAAGTCCGTCGATTTTATCAACATCAGGTCGTTCAAGCCCTCCTAAGAACTGCCTTGCGTATGCTGAAAAAGTTTCAATATAGCGTCGTTGTCCTTCGGCATAAATGGTGTCAAAAGCAAGTGATGATTTCCCGCTTCCTGAAAGTCCTGTAATTACCACGAGTTGCTCTCTGGGAATGTCAATGTCTATATTTTTAAGGTTGTGAGCTCTTGCCCCCTGAACTTCAATTTTGTTTTCCATATTTATAGCGTATGCTGATGCTAAAAACTAGTGCGTTTACAAACGTGGCAAAGTTAGTGTTTTTTTAGGCTCCTTTTATTATTCGAGCCGTATGATTGTAAAATTATTTTGACAATTAATTATCAAACACTTATTTCGTTTTAAACTAAAAAAGCCTTCATTATGCACATACAAAAAGGGAAATTTTCGTAAATTACGAAAATTTCCCTCCAAAAAACATTTTATGAAAAATTTACTATGTTTTATGTTGCCATCCTAAAAAGATTTTCCAAGCTACCAGTAAGGTAAAACTTCCTAAGAAAGCAAAAGTCCAATCTTTGAAACTCCAAAAACTATCTGAATATTTCAAAACTTGAAGCATATTTCCCAAAAAACCTCCTATTATGGCTCCCGATAAACCAATCATAGTCGAAACCCAAAAGCCGCCTGGCTCTTTCTTTAGCGCAATAATTCTCATCAAAAATGCCGCTATAAGACCTATAATAATCCAAGAAACAACATTCATAGCTTGAATAATTTTTAACCTCATGGCAAACATACTCTTTTATTTGTTAAAAAAACAAACAAAAAACTTAAAATTTTTCTAAAAAATAGACAAATAAACATAAAATTAAAAATATTGAGACGAAAAAAAATCAATTTTTTTCTTAAAAAAGAAAAAGATTTCTAAGCTCATCAAGAATATGAATGAATGAAAACAAATTTATTAAGATAAAAAAATCTTTTTTTACAAAAATAACATTTGAAGTACATCTAACGATTTTTTGTGCTTAAATCCTGGAAAATGCCATTGATAATACCTTAAAATATGTAAAAGAAGTTGATTTCTGTCGTTTCTGTTTATCAAAATGGAAGATAAATCAGTGTATGAGGCTTGTAATATTCTTTTAAAAAGCAATAATTCTTCTCCCGAAATGTAATTAGCAGTTGGGCAATGATCCGAAAATATGCCTTCTTCCAAATTGAAAAACAAAGCATTTTCAATATCATTTTTATCTGGATAAAAACCCAAATAAGCAGTCAATTCCAACAAAAATTTTAAATGAAAATTAGGTTCAAAGAAATTTTGGTCAAAAAAACAAATCGTATTTTCTAAAAAATAATACAAATCTGCATCTGGATGCTCCACATTACAAACATCATTACACACTTCTGATAAAAATAAAATCACTGCACTTTTACGCACATCTGTATGCAACGTCTGGTAACTATACCCTAGCTTAACTTCTTTTATGTAAAACAATCCGCCCATTGATTTCGGATTTTCTACAATTTCTAACTGGTTAAAAGACTGGAAATAAGCAGGAGATATTCCTTTTTTTCGCGGACTGAGTACGCCTTTAAGCATATAACTTCTGATACCAAAATCTTCAGTGAAACACCTCACTATCAAGCTATTATCACTATATTTAATCGATGATAAAACAATGGCTTTAGTCACTTTTAAAAGCGGTTACATTAAAGAATCTCTACCCTTTTGTACCTCTTGCATTCTTTGGTCAAGAGTGCTTTCGTATATTTTATTTACTTTCAGAATTATAGTGTTAAAATTATGTTGAATTTCTGCTATTTTTCCTTTTACTTGAGTTTCATTAAATGCTGGATTATTTTGCAGATTATCACAAAGTTCGCGAACTTGAGTATAAAGCAGATGAAATCGTGATTTTATCATTGGGTGATTTACCTTCTCGGGGTAATCATCAGCCTCAATAAGGTGTCTAATTTCATTTTCTATCTGCTTCATCCAAAATAAAATAGTTGCATAAGAACTTTCTGTTCCTAGCTCATCTTTAACAATTTTAGCTGAAGATTTTTTTATTTTTTGCAAATCCTTAGCTTTTACTTGCAAAGTAGGACGATAAAACAATATACTCTCGCTAACCTGAGCGTCCTCATCATAATACATTTTTATACCATAACTTTCCTCTTGTTGAGGAGTAAAAACCAACTGAATTTCTTTCCAATTGTCTTCTAGAGGAATTATTTTTGAATTTGGTGAGGTTTGAACTGCCGAATCGGTTTCTAAACTAAAAATATGTTCCAATTGTTTTTGATTGTTTAAACCAATCTCAACTGCAAATTTTTTATAGTCGTTAGGCTTTACAAATATGGAAAAAGTATAAGGTACTTCTTTAATCAAATAATTGTTCCAAGTCACTGAAGCCTCCCCTAACTTTAGTTTTTGCAATCGGAAAATGGTATCTTTTACCTTGCCTGTAGTGCGCCAATCTCTGTCAATTGACATATTTTGAAGTACATTTTTTTTATCAGAAACAGAAAATCGTTTATATATCAGTAAGTTTTCAGTGCTATCGGCTACTAGTTTGTCCGCATTTTTTACCTTATGAGGTGATACATTGATAATGACCTGTACCAAAGAACGAAAAGACTTCCATTGCTGAACATCATCTAAAGCTTTTTCGGTAAGATTAGGGATTTTAAACTCCTCAAATTCAACAGTTTTAGGTTTTATTTTTCGATCTTGATTTGCATTAGAAGAGGTATTATTACATCCTAACAAAAGTAAGAACGATATTATGGTAATATATACTATTTTCATTTGTCTGACAATCCGTTTTACAAACACAAATATAATAAAAAGAAAGTCAGACTTATAAATAAGCCTGACTTTCAAAACAAAATTTGTAATAACCTATAAATTATTGAGCTAACTTGTTGATATGTTTAGCCAAGCTACTCTTAAGGTTAGCTGCTTTATTCACGTGAATAATATTTTTCTTAGCTAACTTATCAATCATAGAAACTACTTTTGGAAGTAGCTCTTTGGCTTGGTTTACGTCTTCTAATGCACGTAATTTTCTAACAGCGTTACGAGCAGTTTTGTGCTGATAACGATTACGTAGGCGAGCCGCCTCATTTCTTCTAATTCTTTTTAATGCTGACTTATGGTTTGCCATTTTTTCGTTATTCTTTTTAAATTCTACAGAGGTGATATAAAATCACGTATTTCTTTCTTTGTAGCCCGTAGGGGAATCGAACCCCTGTTTCAAGAATGAAAATCTTGCGTCCTAACCCCTAGACGAACGGGCCAAACCTCTTAATCTCTAAACCTTAAATAGAACTATTAATCAAAACCTGTAGCCCGTAGGGGAATCGAACCCCTGTTTCAAGAATGAAAATCTTGCGTCCTAACCCCTAGACGAACGGGCCATCATTTCTTAATTCTTTAATGCGGTTGCAAAAGTACAATTATTTTTTAAACTCACAAATTTTTATTCAAAAAAATATTTTTTTTTCTTCAAAAAAAACATAAAACACGAATAATCAGAATTTTATTTTTTGAATTATTTTCAAAGAATTTGTAAGATTTGCTGTATAATATCCTTAGCAACTTCTGTTTTTGACTTCAAGGCAAATGTAATTTGGTTTTGAGGCGTAATAAAAGTAATCTTATTGGTGTCAGTACCAAAACCTGCTCCTTCATCATTGAGCGAATTAAGCACAATGGCATCTAAATTCTTACGTTGCAATTTTTGCTTGGCATTTTCCAATTCGTTATGTGTTTCCAAAGCAAACCCTACCAAACACTGATTTTTCTTCATTTCTCCTAAGGTAGCCAATATATCTTTTGTAGGAATTAAAGCTATATTTAAACCGCCTTCCTTCTTTTTGATTTTTTCAGAAGCTTTCGTCAAGGGAGTGTAATCGGCAACTGCTGCCGAAAGAATAGCCACATCAGTCTTATCAAATCGACTTATGGTAGCTTGGTACATTTGTTGAGCACTAATCACACGATGTACTCGAATTTTTTCATCTATATTTTTTTCTGAAGTAGGTCCAAGCACCAAATCCACCTCGCCTCCTTGTCGGCTAACTTCATTAGCTAAAGCAATTCCCATTTTCCCAGTAGAAAAATTGCCTATAAAACGAACAGGGTCTATAGCTTCATAAGTAGGTCCTGCCGTTATCAAAAATCGTTTCCCCACAAGAGGTAGCTTTTGGTTAAAAGAATCTTCTAAAAATTGAACGATGGTTTCGGGTGATGCCATACGCCCCTCGCCCACCAAGCCACTGGCAAGTTCTCCTTTTTCGGCAGGAATTACCCGATTTTTAAAAGATTGTATTTTTTTAAGATTTTCAGCCACCGTAGGATGTGCATACATATCTAAATCCATAGCTGGAGCTACAAATACAGGTGATTTGGCAGAAAAATAAGTTGCCAACAGCAAATTATTACATTGCCCATTGGCCATTTTTGCCAATGTATTCGCCGTTACTGGTGCAATGAGCATCATATCTGCCCAAAGTGCAAGTTCAACGTGATTATTCCAATTGCCGTCAGCCGAAGAAAAAGTGGTATATACCTGATTTTTAGAAAGCGTAGCCAAAGTCAAAGGGGTAACAAATTGCGTAGCACTTTGCGTTAATACCACCTTGACTTTGGCTTGTTTTTTGACTAACAAACGAACCAAATGCGCCGTTTTATAAGCCGCTATACCGCCTGTTACACCTAAAACGATATGTTTTCCTGCTAAAACGGACATTATTGAACCTTAACGTTAAGAATTCGTTTCGCGATAGTAAATCTTACCTTCTAACCACTCCTTTACCGCAATAGCTTGAGGTTTAGGGAGTTTCTCATAGTATTTAGAAACTTCTATTTGTTCTTTATTTTCAAAAATTTCCTCCAAACTATCGTTATTAGTAGCAAACTCATCTAGTTTTTCCACCAATTCTTTTTTAATTTCAGAATTGATTTGAGTAGCACGTTTGGCTATTATAGAAATAGCCTCATAGATGTTATTAGTTGAAGCATCTATAGCATTTCTGTTGTAAGTAATGGTTGATGTGGGTGCATCTATCCTTTTCAAATCACTCATAATTATGGTAAATTATATCATTTCTTTTAATGAAGTTTCTATTTTTTGAAGCATTTTTTCAGCTTCTTTTCGGTATTGCGTTTCAGGAAAAGCACGTAACAAATTGTCATAGGCTTCCTTAGCCATTTTTAAGCGAGATGCTTTTTTCTCTTCAACGCTATTTATTGCCCATTCATAAGCTGAATGTAAGCGTATATAAAGGGCTTCTTCTTTGAATACAGAGCCAGGATTGTCTGACAAAAAATTGTCCAAAGCCTTTATCGCTGCTTGATAATCACGTATGCGACTATATTGCTTAGCAATTTCGAAGTCCTTGCGTTGCAGACGAATCAGAAGTTCCAAAGTCATCTCGTTTGCCTCTATCGAATACTCACCACTTGGGTATCTGTCCAAAAAATATTGTAACTTCTCAATAGCCTTGTATGTAGCTGTTTGGTCAACACTATAAATAGGGGTTTCTAAATACAAGGTCTTTGCTTCCAAAAAAGCAGCCTCTTCTACCTTTTGGCTTTTGGGATAAAGTTTTTGCATACGTTCATACTGATACGTTGCCAACGAATATTGTTTGGTTTTGTAATACGAATCAGCAAACATATAAACTAATCTTTCTCCTTGAGGCTTACCTACATAATGAGGTAAAGCTTGTTCAAACAAGCGAATGGCTTTTCGGTATTGTTTTTTATTATATAAATCTTCAGCCATTGTATATTTTACTTTGGCATCATCGGACTTGAGCGCTTTCTGATACTCTCCACAAGAGCTCAGCAACAGCACACTAAAGAGTCCTATAACTATAATTCGCATCATTTTCATCATTTGGCAAAAGTAATTGATTCTTCTTAAATAACAAAACATAAATTTGGATTTTGCCATAAAACTAAAAAAAATAACCGTTCACTAATCCTTTTTGATTTTGAAAATGTTCACTCCATTCCTTTTAAAACAGCATTTTTCTGTTTTTGTAACATTTTTTTCTTTCATACGTCTTTAAGGGTAGAAACCAATAATCAATATCATATGAAAACCACGTTATCCTTTTTATGTTTACTTTTTGCTACTGTTCTTTACTCTCAAGAAATCACTCTTTCGGGAGAAGTGAAAAATCAACAGCAAAAACCCGCTGAGTTTCTGAATGTCATCTTAAAGAAAGACGGAAAACCCGTACACAGAACACTTACTGATGTTTCGGGCAAATTTTTGGTGAAAATCCCGAAAGGCAATTACACCCTCATTTTAGAACAATTCGGAACGGAACTTTTCAGCAAAAATGTATCACTTTCCAAAAATACTGATTTAGGAGTTATAAAAATTGATGAGTCTATTCAGATGGAAGCCGTAACTGTTGAAGGTCGTAAAAAACTTGTAGAACAAAAAGTGGACAGAATTGTTCTCAATGTAGAAAATTCTGTTCAAGCAAGTGGTGGAGATGCCCTAAAATCTACCAAGAGGCGACTTTATAAGTATTTTGTATATTTTAAAATATCTCCTACACAAAGATAAAGAACAAAGGAAAAGTTTAAAACTTTTCCTTTGTTCTTTGAAATCAACAGATTAAAAAGGTCAAATGGTTTAAATATAGTTTTTTAATTGCTCAAAAAGTTGACTTTTATCACTAGGACGTTTGGCGGACTTCTCTTTAATTTTACCATCTTTCCCAACTATGATATAGTGAGGAATTGCCTTAACAAACTCGCCCAATTCCTTTTGAAATGCTTCGTTGGCTCTGATATGAACACCTTCCAATTTCAGATTTTTAATCATCGTTTTCCATTGATTATCAGAACTATTTTTATCAATCGAGAGATAAACAGGAATCACGCCCATTGTTTCCAAAGTAGAATGATTTTCCTTAGAATATTGTAATTCTTTACGGCAAGGCACACACCAAGTCGCCCAAATATCAATGTAAAGCACTTTTCCTTGATATTTTGCAAAAAGTTCATCTAAAGAGTTAATATTTTGATAATTTTCCACAAAATTCACAGAAAAACCTTTCTCACTATTGTGATATTCAACAACTTTATTTACATAAGGAATAAGCAAATCCGTGAGTTTGCTACTCGGAAATTGTGTTTTGAATTCTTCAAAATTAGTAATCCATTCTTTTTCAAAATTTCCTTGCATCAGCCCTTCGTACATTGTATTTGCCCAAGCATACTCAACTAAATTTTGAGGTAAATTTGTTCGAAAAAAATCAATTTCACGAATGAAATAAGGCTTTTCAGATGATTCAAACTGCAAAGTTCCTGTATTTTTAATATCTTGTAACATTCTGTAACGCGAAAGAAAGGCAGTTTGTCCATCGTACGCCAATAAATCTGGATTTTGAAAGGCTTTTTCATAAATTTCTTCCCAAGAATTCAAATATACATTGGCAAATTCCTTGTTTTTTTCGGGAGTTTGTTCGTAAAAAAGTCGGAATGTAAAGAAAAAATCAGCAGATTGCAAGTCAGCTACTTTTAATTCTACCAGATTTTTCAACTTTTCATAAGCCTCTTTAGAAAGTTGCAATTCTTCACGAGCTTTATCCAGAATTTCTTTTCTTCGTTGCAATAATTTGGAATAATACTTGACTTTACTCTCCAAGTCCGTGTGCTTTTCCACATCTACTGTGCTGCGAACATCAGCAAACAATTCCAAATCATTGAACAATTGAAACATCTTTTGATTATCGGAGTCGTAAGTAACTTCTTCACCCTGAAAATCCACAACATATTGTTCTTGCTTATCTACAAACAAATAGGCTGGAACAAAGTGATTATGTAAAAAAGCCATTCCAATTGTTCCCTCAGGAATTTCAACAGAATAACTTCCGTCTTTTTTAATGTTGATTTGCTGATTATTCCCTGCAAAATATTTCCCGTCAATAGGCAAATTAACCGACAAATTATTATTGGCTTCTCCTGAAACTTTTCCCGAAAGTAAATTACCTTTTTTATCTGGCGTACCACAGCTAATTACCATAGTAAAAGCCAAAAGTATGCTTATTTTTTTCATCACATAAATTAATTATCCTTCCCAAGAAGGGTTGAATTTCATTACTTGTGCAGGAATAGGTAGCACCAACTTGCCTGAATTTGGTTCAGCCTTGTAAGTTTCTCCCTGAAATTCCTTTACAAGTGTGGTTGCAAAATCAGGCTCCAAATTCATTCGCTTCACATCAAACAGGCGTAAATGTGATTGGAAAGTTTCTCGTCTTCGTTCCTCCAAACAGAATTTTATCAAATCTTTATCTGACGAAAAATCAGCAGATTGCAAAGGTGTGTAATTTTTAAGGCGTTTTTCGCGTAACGTATTCAAATCGGCGATTGCCAAATCTTTTTTACCCAAACGAGCATAGCATTCAGCACGAGTTATGTACATTTCACCCACAGAAGGAGCCGCATTGGGTGTAACTTGGTAGGATATTCTTCCCTCACCATAGTTTGGATCAACCTCATAGAACTTGTAATAACGGGCATCGTCCGTAGTGCTTAAAACAGTTTTCAAATTATTAGATAAACTACCTCCATAACCTGCAGTTGCACCAAAATAGCGAATGGAATATTGTTCAAAGCTATAAGCTTCTTCCATTTTTGTTTCATCAAAATTTACATAATCCTGCAACGTAACATTAGAAATTCCTATTGCTTTATTAGCATATTCTAACGAATTTTGATAATCTCCCTTGTAAAGATATACTCTTGACAACAACGCATAGCCTGAACCTATATTCGGACGAATATGCGCTTTTGATTTAGCAGGAAGATATTCTAACGATTTTTCTAAATCATTGATAATAAAATCATAAACCTCTTTAACTGTTGCTCTTGGTAAATTATATTGTGTTACATCAGCCTTAGTAACTATGGGAACAGAAAAGTCTCTATCAGCTGAAGATGAATAGGCTTTAGCAAAAATGTTTGCCAAGAAAAAGTAGTCCAATGCTCTGTTGTAATAGGCTTCAGCTTGTATTTTAAATTTATCTTCTTCCTTGTAGCTCAGTGAAGGGTCTGATTGTACTACCTCATTGATGATTTTATTGTTGATATAGATATTACTATACGATTTGTTCCAAGCTGAAACAGGGTAGGTTATGTTATAAAACCGAAAATCACCCCACGAATACAACTGAAAATCTTGGTTGTCTGGACTTTTTACATCTATCGCCTGTGACGAATTGAAAGTATAAAGATTAAAATCATCAGCTGTAAGTGCCAGAACATCTTCATTAGAAGTACTATGTATCCCGTTAAGGAGCAAATCGTATTCTTCCACCGTACGAGGAATAACAGAGCCTTTTGGCTCAATATCCAAATATTTATCGCAGGAAACTACAACTCCTGCCAGTATGCTTAAAAAATATAACTTTTTCATTTCTTCAAGATTTAAAAGATTAGATTAACTCCCATAGTATAACTTTTGGGTAATAGAGGGGTTCTGATACCCAACCCTTGTGTTTCAGGGTCGATACCTTCTTTATTTTTAGTCCATAGCCATAAATTTCCTGCTCTCATATTTATTGTCAATTCTTTGACTTTAAGCCCACCTAAGAGGCTTGTTGGTAGAGTATAGCTTAAAACTACATCTCTTAATCGAATGAAATCGGCAGGTAACACATTCTTGGTTGAACCACTAATTATACTGCTATACAAGGCTGAACTAAGTTTAGGAATATCAGTAAAAGATTCATCACCAGGTTTTTGCCAAGCTCTTTCAGTATCTTTGTGCATTAGTGTAACCCCATTCTGGGTTGGAGAACCATTATAACTATCTTTGAGCATAACGTGCCCTCCTTGGTACACAAATAAAAAAGAAAGTCCTAGTCCTTTGTAAGTAAAATTGTTATTCATTGAAGCCGTATATTTAGGTATTACCGTACCTGCGGCTTTTAAATCATCATAATTGAAAAGTCTGGGAGTACTATAACTATACTCTACTTTTACTAGACTGCCATCTGCCTTACGGATTTGACCTTCTCCAGTGTCACTAACCCCAGCATACTCAAATACATACAAAGAGTTAGGTTCGTTACCTTTCATATTGTGTACTTTTCCAGAAAAATTGTGTGGTCTTCCTGTACTGGTATCAAAACTTGCTTCAGTAATCTTTGATTTATTATATCTGAAGAAGAGTTGAGTCTCCCAAAGTACATCTGGTGTACGAATATTTCGAGAAGTGAGCATTACTTCATACCCATTGTTGATTAAAGAGGCATCATTGCGATAAACAAAATTAGAACCAAAAGTGGGGTCGGAATCTACTTTTGCCAAAGCATCTGTTGTATTTTTACGATAATAATCCAATACTAATTCTAAACGATTGTTGAAAAAAGACAAATCCGCTCCAAAATTGGCAGTTTCTGACCTTTCCCATCTTAAATTGTTGATTTTGTAATTTGTGATATTTAAAGCGAGGATGTCTCCTGCTCGATACTCGAATCTCTTTTCTGCAATATCAAAAGGTCCATATTTATTGGCAATATTTCCATTAACTCCATAAGAAGCACGTAAATCAAGTTTCATATTTTTATCTTTTAGGAAAGCCTCTTCTCCCAAACGCCAACGTCCTGCCAATGACCAAAAGGGTTTGTATCGATATTTAGGATCTGTTCCAAAAAGATTGGATTGATCAATACGTATGCTTCCGGAGAGTACATATTTATCAGTATATAAGTACGAAAAGTTAGAATACGCGGCAATATATCTATTTTGAAATTCTTCAAAACCTTCATCAAAATGAATACCACTAGCAATTCTTTTGTTAGGATGATAAACATTGTTTATATCATCACGCAACGTTTTATAATCGGTAGGTAAATACAAGTTTGACTTAGGGTCATATCCTAAACGATCGATTCTGGTTAGTTGTATTTTGTCTTCCTGAGCTTCAGCTCCTGCGAATAAATGTATGTTATGTTCACCAAATGTTCTATTAAATTCAAGTTGGGTGCGGAACAAATAATCAATAGATTCTCCACGAGTTTCTCTGAAACGAGCTCCGTAAGGAATTATCAAATCTCTGGCATTTCCACTGAATGACAATGGTGTGGTATTATTGATAAGACTTTTCATATACCAAGAATCCGCAGCTGATGTATTGTTTATGTTAAAGGCCTTCTTCCTCAATTGTCCTCCTACTTTAGCAACTAATCCTTCAGTAAGTTCAATATTCAAAAGCCCTTGAACGTGTGCCGTCCAATCGTTGTCTTTAGCTGTGTATTTACCAAAGTCAAGTGCTGGGTAATACGTTTCGTCCAAAAGCCCTGCAGCAACCAATCTTTGAATTTCATAAGGGTCTTTTCCGCCAAAAAGCCCTCCAGAGTTTGTCCCTACATTTCCTCCAGGTTTAAAAACAGATAATGGATTTCCTTTTTCGTCAAAAAAGCGGTCATATGAACCAATTTTAAAAATGTCGCTTCGTTCCAAACTTTTCTGTTGATCTTCTATGAGTTTGTAAGAATTATTGTTTGATGTTAAACTAGTTTGAAAATCTAAATTCACTTTTGGACTAAATTTCAAATTAGAGATAAAATCAAATATAACTCTTTGGTTCTCATTATTTTTAACACCTTTCAAACTATGTGTGTAGTTCAATGAAGTTCGATATTTGAATGCTTCTGAACCACCTGATACTGATATGTTTTGTTGATTAGTAATTGGGCTTTGCAAATACAAACGCTCAATATCTTTCGTGTTATCATACAAGCGAAGTTGAGCTATCTGCTCATCAAAATCTTGTTCGGTAATATACCCATATTTCTTTAATCCATAAAGATAATACACACGATTTGAATTTGCTGCATAGTATGAAGCATAAGGGCTATTCGCTTCAAAAAGTTTTTGATAATTTTGTACAAAATTGTGATTTTCCTTAGCATACTGATGCTGAATATCCACCAATTTAGACGAAGAAACCCGATTCATAATATACCCCAAATCCATTTTATCTTGAAATGTAAGGTTGCTAGTGTAACGCACTTGTGTTTTTCCTTCTTTACCTTTTCGAGTTGTAATTACGATTACTCCGTTAGATGATTTTGCTCCATAAATAGAAGCTGAGGCGGCATCTTTAAGCAAGGTGATACTTTCTACCTCATACGGATTGATGTCTTCAAGTCTCCCGCCGTATTGAAATCCGTCCAAAACAATAAGCGGACGAGAATCTCCAGAGAGTGTAGAAACCCCACGAATGGAAAATTCCTTAGAACCTGTCGGGTTATTCGGATTGTTGGACAAAACCAAGGAAGCCGAAAGCCCCTCTATCCCTGAAATAACATCAGGTGTTCCTCTTCGCTCAAAGTTTTTAATGTCAATTTTAGTATAGGAAGTAGCTACTTTAGTAGGGTCAACTGTCTGATAACCTGTGACAACCACCTCGCCTATTTCCATCAAATCTTCTTCCATTACAACAGAGATAAAAGCTCCGTTTTTCAGCACCTTTTTCTCCTGCGTTTTGTAACCAATTGCCGAAAATACAAGCACATTTCCCTCTTTGGCTGACAACACAAAATTACCTTCAAAATCAGTAGAAACTCCTTTGCTAGTTCCTTTGATAACGACATTCACCCCTATAACGGGTACGCCCTGCTGGTCTTTTACCACTCCTGTAACGTCTTTTTGCCCCCAAACCACAGCGGTTAGTAAAACGAAAAATAATACAAGTCCTTTTTTCATAAATTTAAGTATTTGATTTTAAATCACACAATAACCTACATTCATTTAAACACTAAACGAAATCTTATGCAAAAATAACAAAAAAACAATACAAAATAAATAACACTGTATTATTTATCTAAAAAAAAGACAATACGTAAAAATATACTCTACATATACCTTACATCTATTGTATTTTTAACTCAATCCCTATATTTCATTCAGTTTAAAACTACTTAATGAGACAAAAACAGACGTTACAATGTCTCCTTGAGCCATCGGAAAAAATTGCGTTGCCAAAACATACCGTTTTGCGGTTGTAACACCCAGTGATTTTCATCGGGGAAATAGAGCAATTCACTCTTTATTCCTCTGAGTTGTGCAGCAGTAAAGGCTTGTAAACCTTGCTCTTTGGGTACTCTGTAATCTTTTCCTCCGTGGATAATAAGTATAGGTGTATCCCAACGATTTACCCAATGGATAGGATTAAATTCAGTATATGACTTCTGCACTATAGGATTATTTTCTTTCCAATAAGCTCCTCCTAACTCGTTATTGGTAAAGAAAATTTCTTCAGTGGTTCCGTACATACTTTGCAAGTTAAACACCCCACAATGAGCGATAAAAGTTTTAAATCGTTTTTGGTGTATTCCTGCCAAATAAAATACCGAATACCCTCCATAACTGGCTCCGATGGCCCCTAAGCGTTGGTTATCTACAAAAGGTTCTTGTGCTAAAGCATCAATTGCCGTCAAATAATCACGCATTGCTTGTCCGCCCCAATCCCCACTGATTGCAGCATTCCAATCCACTCCGTGACCAGGCATTCCCCTACGATTGGGAGCTACAACGATATATCCTTGAGCTGCCATTAATTGAAAGTTCCAACGGAAACTGTAAAAATGCGACAAAGGCGATTGAGGTCCTCCTTGGCAATATAATAAGGTCGGATACTTCTTTTTAGGGTCAAAATCAGGCGGATAAATCACCCAAGTAAGCATTTGTTTTCCGTCGGAAGTGACGATGTAACGCTTTTCTACCTTGCTTTTGGCTATTGATTTATAGGCTTGATCATTAACCCGAGAAAGTTGACTAAGCTGATTATTTTTTAAATTAAATACATAAATTTCTGCGGCTCGGTTCATATCAGTTCTAGTAACTATGATTCGATTTGCTACCTGACCTACCAAACCGTTGATATCAAAATCACCTTTGGTAAGCTGTTTAGGCATTGGTTTTTTAGCAAACGGATTGATTTCAAAGAGCTGTACTGTACCATCAATGGACGCATTAAAATAAATCTTTTTACCATCTTCACTCCAAATGTAGTCAGAAACGGTACCGTCCCAAGCCTTTGTTATATTTTTAGCTTTTCCGTTATGTAAAATAATCAAATCATTCTTATCGGCTTCATTGCCTTCATTTTCCATACTAAGCCAAGCCAAAACACCACTTTTACTGAAAGACGGATGCGTATCGTACCCCATCATACCTTCGGTGAGATTTTGGGTGGTTTGAGTGTCTAAATCAAATTCATAAATATCTGTATTGGTGCTTTGTACGTATGCTGTACCTGTTTTAGCCTTAGTTACATAAAGTACCTTTTTACCATTCGGATGCCAAATATAGTCAGAGGTGCTTCCAAAAGGCTCTTGCGGACAATAATAAGGTAAATCTTGCATAATATCAGTTTGTTTACCCGAACTAAGCTCTTCTACAAAAACGTGATTATAAGTTCCGTCAGTCCATTTATCCCAATGACGATGATCTAATGAGGTATAAACTTGCCCAGAAGATTTTTGCAAATCTTCATAGAAATCGGGTGCTAAAACAGATTTGATTTTTACCGACTTATGAATCAGTTTCTTATCCCCTTGTACATTACGCTTTTCGGTTTGCTTTTCCACTTCTTCCTTAGAAATAGGAATTGCCACTCCGCCATTTATGGCTAACTTAAAGTACGATTTAGAAAATGTATTTTCAGCAACTTTGGGTGTGGTTACAGAAAAAAGTACAAATTGTTTGTCAGTAGAAACCCCAATAGCGCCTACTCTATCCAGCTCCCAAAGTTTTTCAGGAGAAAGCGGTTGTTGTGCCACAGCTAGGGCAGTGTAAAGACTCATCATCAGTAAAGAAGTTATCTGTTTCATTATGTGAATGTTTAGTAATATTCAATAGTACGTAGGGAAATACTCTCGGGCTTTCCGTTATTAAAGGTAATCTGTTTGACCCAATTGCCGTAACTATCAAACTCGTAAGCATAAGTACGTACGGTAACAATTCCTTGATACAAATGAGAATAATTCCTTTCTATCCGATTATTTTTGGAATCATAAATGGAAATATCTTTAATGATTACCTCACCATTTTGAGCATAAACCACCAATTCGGTTTCGTTTCCGTGAGCATCGTAAGCAATAGTGTATCTTCCTCGCCAATTGCCTTGTGGGTCGTAAATAAAGGCTTCTACTGAAGCATCTTTATGTTCTATGACGATATTGTTTTCCAAAATTCCTTCGGAATTATAATTTTCAAGATTGATTTCATTTCCTTGACTGTCATAAACATAAACAGTACGTTTGAGCATTGTATTGATGTTGGTCTGAAATCGTTTTTCTTCCTGCAATAATCCGTCTTGACCATAAGTATAAAGCGTTTTAAAGCCTATATTTTCGTCATATTTTTCCTCTCGGGAGATGTACTTTCCTTGTTCATTAAAGGTAGTACGGGTATGGTCAGGAAGTTTAGCGCCAAGTGCGCCATTTTCAAGAGCTTCGAAGCGTTGCATTGTCACTTGCTTTACTTTTCCTATCAGATTTTCCTTCTCCCAATCGTTTTTTTTCTTGTTTTGCCCTATCAACGAAACGGATAACAGCAAAAACAACAACAATAATTTATTATTCATTTTTTTACCAAAATATTATTTTCCTAATTTAATCTTTTTTCTTAGGCTCTCCCAATTTGCCTACTGATTTTGCTACCACCATTGAAACGGCAGCATCTCCTGTAACATTCACTACCGTTCGGAGCATATCCAGCGGACGATCAACGGCAAAAATAAGGGCTAAACCTGCTTCAGGGATACCTGCCTGCTCCAAAATAATGACCAACATCGTTACACTAGCACCAGGCACTCCTGCCGTACCAATAGAAGAAAGGGTTGCTGTAGCTACAATACCAAGTTGAGCTTCCAAACTCAAATTCATACCGAAAGCTTGTGCAATAAAAACAGCTGCTACAGCCAAATACAAACTTGTTCCGTCCATATTCACGGTAGCTCCCATAGGCAAAACAAAACTGCTAACCTCTTCTTCCACTCCTAAATAATCCTCCACACGTTCCATCGTTACGGGCAAAGTAGCGGAACTGGAACTGGTAGAAAATGCCAATAATTGTACTGGTGCCATATTCTTTAGAAAGAAAAGTGGTGTTTTTTTAGTATAAAAATAGATGATGATTAGATATATAACGATGATCAACGTCAATCCTAAAAAGACACTAAAGGCATAAAGCGCCAATGCTTGAATGACTTCTTTATTAGGAACTTCTACAATCAAACCACAAATCAAAGCAAAAACACCGAAAGGCGCTAACATCATTACTAAGTCAATTATTTTCAGTATGATATCATTCATACTATCAAAAAAGGCTTTGACTGGACGTGCCTTTTCTTCGGGAACTAAAATCATAGCAATACCAAAAAATATGGCACAGAAAATAATCTGTAACATATTGATATTATTCGATGCCGATTTGACAATGTTATCAGGTATTATATTTTGTAGTGCATCAAGCGGACGTGCCTCTTTCTGTTGCTGAGCTTTGGAAATGTTGCTATCGGCTTGTTGCTTATAATTTTGTACCAACTCCTGCCGAGTTTCAGCGGTGAGTGCCTCTCCGGGCTTCACGGTATTGGCAACCAATAGCCCCAAGGTTACTGCCATTATGGTGGTAATCATATAAATAGATATGGCTCTTATTCCAATTTTTGAAAACTTGGCAATGTCCTTCAAATCTGAAATCCCTTTGATGAGCGAAGCCAAAATAAGAGGTACAGCTATAAGTTTCAGTGCATTAAGAAACATCACCCCAAAGGGCTTGATATAGTCAAGCACCCAATCTTTCCCCCAAGAAAATTGTAACATTAAAAGTGCCAACAAAACCCCTAAAATCATTCCGATGATAATTTGCCAATAAAGTGCTATTTTTTTCATACGTGATTTTTAACGTTATCCAATTGTATTTAAGTAAAACAAAATTAATTATAAATGATTTTTTGCGTTTGCAAGATAATATTTTTTCGTAAAAAGCAATAAAATTGTGGTATATTTTATATTTTCGCTCCGATTGCAATTGAAAAAATATGTTTTTAAAATACCTACGTTTTTGGATGCGCTCAAAAAATCAGCACGGGGTACATTCGCCTTTTGTTTATGATTTTGTTACCCGATGTTTGTATCGCTCCAATCCAAAAATCAAAACAAACGATACCGAACTCAGCTCAAAACAACTCCGATTGCTTTTAAAAATCGTTGATTATTTCGATGTTAAATGTATTGCAAGCGATGTCTCTCAATTGGCAGATGTTCTACAAACTCACGGATTTACTCTGCCCGTTACGCACTTCCCTCCGACGGCTAAAACCGAAAAATTTGATTTGGTACTGCTGCATCAAGCTACGGAAAAGATTTCAGTTGAAGATTTGTTGCGTTTGCTTAAAAACGATAGTATCCTTATTATAAACAACATTCATGGCCACAAAAATAAAGCACTTTGGAACGAACTTGTTAACCATCCTTTGGTTTCGGTGAGTATTGATGTTTTTCGGCAGGGATATATTTTCATCCGAAGAGAACAACGGAAAGAACACTTTACCCTTCGGATGCCTTTAACCTTTATTTTTTAAGCCCTCAACCGATGCTTATCTATCATATCTTTTGGAAATTTGTATCGCATTAGCATTTTTGAATTCTACAAATACAGAAAATGATTCAGCAAGTATAAAAAATGGATTAGCAAGTACAGAAAATGATTCAGCAGGTATAAAAAAGGGCTTGACAAGTACAGAAAATAACCAAGCAAGTATAAAAAATAGTTCATCAAGTACAAAAAATGAACTATCAAGCATAGAAAATGAATTAGCAAGTGTAGGAAATGGATTAGCAAGTATGATAATCCATTTCTTAAGTATGTTTCTTTAATTAATGTTTTGTTTTTAAAAAATCGGAACATAGAAAGATAAGGTCTGAGGTTTGCTGTAAGAAAAAACAAACGATTTTTACTATAACATACGAAGTTGAAGCCTTAATATCCTTGATTTAGCCTTATTCCTTTTCAGAAATTGTAAGTCAAAACACGATGTTTCTTCTAAAAATAATTTGTAGTTTTGCTTCCGTAAGTAACTATTCATTAAAGTAAATATCCGATGGAAGTAAGCAAACGTTATGCACAACGAGGGGTTTCTGCCGCCAAAGATGAAGTCCATAAAGCTATTAAAAATATTGACAAAGGGCTTTTCCCAAAAGCTTTTTGTAAAATTGTTCCCGATTTTTTAACTCACGATGAGGAGTATTGCCTAGTGATGCACGCCGATGGCGCAGGTACAAAATCATCATTAGCCTATATGTATTGGAAAGAAACGGGCGATTTGTCGGTTTGGAAAGGCATCGCTCAAGATGCGCTGATTATGAATATTGACGACCTGCTTTGTGTGGGAGCCGTAAACGATATTATGCTTTCTTCAACCATCGGAAGAAATAAGAATTTAGTTTCTGGCGAGGTAATTTCTGCCATCATCAACGGAACAGAAGCCCTAATTGACGAACTGAAAAAACACGGGGTAACCATTCACTCTACTGGCGGAGAAACTGCCGATGTGGGCGATTTGGTGCGCACCATTATTGTGGACTCCACCGTTACGGCACGTCTTAAACGCAGTCAAGTTATTGATAATGCGAACATTCAAGCCGGTGATGTTATCGTAGGTTTAGCTTCCTTCGGACAGGCTACTTACGAAACGCAGTACAACGGCGGTATGGGCAGCAACGGACTTACCTCGGCTCGTCACGATGTTTTTGAAAAATATTTAGCTCAAAAATACCCTGAAAGTTTCGATGCTGCCCTACCCGAAACACTGGTGTATTCTGGCAGTAAAAAACTTACCGATAGTGTAAAAGGTAGCCCTATTGATGCTGGAAAGCTAGTACTCTCCCCCACACGTACCTATGCTCCCATCATCAAAAAAATCCTCGAAAAATACGACGCTTCGCAAATTCACGGTATGATACATTGCAGTGGCGGAGCGCAAACCAAAATACTACATTTTGTTGATAATCTACATATTATTAAGGACAATCTCTTTGAAGCACCGCCTTTATTCAAACTGATTCAGGAAGAATCAAAAACCGATTGGAAAGAAATGTATCAGGTATTCAATTGCGGTCATCGTATGGAATTATATGTTAAAGAGGAGATAGCCGAAGCTATTATTGCTATTTCAAAATCATTTAACGTTGATGCCCGAATTGTTGGTCGGGTTGAGACTTCCGACAGAAAGCAGCTTACCGTTAAAAGTGAATACGGAACTTTTCTGTACGAGTAATTTTGTTTGAAAAATTCCAGAATAAAATAACTTTAAACCATTTTTACAATGAAAAGAATAATGATTACCGCTTTAACGTTGGCAATTTCTCAATTTTCCTTCGGACAAGTTTCTGGAAACATCAATTACCGAAATTCGGAAAGAGCTTCGGAAAATGTACCTCTTCCTTCGGAATCAAATATCAAAATCAGTGTAAAAGGATTGGCAAACGTAAAGGCAGACACGTACGTTGCCGTTTTTAGCGTTACACAAGTTGGCAAAACAACCGAAGAAGGTTAATAATCTTATGAGCCGAAGAATTTATCAAGCCATAAACCAAATAAAAAACCTAAAAGGTGTTGAAGTCTATGTAGATATGATTTCTTTTGTACCCATCTATGAGTTTGAAATTGAAAAGAAAATTTTCAGTAAAAAGAACCACAATGAAGTTCCGAAAGGCTTTGAATTGAAGAAAAATATCCATATAAAATACACCTCCTATGCTCAATTAGATGAGTTCATCAATATTTTATCCAAAGAAGAAATTTATGATTTGGTGAAGGTGGATTATTTTGCAAATAATTTGGACAATGTCAAAAAAGAATTGACCGACAAGGCAAAACAAATGTTGCAGGACAAGATAAAAAGTTATGAAACCATAATAGGAAAATCGTTTGGAAATGCCGAAAAATGTATGGTTGAAGGACACAAAGTGGTGTATCCTGCACAAATGTACGATTCGTATCAAGCCTTTCATAGTTCGTCTTTGAAATTGAATAAATCGGGCAACATCAACCAAGCAGACAAATCCACCACGTTGTACTATCAATCGATAACCGATAAAGATTTTGATTTTGTAATCAACCCAATAATAATTTTTGAACCTGTAATTCAGGTAGTCTATGAAATTAGGCTGACAGCCGATTGCGAAAAAGGAGAAAAAGCCTTAAAATATATGTTGATAACGCCCAACGGTGAGGTTAAAAACCTGTCAATAGATAAATAATTAAGAGCCTGTTTAAAAAAGATATTACAAAAATTCGTATTGAGAATTTTTATAAAAACAAAAAAAATGATTGTCAGCTGTTGATATTAAATATTTTTTCGTAACTTTTTGGTGAATAAACAATTATGTTACGATGAAAAATTATCCAACAGATATCACTGACAATCAGTGGCAATTTATAAAAAAAACTTTGAATTTCAATGAAAGAAAGCGAAAACACGATTTAAGAACTATTTGGAACGCCATAATGTATCTTGTAAAAACAGGATGCCAATGGCGGATGTTATCTGGTGATTTTCCAAAATGGCAATTGGTTTACTACTACTATAGCAAGTGGGCAAATGCAGAGGATTTTGATTTACTTCTTTCCAAATTACGCGAAGAAGTAAGGACTAAAAGAAACCAAAACAAAGTACCTAGTCTCGGAATGGTGGACAGCCAGAGTGTAAAATGGGGCAATAATCGTTCGTTGAAAGGATTTGAAGGAAACAAAAAAGTGAAAGGCATTAAACGACATATAGTAGTGGACAAAAACGGATTTTTATTAGCAGTAATAAGTAATAGCCACAGTAGCCAATATTCACGATGGTAAGGCGACAGATTTTCTGATGAGAACTTTGGCATATTTATTCATTCCTTTAAAGATTATCCTTGCCGATGGAGGTTATAGGGGAGAGATTATCGAACAAGTGAAGAATAAATTTGGTTATATCATTGAGGTAGTTATGAGAAATGATCAAAGGAAAAAGGATTTTCATCCCATTTCTAAAAGATGGGTGATAGAACGCACTTTTGCTTGGCTAGACAATGATCGAAGATTATGTAGAAATTATGAATTACTGCTAGAAAACTCAGAAAATATGGTCAAATTATCCGCTATAAAAATTTTACTCAAAAAAATTTAAACAGGCTTTAAAGAAATCTTTGAAATTGTTAAAAAATTATGGAAAGAAGACTCGTTTTTGGCATCAACAAAATAGGTATCATTGTAAAAATGATTCTATCGGCAATTCTATTTAAGGGTTGCATCGGAAATATGAATCCTACGGGGAATAATCAGCCTCCCAACTATCCGTTTTTCGTTACTGATAAGCCTCTTAAAATAAAGAATATCCAAGTTCCAAAAGGAACAAAGTTGGTTTACGATGAACATTCTTTCAGAAGAGGAAAGCAAAAGAAACTATTGATTGAAAGTAAATTAAACACCATTATGTTTCCCGAAGGAGCTTATTTGGAATGGGGCGGTGTGCCTGTAAAAATGATAAAAAAGTTTTTTAATTCTGAGATGAAAGGTTACACAGTATACGCCGATTTTTCCTTACAAGACGAAAAAAAAACGAAATTTTCTGAATTATGGAAAACTTGCTCTGATAATTTGGGTGTTTTAATAAAAAGCGAAAGTGATTGGAGTTTTAACAAGAAAAATATAATCGATATCAATAGTTGTAGCGTTTTGTATCAGCGGTATTTTAGAAATGACTCCCAACAACAAGATTTTCTTGACCTGTTGTATAACCAGTTGCAGAAAGTAGAATAATCCTCCTTTGAAAAGCGGAAGTCTGTAAAAAAAGGGTATATGCGGAGGACGGAGAATGTTTTTTACCACATTGTCTTTTCGTTATCCCTTTTTTATGCTTTTATACTTCATTGGGGTCATCAAAAAATGATTCAATCTTTACAAAACCAACTTTTTCGAGGAAATATCACAAAAGATTTTAATTTGGTTGATTCATAATAATTTCCCAAAGAATCTTTTTTGTAAAAATAAACATACTCCGCACAAGAATCTTTCGAAATAGAGTCACCTATACCTATATCGGTTATTGTATAAGGCATTAAGTTTATTTTTTCTCCTTTTGAGTATAGCAAACACTCTTTTTTACTCCCAATATATATACTATCAATAACCGTGTAATAAGCATTTTGAAAACACTGTTTAGATTTAATAAAAACATTAACCTCCATACCCATAAAAACCAATATAAAAAGAATTATAGGTAAATTTTTTAGCTTGAAAAATTTCATCTTTCTACTATTTTTATTCGTTACAAAACCAACTTCTTGGGTAAATATATCTTGGAAACCACTAAATTACAAATAGTTTTCTATAAGACAAATAAAAAATCATAATTTTTTATGATACTTTTTTCTTTGCTAAATAAGCGAAACATAGCTTATTATCAAAAACAAAAAAGCTGTCAAGAAAATTTTCTTGACAGCTTTTTTAAGTATGTTTTATTTTTTCATATTCTGACGGGCTTTCTGCTGAGCTTCGGCTTGTTCCATCATCTCACGCATTCTGCGTTGGAAATTGCTTTCCTTTTTAGGTTTCTTTTTATTTTCTTGAATACGAGCGTGTATTTTATCCTCATCAATAATCCAATACTTAATTGCCAACATAATAAAAATGGTCAAAAGGTTAGACACAAAGTAATACAAACTCAATCCGCTGGCATAATTATTAAAGAAAAACAACATCATAACTGGAGACAAATAAATCAAGAATTTCATATTAGGCATACCAGGTTGTTGCTGTTGCATACTTTGCGACATTGTCATCATTGAATAAATCAAAATCGCAATAGAAGCCAAAATCGGGAACAAACTCACGTGATTGCCATAAAATGGAATAGAGAAAGGCAACTGCAAAATAGCATCGTAAGATGAAAGGTCATCTGCCCACAAAAAGTTCTTTTGTCGCAACCCGAATTCCGTTGGGAAAAAGTTAAACAATGCCAAGAAAACAGGAAGTTGCAACAACGCTGGAATACAACCACTAAGCGGATTTACCCCTGCCTTACGATACAAATTCATCGTTTCTTGTTGTCGTTTCATCGGCTCTTTGTATTTTTCGTTAATTTCGTTAATTTCAGGACGTAAAACTTTCATTTTTGCCTGTGAAACATACGACTTATATACTATGGGCGAAAGTACAATTCGCACAATAACCGTCATCAGTATAATACAAACGCCTATTGAAAAATAGTTAGACAAGAAACTAAAAAGCGGAATAAACAACCATTTATTAAGCCAACCGAATATTCCCCAGCCCAACGGAATAAGCTCTGCCAAATCAAATTTTCCGCCCAATTCCTTATCGTATTTTCTCAACAAATTGTAATCGCTTGGACCAAAATAAAAATGTAACGATTCGCTTAATTCACCTCCAACAGCTTCAATAGGCAACGATGCTTTATAATTTTTAGTGAATTTGACCTCAGTTCCCTCATCTTTTACTAAATTTTTAGAGGTAAATGCTCCACTGGCGAATGGCTTTTCAGAAATGAGCATAGAACTGAACAAATGTTGTTTGAACGCTATCCAACGTATTTCCTTTTCTTGTGCGTCATCATCACTACCTTCACTCATACGCTCCACTTTATCGTCTTGATAAAGAGCAGTCAATTGGGTATATCGGTTTTCGTAAGTAACACTTTTATCCATACGACGGGTAGTCATCTGCCAATCAAGTGCAATGGGCTTGGTGGTGTTAATTACATTAGCTAAGCCTTGCGAACGTACCGAAAAATCTATCAAAAATCCAGTATCTTTAAGTTCATAAATATATTCTAAGTACTGATTTTCAGAAGATTTTAATTTCATTGAAAGTACCTTTTTACCTTGCTCTTGTGTCAGCGAAGGCTCAAAAAACATATTTTCAGTCTGTAAGGAATGGTTGGTTGATGTGGTAAACTGCAAAGAAAATAAGGCATTATCCTCTTTAACTAAATATACGGGCTGATTGTCATAGGTCTTATAATTTTTGAGCAACACCTCTGTAATTTGCCCTCCCTTATTGCTGATAAGTATTTTAATATCTTCATTTTCAAGTATGGTTTGCCCTTGCTCAGCGATGGGTAAATTCGCCGAATAAGCAAAAACTCCTAACGAAGCCGCATAATTGGCTCTACTGAGTGAATCGGTAGGTAAGGTTAATGTATTCCTCTCGTTTTGTAAAGCAGATGTCGCTTGTTGTTTTTCCGAAGCTATTTGCTCTTTTTCAGCCTTTTGTTTTGCTAACTCTTCCTCCGTAGGACGATTGTTGTACATTACCCAAATGAGCAAAACAAAAATAAGTCCGAAACCTAATATGGTCTTGAAGTCTAACTTTTTCTCTTCCATCGTATAAAATTTGATTATATGCGTTTGCTAAAAAAATATAAAACTCGGCAAAGCTACACAAAAAATGAGTTTTACCCAATTTAATATGCACAAAAGGATTATTTTTTATTTATTCATCACTACTTTTAAACGTAAATCTAACTGAATTCTTCAAAATTGAAAACTAAAAATCAACACAAAACACTAATAAAAACATCTTAAATCTCTAACAGTTAAAAACATCCAAAAAGTTCAATACTTATTGAACTAATTAAACTTTTTTTCTACTTTTGCCCCGAAATGATTTTTTCGCAGAAATGATAAAAAACACAGACCATAATTTACTACAAGATTTGATTACCTTGTACACCAACCATTTTGGGCTTAGCCCTATTATGGCAAAAATTTGTGCTTATCTGAAATTGGACTTCGAAGGAAATGGTGCTACCTTCGACCAACTTCAACAAGCCTTGGGGGTAAGTAAGGGTTCCATCTCGATGAACCTACGTAAACTCATCGATAAAGGGATTATTTTAGAAATTAACAAGTTCAACGAGAGAAAAACCTACTTCGTTTACAATCAAGACTATATTATACTATGGTTAAAACAATCCATCGAGCGGATGGAATACACCCTTAGCGTAGTACAACGCGTTAATAACCTATCGAAAAAGCACCCCAATACTCCTAAAACCTTACTAAAACGCAAACAAATCCATCAAGAATTTTTACAACAAGGTATAGAAGCATTCAAAGAAACCCTTTTTAAAATAGAAAACGTATGAGAATATTCTTCATTTTAGCAGGTTTGAGCCTAATGACAGCCTGTAACAACACCCCAAAACAAGTTCAACAAGGTGTAAAAACGCTTCCGGTAATCACGGTGGGGGAACAAAGCAGTACGTATCACCTCTCTTATCCGGTGAACATTGAAGGAAAGGTGAATAGCCCTGTACAAGCGCGGATATCGGGATATATTACACAAGTGTTGGTTGATGAAGGTCAGCAAGTAACCAAAGGTCAACCTCTTTTTAGATTGGAAACTCAAGCGCTTAACCAAAGCTCTCAAGCCGCCAAATCGGCAGTAGATGCAGCGCTGGTGGAAGTCAATCGCCTTGAACCTCTTGTCGCCAAAAATATTATCAGTCCCGTACAGTTAGAAACTGCCAAAGCCAACTTGGCTCGGATAAAGGCAAGTTATGCCGAAGTGAATGCCAACATTGATTATGCCATAGTCAGAGCCCCTGTAACAGGTGTAGTGGGTAGCATTCCCTTACGTGAAGGTGCTTTGGTTAGTGCCAATAACACGGTTTTGACTACCGTTTCAGATGTGAAAGAGGTATATGCTTACTTTTCTATGAATGAGAAAGACTATATTACCTTCTTAGAGGTTGCCAAAGGCAAGTCCTTGAATGAAAAAATCAGTAATTTGCCCAAGATTACATTAGTTTTAGCCAATGGCGAACGCTATCCGCACCAAGGAACCATCAGTACCGTAACGGGTCAAGTTGATAAAAACACCGGAAGCATTCGGTTTCGAGCTACATTCCCCAATGCGGAAGGACTGCTTACTAATGGTAACAGCGGTACCATACTTATTCCGGAGGTACACGCAAATAGTTTAGTAATTCCGGAGGTAGCTACCTTTGAGCAACAAGGCTTGGTTTTCGCCTATAAAGTAGAGCAAGACACTGTAAAACAAGTCATCATTACCCTTAAAAACCGAAATAATAACTTAGCCGTAGTGTCTGACGGACTGCAAAAAGGCGATATTTTGGTCGTGCAAGGACTTAATGGTATCCGAACAGGTATGAAAATCCAAACGAAACCCGTTTCTATGGATAGCTTAGTACAAGCCATCAAACCTGCTTTCAGATAATTTTTATATAAAAACGATAAAAGCAATCTATTTTTTAAGTTTATCAATAATTAAAAATGCTATATCCGAAAATTATATCGGTTTTTTACAAGTGAGAAACGCCATATCTGAAAAATATAGTCGTTTTTAAAAGTGAAAAATCCATTTCTCGGAAAATTATAGCAGTTTTTTACAAGTGAGAAACGTCATATCCGAAAAATATAATCATTTTCAGAAGTGAAAAAGCTATTTCTTGGAAAATTATAGCGGTTTTTTATAAGTGAAAATGTCATATCCGAAAATTATAGTCGTTTTCAGAAGTAAAAAATCCATTTCTTGGAAAATTATAGCAGTTTTTAAAAGTATAAAACTAGGTAAGTCCGTTATAAAAATAAGTTACAACGAATAACAAACAATAATCATTTATAGAAAAATAAGTTTTATAAATCAGGTAAACTCATTCAATTCATCGTATTTATATGTTTATCCGTATATAAAACCATAAAAAATCAAAATAAAACAAATATGGTAAAACTATTTATCGACAGACCTGTAATGTCAACAGTGATTTCCATACTCATTGTAATACTCGGTATATTGGGTATTGTAGGCTTACCCATTTCGCAATACCCTGATATTGCTCCGGTGACGGTTCAAGTATCGGCAAATTATACCGGCGCTAATGCGGAAACCGTTTTGAAATCGGTAGTAATTCCGTTAGAGGAGCAAATCAATGGGGTAGAAAATATGGACTATATTACCTCTACCGCTACGAACAATGGTTCGGCATCGATAAACGTTTATTTTAAGCAGGGAACTAATCCTGATATTGCTGTAGTTAACGTACAGAATCGTGTGGCTCGTGCCAACTCCATTTTACCTGCCGAAGTTACTCGCGCAGGGGTGGTTACTCAAAAGCAAAACACAGGGGCTTTGATGTTTATGACGTTTTACTCCACCAATGATAAGATTAACGACATCTTTATACAGAATTACTTAAACATCAATATCATTCCTGCCATAAAGCGTATCAATGGTGTGGGTGATGCTAATGTATTCGGTGGGAAGGATTACGCTATGCGGATTTGGCTACACCCCGAAAAGTTAGCTGCTTATGGTTTAAACCCTGCTGAAGTTACCGCCGCCATTACCGACCAAAGCCGTGAGGCTGCAGCAGGTACACTCGGTCAGAACAGCGGTAGCTCTTACGAATACGTAATCAAGTATAAAGGCAAGTATAATGAGGTTCAAGAATATGAGAACATCGTGATAAAGGCAATGAACAATGGTCAGATACTCCGATTGAAAGACGTAGCTGATATTGAATTGGGGGCTTTGTCTTACACAGGATTTGCACGTAATAACGGAAACCCTGCCGTTTCAATGGGAGTCTATCAAACGCCGGGCTCTAACGCACGTGACATTATCAACGATGTAAAAAAATACCTCAAAGAAGCCGAATTAGCCCTTCCTGAAGGTATCGGATACACCATAAATATGGACTCTAATGAGTTCTTAGATGCTTCCATTTCCAAAGTTTTAACCACTTTACTCGAAGCCTTTCTACTTGTTTTCTTAGTAGTTTACTTATTCCTACAAGATTTCCACTCCACACTAATTCCTGCCATAGCAGTTCCGGTATCAATAGTAGGTACATTCTTCTTCTTGAACCTATTCGGATACTCCATAAATATGCTTACGCTATTCGCTTTGGTACTTGCCATTGGTATTGTAGTGGACGATGCTATTATTGTAGTGGAAGCCGTACACGCCAAAATGGAGCAAACTCGCGACAAAGCCAAGGCTTCTACCCTATCGGCTATGCACGAGATAACAGGTGCGATTATTTCGGTAACCTTAGTAATGGCTGCGGTATTCATTCCGGTAACGTTCATTGGCGGAACTACAGGCGTATTTTACAAACAATTCGGGATTACACTTATCATTGCTATTGCTATTTCGGCAGTAAATGCCCTTACGCTTAGCCCCGTACTATGTGCCTTATTACTGAAACCTCATCCGGATAAAGCCTATGAAGAAAAATCTTTCATTAGCAAGTTTTTCCACAAGTTTAACCTTGCTTTCGAGGCAGCCACCAAGCGGTACGGAAAAACCTTTACCTTCTTTTTACGCCACAAATGGGTAACGCTTATCCTCTTTGTAGTGGCAGGAGGTGTGCTTTATTACAGTAACGAGAAAATGAAAACAGGATTCGTTCCTACGGAAGATAATGGTATGCTGATGATGAACGTAGAGCTTATCCCCGGTGCTTCGATGGAGCGTACGGCAAACGTACTGCAAGAGGTACAGGAGCGAGTTCGTAAAATACCCGGAGTGCATTCGGTAACAGGAATTTCAGGTAGAAGTTTTATCTCAGGTGCCGGAAGCAACTACGGAATGGGCTTTTTACGATTAAAACCCTTCGCTGAGCGACAAGCTGACCCAAGGCAAAACATACAAGCTATATTAGGTCAGGCTTTTGGGGCAGTTTCAAGTATTGCCGATGCCAAAGTCATTTTCTTTCAGCCACCTGCTGTACCCGGTTTCGGTATGAGTTCAGGGTTTTCAATGGTTTTGTTGGACAAAACAGGGGGCGAAATCAGCGAACTTAACAGCACCACACAGCAGTTCCTTCAAGCCCTTAACCAACGCCCCGAAATTCAGTATGTGCAAACCTCTTTCAACGTAAACTATCCGCAGTATCAGTTGGAAATAAACGTAGAACGTGCTGCACAATCGGGCATTAGCGTTACGCATATCCTTTCGGTGCTACAAAATTACATCGGTGGACTCTATGCAACAGACTTTACCAAGTACGGAAAACAATTCCGAGTAATGGTACAAGCACTTCCTGATGACCGAAAAAGCATTCAAAGCCTTGACGGACTTACCGTACGTACCTCCAACGGGCAGATGGCTCCTATTTCGCAATTCGTTACGCTCAAACGTACCTTTGGGCCACAGAGTGTGAACCGCTATAATTTGTTCACTTCGGTAGCCTTAACCGGAGCTAATGCCGAAGGATACAGTACCGGCGATGCTTTAAATGCAGTAAAAGAGGTGGCATCGGAAACTTTAAATAGTAATTATAGCATTGACTATACAGGACTTACTCGCGAGGAGCAACGTGCAGGTACGCAAACCCTTGTTATTTTTGCCCTTTCGCTGATTTTCACCTATTTTATTCTATCGGCTCAGTATGAAAGTTATCTGTTACCCTTGGCGGTAATCTGCTCACTTCCGTTCGGAATTATGGGGGCTTATTTGGGGCAATGGGCAATGGGCTTAGAAAACAATATTTACTTTCAGATATCGCTCATTATGTTGGTCGGTTTATTGGCTAAGAATGCCATCTTAATCGTAGAATTTGCCGTACAACGTAGGCATCACGGCGAGAGCCTATCCAAATCGGCAATCAATGCCGCTATGGCAAGACTCAGACCCATTTTGATGACCTCATTCGCCTTTATCGTGGGCTTACTACCTTTGGTATTTGCCGGTGGCGTAGGTGCAGCAGGTAACCGCTCGGTAGCCACAGGTGCGGTAACAGGGCTTTTGTTGGGTACATTCATCGGGCTGATTGTCATTCCGGTACTTTTCGTGGTTTTCCAACACCTACAAGAAAAAATAGTAGGGATTAAATCCGTAGAAAAACAACACGAAAGCCAAGCGTAAAACAGATTTATATCGGTACGAACTACCATACAGACACAAAACAACACCTCATACGTTCTTTAAAATACTGTTTATTGGGCTTATTGGGCAGATTTTAAAAACATAAAAACAGCCTTAGTTAGCACTTATAAAAGAATAGTTCAAGCAAAAACCATAGTTACTTAAACAGGAGCTAAATCATTTTATAACAAAACGTTAAAAACGAGTAGCTACTCAAAATTTAACTTTTCGTTAATGCTAAGCAGTCGTCTTTTTAGCTAAATTTGTAACATCTTCCAACTCAAATACACGGAAGGCAAAGTATATTTAACTATTTTAAAAACGCATAACTATGGAAATGATTTTAAAAATTAAGGAGGTAAACCTTGGGAAATTCAACAACGCAGAGTACACTCAGTTTTTAAGTTTTACTAAGGAATTGATTGAAAAGGCAGGTTTGGAACAGCTTGGCATAGCCGACACCGCTTTTGAGCAATTTAAAAGCAACATCGAACTGCTTACCGATGCCGCTCATCAGAGTCGCATCAGTAGTGAAACCAAAGAGCTTTCAGAGATTGATAAGCAACGTAATGAAATCCTCGCATTTTTGCTGATGAATTTCCGTTCGGAACTGAAAAACCCCATTGAAAAACGGCGTAAAGCAGGTACCGAACTATACAATGCTACCAAACCTTACAGCAAAATTAAGAGTTTGCCTATCCGACAGAAGACACAAAACATTGAGGGCTTAATTACTGACCTTACCAAAGAGGCAAACTTACCTCACTTGAATACTTTAGGGATTAAAGAAGCCGTTGAAAAACTAAACGCTCTGAATGTCAAGTACAAAAAACTACTTGCTAATCGGGCTGATAGCCAAATTTCAGTTCCTCAAATCCGTATTGGGCAATTGCGTAAGGAAACCAATCAGATTTATGATTACCTCATCACCAAGGCTTTTGTCAGTTCGGTAGCTTCGCCATCGGAAGAAAACAAAACGTTTGTGCATTCCATAAACAAACTCATTACCGATACCACCATCGCCTACAAGCTACGGCAAGGACAAAAGGTGCGTAAAGACGGAATGAATACCAATTAAAAGCCACTAAAAATTCAGGAGAATGACAAAGTGATGCTTTTTTCAATACGTTTGCTTTTACTTATGTAGCGAATTTTTATGCTTCATCTTCCAATATGCTGTAATGGACTTACAGCATATTTTGTTTTTGTGATTTTAAACCCTAAATGGAGTTAAAAATAATTTCTATTATTTACCCCACTACCCTACCCTAAGCCCTAAAAAACAATATTTTGGAAATGTTAGAAACCATTTGCTTTTATAAAAGTTTCGATTTTACTCAACTTAACAACACCTTTGTCACGCTGAGCGAAGTCGAAGCCTCATAAAACCTATTGAATAATTTTGAATTACAAGGGTTAAAAACATCTTCCGTCCTACGGACACCTCCTTCAAAGGAGGATTTAAGGAAGTGAGAAATCACAAAATTCCTCCTTTCAAGAGAATTAGGAAGATTAAAACCCATAAATATTAAAAAAACATCGTATTTAATACTATTTAGCCTTATGAAACAACAGATAAAAAAGGGGATAATTGCCTTAGGAGGGCTTCTCATTTTGGCTTCGTGTGCCGGTAGAAAACCCTACATACGTACCGAATTGCCTACAGAAAACCTTTATCGTACCGACCAACTACCCACCGATAGCATCAGTACCGGTAGCGTATCGTGGCGAACTATCTTCACCGATGACAAACTGCAAGGCTACATTAAGCAAGCTCTTGAAAATAATTTGGACATACGCATAGCGTGGCAAAATATGGAGAAATCAAAAGCACAATTGCTACAAAGTAAATATGCTTTTCTGCCTACTTTAAGTCTGAACCCAAGTTACACCTATACAAGTCCTTCTTTAAACGCCCCCTCAGGGAACTTTTCAGAGGAAAGAACCCACCTGCGTCAATGGGATTTGACAGCTACCACAGCGTGGGAAGCCGATGTTTGGGGAAAAATCAATGCCCAAAAGAAAGCCAATTACGCAGGAGCGTTATCAAGCATTGCTTCGCACCAAGCCATACAATCGGAAGTGGTAGCTACATTGGCTACGGCTTACTATCAGCTCCTGATGTTGGACAAACAACAACAGATTTTGGAAGCTACCATCAGCCTTCGCCTTAAAAGTTTGGAAACTACACAAGCCCTAAAACAAGCCGGAAGCACCACCGAAGTGGCTGTACAACAAACCCAAGCCCTTTACTACAATGCACAAGCACAGCTTGTTGGTATTAAAAACAACATTCACGCTTTAGAAAATAGCATTTGTATCCTTTTAGGTATTCCCTCGCAACCCATAGCACGTAATTCATTAGAAGGACAATCCTTCCCCACAGATTTTAATCAAGGATACGCAGTGAGTTTATTAGAAAATCGCCCCGATGTACGCAGAGCAGAACTCGATTTAATCCAAGCCTTTGAACTGACTAACGTAGCTCGGGCAGCTTTCTACCCTACATTTACCATTACAGCACGTGGAGGATTCAGCAGTCAAACCTTTGAAAATTGGTTGGATACCAAATCCATATTTGCTAATTTCATAGGCGGATTGGTACAACCTCTGCTCAACAAACGGCAAATCCGTTCGCAGTACGAAATTAGCCAAGCTAACCGCGAAACAGCACTGCTCAAATTCAAAAAAACAATGCTTACCGCAGGTAAAGAAGTATCAGATGCTTTGCAAAATTATCATTCGCAACACGAGTATATCCTACTAAAAACCAAAGAAATGGAGGCTTACCAAAAAGCTACCGAATATTCGCAAGAACTTTTCAATAGTGGTATGGCAAGTTATTTGGAGGTGATTTCGGCAGAGGTAAATCGACTTAATGCCGAACTAAGCGTAGCCAATGCCGAGTTTAATAAGATGCAGTACGGAATTATGCTCTACAAAGCCCTCGGAGGAGGTTGGCAATAACTCAACTTTTCAATGGGCTAAAAGAAAATAATACAACCCTTAATTGAATTTTATACCCTAAAAATTAGGACATTTCAATTTTTATTTTACTTTTGTAACACTAACAAATTTTATTATTTTATGAAAAGATTTATTATCCCCGTTTTAGGATGTGCAGTATTGGCGTCCTGTACAGACAAAGCCCCCGAGTACACCGTGCTATCGGGTAAAGTAAGTAACTACAAGCAAGATAAAATTAGATTGTTTGGCGATGGTTTCAGAAAAGAAGTAGTATTAAATGCTGATGGTTCATTTTCCGATACCCTAATGTTAGCTCACAACGGAGGCTATACCATTGGTAATACAAATATCTACCTACACAAAGGAAAAAACCTAAACATCAATGTAGATGTTAAGGATTTAGACGGAATTAGTGTTAGTGGTGATTTAGCCCCTGAAAATGAGTACCTACTCAAAAAAAGCAAACTCACTCAAAGTATATTGGGTAAAAATGTAGCTGATTTTTATAAGTTGGAAGAGCAAGACTATGTAAATAAAGTGAAAGAACTTACCGAAAAACAAAAAGAATTGCTCAAAAATACCACTTTTAATATTGACGGATTTAAAGCCTTAGAAGAAAAAGCGATTACTTATGAAGCTGATGTCCTTTTAAATCGATACCGAGACTATCACGCCTACTATACGCAACAGAAAGACTTTAAAACTTCTGAGAATTTCCCTAAAATCAGCACCACCGATTTTGACAATGCTGAGGATTTCCGATTCTCACGAAACTACCGTACCTTGGTAAGTACGCAAATTCAAAATGAAATCAATCAAGCCTACAAAGAGCAATTTGGCGAAGATTTTCAAGACGAAAAATATGTTGATATTACCATAGATAAGGTAAAAAAGATAAAAAGCGATAACATTCGTAACTCAATGGCAAATGACCTTTTAAGTTACTACATTCAGCCATCAAGTACCGTAGGTGAAAAGGTATATAACGAGCTTATGACTATCATCAATGATGATAAAATAAAAAGTGAACTTACTGACAACTATAACAAAATTAAGGCTTTGGCAAAAGGAAACCCCTCACCTACCTTCAATTTTGAGAATCATAAAGGTGGAAAAACTGCTTTGGCTGACCTAAAAGGCAAATTGGTATATATTGATGTTTGGGCAACTTGGTGCGGACCTTGTTTGCAAGAAATTCCTCACCTAAAAGAGGTGGAGAAAAAATACCACGGAAAGAATATTGAATTCGTGAGCATTTCAGTAGATGATAAAAGAGATTACGATAAATGGAAAAACTTCGTAACAGAAAGAGAATTGGTAGGCACACAACTCTTTGCTGACAATGCGTGGGATAATGATTTCGTTAAAAACTATGTGATTAAAGGAATTCCAAGATTTATATTGCTTGATACACAAGGAAACATCATCAGTGCAGATGCTCCTCGTCCATCAGACCCTAAACTCATTGAGCTACTCACCGAAAACGGTATTTAATAAACTACAAAGGACTGTCGCTAATGGCAGTCCTTTTTTTATTAGAGTTATTATCAGTTTGAGTATTTTGTAGGTTTGCTTTGTTTCAGCCTTAAAAAAACTCCGACTTCACTTGGTTTAATAGCTATTTAATCTAACACAAGTGAAGCCGAAGCTGGGTTTTGAGTAATTTGAAAATGAGAGTAGTAGTTTATTTTTTCTTATTCAATAGCTTTAAATACGCCCCATATCCTTCCTTTTGCATATTTTCTTTGGGTACAAACCGCAGCGAAGCACTATTTATACAGTATCTGAGTCCGCCTTGCTCAATGGGTCCGTCAGTAAATACGTGTCCTAAATGTGCATTACCCACTTTACTGCGTACCTCCATACGTACCATACCGTGTGACTTATCCAAATGTTCTGAAATTAGCTTTTTATCAATAGGTTTGGAAAAGCTAGGCCATCCGCAACCCGATTCAAACTTATCGGTAGATATGAATAACGGTTCGCCAGTAGTGATATCTACATAAATTCCCTCGCGAAATTCGTTCCAATATTCATTTTGAAACGGACGCTCGGTGGCGCTGTTCTGAGTTACCTCGTATTGTAAAGGAGTTAACCGCTTTTTTAAATCGGATTTATCAGGTTTGGTATAGGTTGTAGGTTGTTTTTTCGGTAACGGATTGGCGTTTCGTGCCATTTCAAACAGCTTAGGGCTGATGTGGCAATACCCATTAGGATTTTTATCCAAATAATTTTGATGGTATTCTTCCGCTCCGTAGAAGTTTTTAAGTGGCTGATTTTCTACCACAATGGGTTTCTTATATTTTGAAGCCAATGCCGTGAGCGCCTTTTTGATGATTTTTTCATCATCAGCCTCTGTAAAGTAAATGCCTGTACGATATCGTGTTCCTATATCATTACCTTGCTTGTTAAGGCTAGTAGGATCAATGGTTTTGAAAAACAAATCAAGCAACATTTCCAGAGATATTTGCGATGGGTCATACACCACTTTTACCGTTTCGGTATGTCCCGTTTTATCGGTATATACTTCTTCATACGAGGGATTTGTAGTCTTACCATTAGCATAGCCTACTTCGGTAGCTACAACACCTCTAACTTGTTTGAAAAAATGCTCCGTTCCCCAAAAACAACCTCCAGCGAAGTAAATTTCTTTATTTTTAATTATTTTACTTGTTTCTTTCATCTTTAAATTAGAAAATATACTGCTATTTGTTAGATTTAACATTAAACAAAGTACAAAGGTAAAAGTAATACTATTTTTCATAACACAATTACAATTAAATTATTTTTGATTTTCACCCGTTACTAACATTACACCAAAGCCTAAAAGTACCAAATCTTTAAGAATGAAGAAATCGGTAATAGGAAAACCGTCAACATTTCGCCACACCCCAGGAGTGGTAAACAAATAGCTTAAAGTCATCAGAAAAGTTACCACCATAGCCCAACCCGCATATTTGAGCAAATAAGGTAGTTTGAGCCCCACAATTAGTGCCAATGCCGTGAGAATTTCAACGATTCCGACAAGGTTAGACACGGCTTGTAAGCTGAAAACATCGTACATCCAAAAAGTAAGTGGGTGATGCGCAATAAGCGGCTGTATGGCTTTAGCTTCAGTAGGAGTAAATTTAAAAAGCCCTATCCATAACAATATGAGCGCCACTCCAAATAAGGAAATAAAGTATCCTAACTTACCATTACACCTGCCCGAGTGCGGACAATTCATCGTTTTGTTTTGCATATCAAAATAAAAATTTAGAATTAAACTTTGTTCTTTTGATAGCATAGTCGGTAATATTACCAAAACCTGACAATAAAATAAACTATTTATCCATTTTTTTGTTCAGATTATCTTTAAACTGCTGTATTTCAAAGTCGTCAAATTGATTATTTTTTGAGGTTTCGGCGCTTTGAACAAGCCTTCGGTCTATAAATACTGCTTTTTTATGGTATGCTTTACACCATTTGCATACTTTTAGATGAAGATAGTGCTGTACCTTTTCCTTAAAATTTAAACCACCTGAAATACGTTTCTCCTCCAAATAAGAAATTTGTTGGCAAGGCAGTATAAAAAAATGAATCCATCGGTTTAACATAGGAGCTATTGGTTAGTTTCTATACAAGTTCTTAATTGTAAGCGACTACGTTGAAGTATTTTCCAAAGATTAGTAGTGGTAATTCCGGTTTGTTGGCAAACCTCTGGTGCTTTTTTATCCTCCAAATAATATAACTTTACGGGGATTTTCCATCGCAAAGGCAAACGTTCGAGGCAATCATAAAGCGTTTTATGGAAATCATCATAAGGATAATCCTCCGTGAAGGCAGTCCAATTCTCCAAAACACTATTGTCCGCCCAATTACCTTGCGAGTCAAAAAAATCGGAAACCGAAATATTTACCGGATTTTTGTACTTCAAACGATAGTAATCTGCCACTTTGTACTTCAAGATTTGGGAAAGCCAAGTCAGCGGACTGCTTTGGTGCTTAAAGCTTTCAAATGAAGTAAATGCTGCCAAGAAAACCTCCTGAACCATATCCATCGCTTCCTCTTTATCAGAGAGTAAATAAAGCGCTTTATTGAGTAAGGCTTGCGAGTAAGCATCAATCCACTCCCCAATAATTTTGTTTTTTGAACTCATAAACCTATTGTTTTTTGGATTTTTGGCAGTTGGCTGATTTGTTTATCGGCTATTTTCAAAAAATCCGTTATTTTCAAAGTAATGCACAATGGCTTCCTTCATCAAAACGGACTGTTCCCCAGCCTTTAAAGGAGGTAATTCTTCTACAAGCGTATAGTGTGGCCAACCATCAGCATCTACAAAATCAAAACGATAATAGCCGTAAGGCTCCAGCAACTTACAAATGGCTATGTGCATTAGGTTTACCTTTTCATCTTTCTTATATTTGCGATGAAGTTGCCCGAGTTCCTGAACGCCAATGAGGTAGATAATAGCCTCTACGTCCAGTTTTTCGCCATCGGCAAAACTTTCGGATACATTTTTAACGATTTGCTCCCACCGAGCCTTTAATTGTTCATCTCTTGCCATTTGTAGCTTATAGGTTAATGAGGAAATTTGTAAGGTTTATTTATGTATTATAAATTTCACAAAAACAATTCGTTGATTTTTTCAGGCGGACGAGCAATAACTGCCTTTTCTCCGAAAACAACTATTGGTCGTTCAATAAGTTGTGGATTTTCGCTGAGTATATGAATAATTTCTGTCTCGGAAAGCGTTTTGTTTTTAAATTGCTCTTTCCAAAGTGTTTCGTTTTTACGAACCAATTCGATAGGTTGAATGCCCAATTTCTCCAAAAGTACTTCTATTTCAGCAGTTGTAGGCGGATGTTTTAAATATTCAATAACCTTTATATTTTCCCCTTTTGATTGAATCAATTCCAGTCCACAGCGCGACTTTGAGCATCTGGGGTTGTGATATATTTGTATTTCTTCCATTGTAATAATTATTGTTGGTTTTCGTCTTTTTGCCCCATTAGCATCAAGAACGCTTTTAGAAATTCGTCAATTTCGCCATTCATCACGCTATCCACATCAGTAGATTCATATGAAGTACGTACATCTTTAACCAATTTGTAAGGATGCATCACGTAATTTCGGATTTGTGAACCCCATTCGATTTTCATCTTTCCTGCTTCAATTTCGTCGCGCTTGGCTTGACGTTTTTTGAGTTCTATCTCATAGAGTTGCGATTTTAAAAGCTGCAGGGCTTTATTTTTGTTATCTAACTGACTGCGAGTCTCAGAGTTTTCGATGATAATCCCTGTGGGGTGATGCCGAAGTCTCACAGCGGTTTCCACTTTATTAACATTTTGCCCTCCTGCACCACTAGAACGCATCGTTTCGAAAGTAATATCGGCAGGATTGATTTCAATTTCAATAGTATCATCGGCAAGTGGATACACGTACACCGAAGCAAAAGAAGTGTGTCTTTTGGCATTACTATCAAAAGGAGAAATGCGCACCAAACGATGCACTCCGTTTTCGCCTTTTAGGTAGCCAAAGGCATAAGATCCGTCAATTTCAATGGTTACGGTTTTTACCCCTGCCACATCTCCTTCTTGAAAATTAAGTGTTTTAATACTATATTTCTGATTGTTACACCACATCGTGTACATACGCAAAAGCATCGAAGCCCAATCACAACTTTCGGTACCTCCCGCTCCAGCCGTAATTTGTAGTACGGCACTCATACTATCCCCTTCATCCGATAGCATATTACGAAATTCTAGTGCTTCAATGCTTTGAAGCGTCTTATTGAAAAGAAGTTCAACTTCTTCGGCTGTAGCTTCGCCTTCTTTGTAAAAATCAAAAAGTACCTCAACATCAGCGGTAAATGCTTCGGCTTGTTGATAGTCTTCCACCCATTTTTTCTGAGTTTGTAAGGCTTTCATTACCTTTTCGGCTTGTTGCGAATTACTCCAAAAATCAGGAGCTAATGTTTTTTCTTCCTCATTGGCTATTTCAATGCGTTTGGCATCGATGTCAAAGATACCTCCTTAACGCACCAAGGCGATTGACTAAATCCTTAACTTGTTCAAAGTTTACCATAAAATTCTATTATTATATTGTCAATTACTATAAAAGATGACCTTTAATACAAAAAAAGTTAGTGCAAAGGTATTTTAAATTTTAGAGTTTTGGAAAATTTGATGAGAAAAATCAAAGTTCTCTAAAAAACGTATTGTCTTTTCAAGGCTCTTTTTAAGTGAAAAACTTTTTTTATTGATTTTTAAATCATTTCTAAAATCTTGTAGAATTACTCGCTTCACATCGTTTTCATCAAATTGATTTTCAAGGAAAAGCATTGCCGTAAGTAGTTCAATAGCTAAGAGCTGCTGTATATTTTCAACCAATTGATAACACTTTACTGCAGCACTGCCACCCATACCTTTGATATCGAATCTTTTTTCAATAAGCATCGGATTTTCAGCACTTGTAGGGACAGCCAAATGCTTGTTTTCTACAGAAACCCCCTCTCCCATACGCTGTAAAACCCAAAAATCGAGCGTTTTTTTGTTGGGTAAATGTTCCGTTTTGTTAATCAGATGAAAAGTACGTCTTTCGGATATGTTTCCTAATCCAGTAAGTGCAATGGCTAAGTAATCCAAAGCAAATGATAAAGGCAGGGTATGTGAATTTCCGCCGTAAAAAATAGCGTTAAGCTCTTGAAAAATAAGAGTATTATCAGTAGCCGAATTGATTTCAGTACGAATTACCTTACGAACCGCAGCAATGGCATCTTTAACGGCACCGTGAACCTGAGGAATAGCATAAAAAGCCTCGGGAACGTATTGTTCTTTTTTCTCGTTATTACTTAAGAATGTTCTAAGATTTTTTGCCGTTAAAATTTGTCCCTTATGCGGACGAACTGCTTGAACTTCAGCTAAAAAAGGACTTGCGTCCGCACCAAATACATCAGCGGATAAAGAAGCAATAAAATCGGACAACACACATATTTTCAACGATTTAATCAAACAATAAACCGCATAAGCCGTTGTTAATTGTGTTCCTACCAAAAGGGCTTCGCCTTCTTTAGCTCCCAACTGAAGAGACCGCCAACCGTATTGAGCTTCCAATTCACAGGCCGAAAAAACTTTACCATTTATACGTACTTCTCCTTCTCCGATTAAAGGTAAGGCCATATTTGCCAAAGAGATACGATCATCAGGAGCACCTTCCAGATACACCACAGGTAAAATATCGTTATTGAAAAAATCAATAAGTCGTTCCACCGTTTTCAAATGCACCCCACTGTAACCATAACTAAGCGATTGTACCTTCAAAAACAACATCAATTTTACGATAGTATCAGGAGCAGTACGACCAAACCCACAAGCGTATGATTTTAGCAAATTGTGTTGGTTTTCTGATATTTTTTGAGGAAGTATTTTCCCGTTTGAGTCAAAACAAGAAGCGCTAACAACATTCTCAATCGGGTTTGTTGCGTTTTTTAATCTGTTTTGTAAATAAGTGTAACTTTTTTCAATGTTAACCACTGCTTCTTCAGAAAGTTTGAGCTTAACGCCCTCTGAAATAATAACCTCAAGTCGCTCTAAGTTTAAGGTTTCATTGGATATATAGTGAATCATTGTTCTTCTTTTTCATCGCATACAAATATAGAATTTATTTGTTGAAATGAGGTTATCTTAGGGCTAACGTACAAAAATTATTGACCATTAATTCATTTATTTGAACTTAAAAAGTTAGTAAAAAACGTAAATTTTCTGTAAATCAAGTTTGAAACCACATAGAAACATCAAAAAAAACTATGTTTCTATGTGGTTTCAATAAAAAAATATTATTTCGTACGTTTGACCTAGAAATTATAAAGCTCCTTCAATGATGTCGTTTATAATTTCAGGATTCAAAAGTGTTGAGGTATCGCCTAAATCAGCCGTATCGTGCATTGCAATTTTACGTAAAATACGTCGCATAATTTTTCCGCTTCGTGTACGAGGTAATCCGCTAACAATCTGTATTTTATCTAATTTTGCAATAGCACCAATTTTATCGGAAATAATCTGATTGATTTCTTTACGAACATTATCGTGAACGCGTCCTTCATCTTTTAAAATGATATACCCATAAAGTGCATTTCCTTTAACCTCGTGTGGGAAGCCAACAATTGCCGACTCGGACACAGCAGGATGCTCATTTATAGCATCTTCAATAGGGGCGGTACCCAAATTATGTCCCGAAACGATAATCACATCATCTACCCTTCCTGTGATTCGGTAATATCCTACTTCATCACGCAAAGCTCCGTCTCCAGTAAAATATTTACCCTCATAGGTTGAGAAATAGGTCTCTACATAACGATTATGGTCTCCGTAAATGGTACGTGCCATTCCAGGCCACGGGTGGGAAATACACAAATGTCCTTCGGAAGAATTCGCTGTAATTTCTTGATTATTTTCTCCCATAAGTACAGGAAAAATCCCTGGTAAGGGCAATGTTGCGTAGGTAGGTTTGGTGGGAGTAGCAAACGGAATAGGCGCTATCATAATTCCGCCTGTTTCGGTTTGCCACCAAGTATCGGCAATAGGGCACTTTTTCTTACCGATATGGTCGTTATACCAATGCCACGCTTCTTCGTTAATGGGTTCTCCTACCGAACCCAATATTTTAAGACTTGAGAGGTCGTATTTTTGAGTAAATTCTATAGATTGTTTTGCTAACGAACGTATTGCAGTTGGTGCAGTATAGAACTGTGTTACTTTATGTTTCTCAACGATTTGCCAATATCTTCCAAAATCAGGATATGATGGTGCGCCTTCAAAAATGACTGTAGTAGCTCCGTTGAGTAATGGTCCGTAAAGAATGTAACTATGCCCCGTAATCCAACCAATATCAGCGGTACACCAATGAATATCTCCAGATTTGTACTGGAATACATTATTAAAAGTGAACGCACTATACACCATATACCCCGCCGTAGTATGAACTATTCCTTTAGGTTTTCCCGTAGAACCCGAAGTGTATAAGATGAAAAGCATATCCTCAGCATCCATTTCTGTAGCAGGGCATTGTTCAGAGGCTTCTTGTAGCAAAGATTTCAACCAATAATCACGGTTAGGAAGCATTGAAACATCTGATTGTAAGTGGTCAACCACCAAAACGGATTCGACACAAACGTTATCTTTAAGTGCTTCATCTACAATTGACTTTAAATCAATGATTTTTTCTCCACGTGAAGCTCCATCGGAAGTAATAACCATTTTGCATTGAGCATCGTTTATTCGAGTAGCCAATGCCGTAGATGAAAAACCAGCAAAAACCACCGAATGCACCGCGCCAATACGTGCACAAGCAAGTACAGATACGGCAAGTTCGGGAATCATTGGCAGATAAATACATACACGGTCGCCTTTTTTTATTCCCTTGTCTTTGAGCACGTTTGCCATTTTATTGACTCGTTTTGACAACTCAGCATAGGTAATGTGTTGTGCCTGATCATCAGGATGATTAGGTTCCCAAATGATTGCTGTTTGTTGCCCCTTTTCACCCAAATGACGGTCAATACAATTTTCCGTGATATTTAATTTGGCACCTGAAAACCACTCCACGTGATGATTTTCTTTATCCCATTTGAAGGCTTGTTCCCAACGTCTTCTCCAAAAGAAGTTATTGGTTGCAACGGTCTCCCAAAAGTCGATAGGGTCGCTTTGAGAGATACGGTACACATCAATATACTTGGAAAGCGAATTGATGTTATAATATCGGTCTGCTAATATTTTGAGAGAATTTGCTGTTTGATTTCCGTCGGAAAAAGCTCCTATTTTTTTACGTTTGAATTTGTGAATCAATTCATCAAATACTTCAGGATTAGATATTGCCGAAGGAATTTCGTATTTTTTACCATTCAGCATACGACGAATGGAATCACGAAGCAAACGCCCTTCTTTACAACGAGGCAACCTTTTCACTTTCAACACCCTATCTATAAATCCAAGCGTATTAAAATCTTTCATTACGTGTTGTTTGATACTGTTTTCCATAGCCACCGAATCATAGAACTCAAACTCTGGATTAGGCACAACAACGGCTATTGGAACATTTCCTTTGCTTTCGTCTTCCAATCCTACAACAGCACATTCACAAACCATAGGATGCGCAATAATGACCTGCTCCAGCTCCACCGCCGAAATGTTTTTCCCTGCCACCAGAATCTGGTCAGTCACCTTTCCTGAAATATGGAAATATCCGTCTTTATCTACCGAACCAAAATACGAAGACGAGAAATAACCTGGGTATTGCGCCAAGAAATCTTGCTCGAACTGGTTTGGATTATTCCAATACGTTTGTACAAACCCTGGAGCAAGAGGGTAATCGTACGCCAATACTCCTTCTTGATCGTACGATAAAAGTTCTCCTTTCATATCAGAAAGTACCTGAATTTTGTATCCTGGAACTGCCCTACCAATATCAGATGTACTCACTTGATGATGCTCAAGTCCCATACAATTTGCAATAACGGGTACTCCAGCCTCAGACGGCAACCAAAGGTTGGTTATAGTGGCTTGAACTGACCTTTTAATATAATCGAATAAAGTAAGCTCAAAGCGCTCTCCGGTAAAAAACATATATTTTAGGCTGGAAATATCTCTAGATTGTGCCGCTTTACCTTTAGGGTCTCTATTTTTGATGTGGCGCATCACTGAAGGAGACAGCATAAAATGGCTTATTTTGTATTCTTCCACCAATCGCCATATTTCATCAGGAGGCATATTCTTAGAGCTTTCCCCCTCATATATCACCGTACAAGCCCCTAAAATAAGTGGTGCATATACGCTAAAATCACTACCAACAATAGTATCCAAATTAAAGGAAGTCATAAATACCGTTTCTCGGCTTACATCTAAAACATTACGCATAGAATAAGCTAAACTGACAGCAAACCCTCCAGTATCCCTAACCATCCCTCGAAGTACATTATCAGTATCAGTTACAAATACTACGGAAGAAGGATGCGATGAAGGAAGTATTCTACAGCCCATTGGAGTAGCCATTTTAACAAACTCGTGATAGTCTATATCATATTTCTGCACGGTTTGATATGCCCCCAATTTTCGATTAAACAACACCACGTGTTGCGGTTTAAATTTCGCTTTATCGATAGCCTTGTCAACTATAGGTTTATAAGATACAATCGCATCATTTTCAATACCCGATGAAGCCGTTATAATCACTTTTGGGCGTACGTGATTGATGTGTTTTTCCAAATCAGTGGCAGAAAGTCCTCCGTAAACAATTGCGTGAACCGCTCCAATACGCGTACAAGCCAACATACTAAAAATAGTTTGCGGAATCATCGGCATAAAAATCAAAACTACATCGCCTGAGGTAACTCCTAAGCTACTCAATCCGCCCGCCAAACGCTCCACTTCGCCTTTGGCTTCGTTGAACGTAAAGGTAACTTTTTGTTGATAAAGGAAGGAATCGTACACTAAGGCTACTTTATCTCCAAATCCCCGCTCAATATGTCTGTCCAAAGCTAAATAACATAAATTTGTCCTTCCGTCTTTGAACCATTTTTGTTGCCCGTTTTCTTGAAAAAGCCCAATGGTAGGGGCTTCGAACCAGCGGATATTCTCGGTTTGTTGCATCCAGAATGCCTCTGTGTTTTTCATACTTTCATTGTATTTCTCCTGATAACTCATAACCACAGTTTAAAATTGATTTGATAAAAGTACGATTTTTTCCGGAAAAAACAAGTTTGGACTCACTTTTTTTTAAGAAATATACTCTTTTTGTTATGAAAACTTAAACATAAAATTAACTCAAATAACCTACAAAACACACAATAGCCTGAGCAATAAACCGCACCAAAACGAAAAATAAGTGGATTTCTTATGGATTTATTTATAAATATTTCCTATTTTTGCGGTTGGCTTTTCTTCCTTGATATGAAGAAACAAAAAACAATAAGCAACGTTTAAAAATTAGCTACGCTTTAAATATAACTGATTATAATATACCATAATAATGAAACAAATTGATAAAAATGTGTACCTGAAATGGTATGAGGATATGCTTTTCTGGAGAAAGTTTGAAGATAAACTCGCCGCAGTGTACATTCAACAAAAAGTAAGAGGATTCTTGCACTTGTACAACGGGCAGGAAGCCATCGTGGCAGGGTGTATGCACGCCATTGACCCCACCAAAGACCGTATGATTACCGCGTATCGTAACCACGTGCACCCCATTGCTTTAGGGGTTGATCCGCGAAAAGTGATGGCGGAACTTTATGGTAAAGCAACTGGAACTTCACAAGGTTTAGGAGGCTCAATGCACATTTTCTCAAAAGAACATCATTTTTACGGCGGACACGGTATTGTTGGAGGACAAATTCCTTTAGGGGCTGGTTTAGCCTTCGCTGATAAATATTTTGGGAGAGATGGAGTAACCCTAACCTTTATGGGAGATGGCGCTACAAGACAAGGGTCATTGCACGAAACCTTCAACCTAGCGATGCTTTGGAAACTTCCCGTAGTTTTCATTATTGAAAATAATCATTATGCGATGGGAACTTCGGTAGAGCGTACGGCTAACCACCCTGACATCTGGAAACTTGGTTTAGGCTACGAAATGCCTTGCTCACCAGTAGATGGTATGAATCCGGTGGCTGTTGCTGAAGCAGTTTACGAAGCCGTAGAAAGAGCCCGACGAGGCGACGGACCTACACTGCTTGATATCAGAACGTATCGTTATCGTGGTCATTCTATGTCCGATGCCCAACACTATCGAACCAAAGAGGAGGTTGAAGAATACAAAAAAATCGACCCCATCACACAAGTGCTTGACGTGATTATCGAGAACAAATACGCCACTGATGAGGAAATTCAAACCATCGATGAAAGAGTGAAAAATTTGGTAGCAGAATGTGAAAAATTTGCAGAAGAATCTCCTTTCCCAAGCAAAAATGTGATGTATGATGTAGTTTACGAACAAGAAAATTATCCTTTTTTACCCCATAAATTATAATAAAAAATGGCAGAAATAATCAATATGCCACGTTTGAGCGACACTATGGAAGAAGGTGTTGTTGCAAAATGGCTCAAAAAAGTAGGTGATCATATTCAAGAAGGTGATATCCTTGCTGAAATTGAAACCGATAAAGCAACTATGGAGTTTGAATCTTTTTACTCTGGTACATTGCTTCATATTGGTTTACAAGAAGGAGAAACGGCAAAGGTAGATACGCTACTGGCTATTGTTGGTAAGGAAGGGGAAGACATCTCTGCTTTGATTGGTGGAGGTAGCTCCGCTCCAAAAACTGAAGAGACCAAATCAGAACCCGAAACAACTCCTGCACCTGTAGCGAATGTTGCAAAACCCGAAGGTGCAGAAATCGTTACTATGCCACGTTTGAGCGACACGATGACCGAAGGTACAGTTGCTACTTGGCTTAAAAAGGTGGGTGACGAGGTTTCGGAAGGCGATATTCTAGCAGAAATCGAAACCGACAAAGCCACAATGGAGTTTGAATCGTTCTATTCTGGAACTTTATTATACATAGGCATTGAAGAAGGGGGCTCTGCCCCAATTGATGCTGTTTTAGCAATCATCGGTAAAAAAGGTACTGATGTTGATGCTGTTTTGGCTCACGCAAAAGGAGGAAATACCCTTCAAGCACCAAAACCTACTGAAAATAAATCTGCTGAAAAAACAGAAGCAATAGCTAAGGAAACGCCTAAAACTTCAAATAACCAAAACGAGCGTATATTTGTATCGCCTTTGGCTAAAAAAATTGCAGAGGAAAAAGGTATTAACCTTTCAGAGGTACAAGGCAGTGGCGAAAATGGACGCATCATCAAAAAAGATGTTGAAAATTTTGTTCCGTCTGCAAAAACTTCGGCTTCAGCTCCAACACAATCCGCTAGTATGGTAACTACTTTTGGTGAGGAAAGCTCCGATGAGGTTAAAAATTCGCAAATGCGTAAAACCATTGCTAAACGCCTTTCCGAATCGAAATTTACAGCACCTCATTATTATCTTTCCATTGAAATTGATATGGAAAACGCTATTGCATCGCGTACACAAATCAATAATTTGCCAGAAACCAAAGTTTCTTTCAATGATTTGGTGCTGAAAGCGTGTGCTATGGCTTTGAAGAAGCATCCGCAGGTAAATACCTCCTGGAAGGGTGATGTAACCGTGTATAACAAACACATACATTTAGGAGTGGCTGTAGCTGTTGAAGATGGTTTAGTAGTACCTGTTTTGAAATTTGCCGACCAGCTCTCTTTAAGTCAAATCGGCGGACAAGTCAAAGATTTAGCAGGAAAAGCTCGTAATAAAAAACTAACTCCTGCTGAAATGGAGGGCAGTACATTTACCATTTCCAATTTGGGTATGTTTGGCATTGAAAGTTTTACCTCTATCATCAACCAGCCTAATTCGGCTATTCTTTCGGTAGGTGCTATTGTTGAAAAACCTGTGGTTAAAAACGGACAAATTGTTATCGGCAATACTATGAAACTCACTTTAGCTTGTGACCACAGAACGGTAGATGGAGCTACTGGCGCACAATTTTTACAAACGCTAAAAGCCTTTTTAGAAAATCCAGTAACTATGTTAGCTTAAAACCAAAAGCTAAACAGTTCAATAAAAATAGAAAAGCTGCTCTTTTTTGAGCAGCTTTTTGTTTACCAAAGTTTTCAAATCATTAAAATGCTTGCTTAGAAATGGTTGTAAAAGTATGATATCTTTAAAAAGAGGATATTCTTGTCAGACTGATCAAAGTCCGTGAAAACGGAGTATGTGAAGAAGCCCTACTATTATGAGGCTTCGACTACGATCAGCCTGACAACCCAAACCATCATCATACTTTTTATAACACGACCTAAAAATCTTTAAATAACTTCTCCTAAATTAAAAAGTATCAGGTCTTTTCTTTTGGAGAACTGCAGAAGCAACTAGTGAAACAATAAAGCCAAAAAACAACGAGCCTACAAAGCTAATGGCTGTAATTATCCAAGTTTGTGCAAACTTAGAACTAATCTTCTGTGCCATATCCATTTGTTCCTGAGTCATTTGAGGGTTAGCCTCCAATGTTTTTTGCATTTCGATTTCTAATATTTTTTGTGCAAAATCAGGCTCAATATAGTTCATAAATATGAAAGTATATACAGCGACAATCAATCCACCGATTACCGCTACTCCCATACCTACTTTCAGCCCTTCACCAAAAGCCATAAATCCTTCATTTTGTTTACGAAACGCTAACATCGCAAAAACAATACAAGCGATGATAACTCCGTAACCTAAAAATCCAGTTAATAAGGTTAAAACCGAACCAGGGTTATAAACCTCTCCCGTAAGGTAAGGAATAACTTGTAAAATTACCATACCCAAACCTAACAGACCTCCAAATTTAAGCATTATGCTTTTTGCATCTACTTTTGTTTCCATTTATTTTCCAAAATTATTAGTTAATACTTGTCAAAAATACACATTTTCTTATGAAAACCTAAATTTGAAAATAGAAATTTTAAGTTTTACACATAAAATTACGTTTAAGGTTAATTTATATAAAACTCCAATAGCATTTGCTTTGTTCTGAATGATTTAAAATGAAGTAAAGCAAATAAAGCCCTACATTAAACAACTAATCCACAACACTTTATTTATATTAAAAATTCTATTTTAAATAGTGATTAAAAATTTCCATATATTTTATCAAAAGTTATTTCACATCATAAGAATTATCATATTTTTTTATTATATTCGTAACTCAATAGGAATATCGTATGAATTTACTAGAAATAAAGGATATTAAGCGTGATTTTCGATTGGGAAACGAAGTATTACACGTACTAAAAGGCATCAATTTGACCATAAAAAAGGGAGAATATGTCGCTCTTATGGGACCCTCTGGTTCAGGAAAATCTACCTTGATGAATATTTTGGGCTGTTTAGATACTCCTACTTCGGGGAGTTACATTCTTAATGGAAAAGATGTTAGTAAAATGACGGATAATGAATTGGCAGACATCCGAAATCGCGAAATCGGCTTCGTTTTTCAAACCTTCAATCTTATGCCACGAACTACCGCTTTGGACAATGTTGCCTTACCGATGGTTTATGCGGGTTTTCCAAAGGAAGAACGACAAAAACGCTCCAAAGAAGTTTTAGAAATGGTAGGACTCTCCGACCGTATAGACCATAAACCCAACCAACTTTCAGGGGGGCAACGTCAGCGAGTAGCTGTAGCCCGAGCTTTAGTAAACCACCCCTCGATAATTTTGGCTGATGAGCCTACAGGAAACCTTGACTCAAAAACCTCGTATGAAATTATGAATTTGTTCGACGAAATTCATAACCGAGGTAATACCGTGATTTTAGTAACCCACGAGGAAGATATTGCCAACCACGCGCATCGCATCATCAGATTGCGTGACGGACTTATTGACAGCGACTTACATAAAAATAAATTTTAAATAAAATGTGGTTTTTATTGCTTTTGCCTATTGCTTTTCTATTAGTTTTATGGAACAATCGGAATAATCAACGTAAATTATACCGACGAAAAAAACGAAATTTTAAAGAGAATTATCAAGCCAAAAAAGAAGGAATTTCTCAAAAAAACATTAATTGATTTTCTTAAAATATCTTTAACTCAAAAAACTATGAAAAAATTATTGATTTCTTGCTTTGTTTTATTTATTGGAGGTCTTTATGCTCAAAATCAATCGATGACTTCAGGGGTTGCTCGTACGTCTGCCTGGACTTTTGGGGGAAATGTTGGAGTCAGCGGAGGAAATGGTGGATTAGGCATTTTTATATCTCCCAGAGTAGGTTACAAACTTACTCCTGATTTGGAAGCCACTGCAATTGCTAACTACACTTTCTTGAATAGTAGTAGCTATCGGAATTCTATGTTTGGTATTGGTCCTGCTATAAACTATTATTTGGGCAGATATGCTTATTTTCATTCTTCTTTTCAACATTATATGATTTCGCAATACCACAAAAACACACGTAAGACATTCAAAACGAATGAAGATGCGCTTTATATTGGAGGTGGATATATGCAAAACATCGGAGGTAATGCTTACCTGCAAGTAGGCGCCTCGTATAATGTACTCTACAAAAAAGACAAAAGTGCTTTCTCAGGAGGTTTTGTACCAAATATAGGCGTAGTTATCGGATTATAATTGATATTTTGTGAGATAAAAACAAAAAACAGCCTCACAAAGTGAGGCTGTTTCTTATCTGTGGGGAGAGCAGGATTCGAACCTGCGAAGACATAGTCAGCAGATTTACAGTCTGCCCTCGTTGGCCGCTTGAGTATCTCCCCAAAAGCGGTTGCAAATATACTACTTTTTTATTTAAAACAAAACAATTACCTAAAAAATAACAACAAAATTTTACATCTATCAAATTCAAAAAACTATATTTTTACTAATGATACTGTGGTTTGACCATTAAAAATCTGTATATTTGCCTTAGTTTGTCTTTTAGGCAGATTATATTCTAATGTTTTAATTTACAGAATTGTATGGATATATTACGTTTTTTAACTGCAGGAAGTGTTGATGATGGAAAAAGTACTCTCATCGGGAGACTTTTGTACGATAGCAAAAATATTTTAATTGACCAAATGGAAGCCCTTGAAAGAAGTTCCAAAAATCGTGATGATGGTAGTGTTGATTTAGCCCTTTTAACCGATGGACTACGTGCCGAACGCGAACAAGGTATTACCATTGATGTAGCTTACAAGTATTTTGCTACTCCAAGACGAAAATTCATTATCGCTGATGCTCCTGGACATATCCAATATACTCGAAATATGGTAACTGGCGCATCAAATGCTGATGTTATCATTATCCTTATCGATGCCAGAAATGGAGTTATTGAACAAACTCGAAGACATTCCATTATTGCTTCGCTACTGAATATTCCACACGTTTTAGTGGCTATCAATAAGATGGACTTAGTAGGATTCTCTAAAGAACGTTTCGAGGCTATTGTCTCCGACTATGAGAAAGTGGCTAATGCTCTCCAACTTAAAAATGTAGAGTTTATCCCCATTAGTGCTTTAGAGGGCGACAACATCGTAGAAAAATCTACCCGAATGAACTGGTACAAAGCCTGTCCTTTATTGGAACGCTTAGAAACTATGGAATTAGAAAGTACCGTAGATTTAACCCACGCACGTTTTCCCGTACAATTAGTGCTTCGCCCACAAACTGAAGAATATCACGACTATCGCGGATATGCTGGAAAAATTGAAAGTGGAATTTTCAAAAAAGGAGACCAAGTAAAAATTTACCCTTCAGGAATTTCGGCAACTATCTCGCAAATAGAAGTAAATAATCAGCAAGTCAATGAGGCTCACGCTCCGCAAAGTGCTGTATTGCATCTGAAAGAAGATATTGATGTAAGTCGCGGAGCTTTAATCGCTAAGGAAGATGATTCTCTAAAAGTTTCCAACGAAATGGAAGCTATCATTTGTTGGATGGATGAGCGTCCACTACACGCTGGCGGACGTTACCTACTACAACACAACACCAATGTAGTGAATGCTATCATTAAAGAAATTCAAGAACGTATTGATGTAAATACCCTTGAGAGACACTCCATTGAGGGAAGTGTAGGTTTAAATGAAGTCGTTTCTGTACGATTAAAAACTTCTGCTCCATTGGCTTACGATAGCTATAATAAGCTACGTGCTATGGGAGGTGCCATTCTTATCGACTCAACCAGTTATGTAACCGTGGGGGCTGTACTTTTAAAATAAATAGATTATGAAAATTGTTATTTCTCCTGCCAAATCGTTGGATATGGAAAGTAAAATTCCTACCGACAATTATTCTCAGCCTCAGTTTGAGAAAAAAACTCGTCAGATACAAACTCAGCTTAAAGAACTATCCCCTAAACAACTTACCCAACTAATGGGGATTTCTGAAAAACTCGCCGAGTTAAATTGGCAACGTAATCAAAATTTTCATCTGCCTTTTACTCCAGAAAATGCACGTCAGGCGGTTTATTCTTTTAGCGGAGAGGTCTATGTAGGGCTTGATGTTTATACCCTCAACCCCGAACACATCGGAAAAATGCAAAATTCACTGCGTATCCTTTCGGGGTTATACGGAGTTTTGAAACCTTTGGATTTAATTCAGGCTTATCGTTTAGAAATGGGCACAAAAATAGCCATCGGGAATGAAAAAGATTTATACGATTTTTGGAAAGAAGACCTCACTGCTGCTTTGAATAAAGAAATTGCCAAAGATGAGTTATTTATCAATCTGGCAAGTAACGAATATTTCAAAGCCATAGATACGCGTAAACTCAAGGCTACCATAATCACCCCCATATTTAAAGATTGGAAAGGAGATTCCTTAAAAACAATTAGTTTTTTTGCTAAAAAGGCACGCGGACTTATGGCTCGTTATCTGATAGAAAACCAAATTGATTCAATTGAAGATATAAAAGGATTTAACTACGAAGGATATCATTTCAGCCAAGAACATACCCTTAAGCCCAATGAACTTGTGTTTGTCCGATGAAATTAACTGATGATTGTATTACAAAAAGCTCTGCCTGATGATTTGCCTCTAATTTGGGAAATCATCCAACAAGCTATCCGCTCTCGAAAAGAAGAAGGAAGCACCCAATGGCAAGACGGATATCCGAACCTGAATACCATTGCCGCTGACATTGCCCAACAGTATGGATACGTTGTCTTACATAACCTCGAAATTATTGGTTATGTTGCTGTTATTTTTGATGTAGAACCTGCTTATGAAATACTGGAAGGGCATTGGCTTTCCCAAAAAGGTACACCTTATATGGTAGTGCATCGAATGGCAATCTCTATACGAGCTAAAGGTAAAGGTTTTGCACATCAAATATTACAAAAAGCTGAAATATTAGCAAAACAACGTGGTGTGAATAGTATAAAAATCGATACCAATTTCGATAATTACGCAATGCTTAAAGTACTTGAGAAGGCAAAGTACACCTATTGTGGCACCGTATATTTTAGAGGAACACCACGAATGGCTTTTGAAAAATTACTGATGACAGATTAAAAAAATTGTTGCTCCAAACGGATATTTTCAGAAGCAAATTGTCGCAAAATCTCAATATTTCCATTGGTTATCCATCGATGTTGTGGGTGTTTATTTTCCTTTTGAAGCAATTTATGTTGTGCCATTACGTTTCGAGTTTGTTTAGCTACAGCGTACCCCGAATCAATGATTTGAATATTTTTAGGTACTATCTGCCGGATTTGAGGTAACAAATACGGATAGTGAGTACAACCCAATACCAAATAATCTATTCCTTGTAGGAGCATCGGTTGTAGGTATTTTTGTAAAAGCCTAAATGTTTCTTCACTTTCTAATGCGCCAGATTCAATCAAAGAAACCAACCCCTCACCTACTTGTTCCACTAGTAAAATTCCGTTTTTTCGCACCGAATCGTTACTGGTTTTCATAAATAATTCGCTGGATAATGTTCCGCGAGTTGCTAACACTCCTACTCTTTTAGTGCGACTTTGTAAGGCAGCAGGTTTTATAGCAGGTTCTATCCCTATAAATGGTACGGTATATTTACTTCGTAAGTGAGCAATAGCATTGGTAGTTGCTGTATTACAAGCCACAACGATTATCTTCGAATTCTGCTCCAGCAAATATTCTGTATTTTTTTCGCTCAATGCAATAATTTGCTCCTTGCTTTTAATCCCATAAGGAGCATTGGCACTATCTGCCAAAAAGAGCGTATTTTCTAAAGGCATTAGGCTTGTGATTTCACGCCAAATGGTAGTCCCTCCTACCCCCGAGTCAAATAAACCTATCGGATTTTCAGTTATCATCATAACACAAAAATAAAAAAGTGTTCGCAGAAAACGAACACTTTTAATAACGATTTTATTTAATTTTTTATTAGAATCCTAATTCCTTTTTAACGCTAGAATACAAATCAATACCATTAGCAACAATTAGTCCTGAACCTAAGCTTGAGTTGAATACGTAGTTAACTCCTTGTGCTTTAGCAACTTTATCTACCGCATTTTTGATTTTATTCAAAATAGGCTCTACTAATTCCTCTTGTTTCTTTTGCAAATCTTGCTGAGCGGTTTGTTGCGCTTGACGGATGTTGTTTTCCATAGATTGAATTTCTTCTGATTTTTTCAAAAATTCAGCCTCTCTGGCTTTAAGTTGTTGTTCGCTTAGAGCAGCCGCCTCATTCTGATATGTTTGTGCCTTAGTTTGCAATTCTTTAATTGATGCTTGAATATCAGCTGTGTAGGTTTGCTCTAATTTTTTAAGTTGTGCCTCAGCAGCTTTCATTTCTGGCATTTCTTGCAAAAGTTTTTGCATATCAATATGAGCTACTTTGCTTTGAGCTGTTGCCATAGAAGTTGCTCCAAAAACAAGAGCAAACGCAATCATAATAGTTTTAATGTTTCTCATCATCTGTGTAAATTAAAGTGTTAATATAATCTTAGTTTGTTTATTTGTTTATTTTTTGTTCTTCCAATTTTTTCTTACGTTCTTCAGCTTCCTTTTTTTTCTGTTCGCGCTCTTGCAAACGTTGCTGACGTGCTGCCTCACGCTGTTTTTCACGTTCTTGTGCTCTTTGCTGACGCGCTTGTTCAATTTCAGCTTTACGTTGAGCCTTTTCATCAACCACTTCGAAATCGTAATTTTCTTTTAAAAGCTCTGCCATACTTTTATTCCTATCCTCAGCGCTTTCTTTTTTATTGATTACCCGAAGTATCAATCGGCTCAAATTGTGCTGATTATTTGAATACAACATTGAAACATCACTCTTTTCAAAGATAAAATCATATTTTTTGAGTTTACCTATTTCTTGTACTGCATTAAAAACTTGGTCTTGAATGGGTTTTGCTAACATAAATTTTTGCTTGACGTACTCGCCATTTTCTGCTCCAAATTTTTCTTGCTGATATACTCTCAAATTGTGTTCCAAAATAGCAATTTCCTGCTCCCTATCTTTTATGAGTTCTGGAGTTAGAAGCGGTTTTTCGGCTTCCAATTTGTTTTTCTCGGCTTCAATTTTAGTTTTTCTCTTTTCAATTTCAGCCTCCCATTGCTCAACTTGCTGGGCAAACTGGGCACTGGCTATTTTGTACTCTTCTACGTTTTCTAAAATGAAATCCATATCCACGTAACCGATTCGCATATTCTTTTGAGCGAACAAACCAGTGGTTGCCAAAAGCAAAAATACAACGCTATGTATGACTTGTTTTTTCATTTCAAAAGTGATTAAGAAAATATCGTGCCAAAATTAAAATTGTTGTCCAAAAATAAAGTGTGTTTGCCATCCGCTGGGTCCGATACGCCCAACTTGATTATCGAAACCATACCCAAAATCAATTCCGAGCATACCAAACTGAGGCATAAAAATACGCAATCCTAATCCTGCCGAACGCTTCAATTCAAAGGGATTAAACTTAGAAAAACCTGTGTAGGCATTTCCTCCTTCAGCAAAAACCAAGCCGTAAATGGAAGCCATCGGTTTCAAAGTGATAGGATAGCGCAATTCGAGTGAAAATTTATTAAACACAGCATCTCCGTCATCAGAGGTAGATAATGACTGGTTTTCATAACCTCGTAATTGTATGTTTTCACGTCCGTCTAAGGCATAATACCCAAGTCCGTCTCCTCCCATAAAGAATCTTTCAAAAGGGATTACGCCCCTGTCTTTATTATAAGCCCCTAAGTATCCGAAATCTGCCCCTGTTTTCAACACCAATTTATCAATGATATTGGTGTACCAAACTCCACTGGCTTTGATTTTGAAAAATTCCAACCAACGAAAACGTTCTTGGTCAATTTCTCGAATTTGAGTAGTGTTATTTTCGGCTTGTGCCTTACTTCTTTGCTCCATCAAATCGTTGTAATCCACTTTATTAAACAGCGAATATGGCGGAGTCAGTTTAGCACTTACGCTAAAATTACTTCCCGTCATTGGGAAAATAGGATTCGGACCGCTAGAGTTTCTGGAAAGTCCTATGGTATAAGCCAAAGAGTTAGAATTTCCATCTCCAAAGGTAAACAACCCTGTATTATAATAATTTTTCAAGTTATAATGCTGGAAACTAAGTGTATGTGAAATCTGAAAATAATCATCAGGAACGCGCAAACGCTTGGCAAGACCTACCATTACCCCGTGAATAATGAATTTTTTTCCTCGGTCAACATCGTAAGAATAAGCACTATACCCGTATTGCTCTGTTCTTGACAGCGATGCTGAAAATTGCACAGGTTGTTTGCCTCCTAACCAAGGTTCAGAGAAAGAAAAACTATATGTGTTGTAAAAACGACTCGCTTGTAAACGCAATGCTAGACTTTGTCCATCTCCCATAGGTACAGGGGTGTATGCTTTTTTGTTAAAAAGATTACGAATGGAGAAATTATTAAACGAAAGCCCCAAAGTACCAATAAAACTTCCTCCACCATAACCTCCTTGCAATTCAATTTGGCTGGAACCAGACTCTGTCACATTGTATTCAATATCAACTGTTCCCGCATTAGGGTCAGCATTTTTAAAGTCAGGGCTGATATTTTGAGCATCAAAAATTCCCATTTGGCTAAGCTCACGAACAGTACGCACCACGGCATCTTTGGTGTACAAATAACCTGGGCGAGTTCGAATATCCCGATACAGCACGTGGTCATTAGTTCTTTCGTTACCCACCACCGAAATTTTGTTATAGTAAGCAGGTTTACCCTCTATTATTCGTATCTCAAAATTGATGGTATCGTTTACCACTGAAGTTTCCACTGGATGAATTTGTGAGAATAGATAACCACTATTTTGATATAAGTTAGCAATATCGTCAGAATCGGGTTTGGAATTATCTTGTACACGCTTTTTGAGCAGTACCCCATTGTAAACATCACCTTTTTTAATCCCTAATATTTGGTGTAAAATACGATCATTATATACTGAATTTCCTAAAAATCGGATATCTCCAAAATAATAGCGATCCCCTTCAGCCAATTTAATTTTCAAATTAACATCTCCATTATCAGCATACATTAGTGTATCACTAATTACTCTAGCATCACGATACCCATTTTCTTTGTAAAAATCAATTAGCGAAACTAAATCTTCACTATACTGATTAGCGACATATTTAGAGCGTTTCCAAAATCGCCCAAGAGTACGTTGCTTTGTCTTTTTAAGTTTACGACGTAATTTGGCATCAGAAAATTTTTCATTGCCTTCAAAAGCAATATTTCCTATCTTAACTTTGTCACCTCTATCAATGTGTATCAGCATTTTAACTCCGTTAGCATCAGTAGTATCTACTTTGGTATCGATGGTAACTTTGGTATTCAAATACCCTTCTTTTTTGTATTTGTTGGTGATGTAATATTTGGTATTGGAAATAAAACTTTCATTGACTTTAGCACCTTTCTTAAGCTCAGCATCTTTAATGATGGTCTCTCCTTTTTTGCTACGCACTCCAGTGATGGTTACATCAGTCAGTGAAGGAATTTCCTTGATAGCTAACTCCAAAAACACGGTATTTCCTTCAATACGCTGTATGTAGATATTGATGTCACTAAAAAGTTTATATCCCCATAATTTTTGGATTATACTACTAAATTTTTCTCCAGGGATAATAATTTGGTCGCCTACTTTAAGCCCTGAAGTAGTTAAGATGGTTTGTTCGTTATATCGTTTGGCTCCAGTAACTTCAATACCGCCAATAACGTATTTTTTTCCATCTTCCAATGACAATCTTTCTTCTTGTGCACTTACAATTCCTACAAAACTAAGTAGTATTACAGACAAAAATTTCTTCAATGACATAATTTTATTTGAGTTGTTCACTTGTTTTTCCAAATCTTCTCTCTCTTTTTTGATAATCTAATACGGCTTGATGTAAATGTTCTTTAGTAAAATCAGGCCAAAGTACATCAGTGAAATACAATTCGGCATAGGCAATCTGCCAAAGCAAAAAATTACTGATGCGACACTCTCCACTGGTTCGTATGAGCAAATCCACATCGGGCAAATCAAAAGTGTAAAGGTATCTATTTACGAGGGATTCATCAATACTTTCTGCTGTTATTTTACGATTATTAACATCAGAAACCATATTTTTTACAGCACGAACAAGCTCTTCACGAGCTCCGTATCCTAAAGCCAACGTAACTACGGTTCCAGTATTATTTTTTAATTTCTCAATAGTTCCGAACAAAACCTCAGCCACTTTTTGAGGCAAACGCTGTAGATCACCTATGGCATTGAGACGGATATTATGTTCGGCAAGTAAATCGTATTTCTTTTTAAGAAACTTGACCAAAAGCTCCATTAAGGTTTTGACTTCGTGCTTAGGGCGATTCCAATTTTCGGTTGAAAAGGCATAAAGAGTAACGTATTTTATTTGATTTTCAACACAATATTCTATGGTCTGTTCTACCGATTTTGCTCCGTTCTCGTGCCCCAAAACACGAAGCATTCCTTGTTTTTTAGCCCAACGACCATTACCGTCCATAATTACGGCAAGATGATTGGGGAATTTTATCGGTTCTATATAATTGTTCATTTTTCTTTCTCTTATTTGCAATAACAAGGATCTTCTCCAAAGGTATAAGTGAGGGTTAACCCAGCAAAAGTATATTTATCATAGGTACTTTTGTTTCCAAAAGAAAATCGGGTAGTATCTTTAGGAAAGCTTCCATCAAGGTCATTTACAAAAGTGAACCGCGTACCCACCTCAAGGGCTATTACCCAGCGCATCCCTACCTTTGCTTTAATACCCGCAATAACTGGAATGGAAAAACTCCCTCTTCTTTTAGAGGTTACCACCGCTTGAAGCGATTTGTACGAAAAGGTCGTATCATAAAACAAATCGTCATACCAAAAATAATTAATCCCCGAAAACAAGTAGGGTGTGATGGGTCTGTCCAAAAGTTTATCCATACTGAAAGAATAAAAATTATATTCGAAACCACCCATAAGTTCGGTTATCCGATTTTCAAAACGAAAACCTCTCATTTGTCTTCCTATCACATCTGACTGCTTGTCATTACCCAATAAAGTAGTTTTTATAAGCTGCGCCCGAAGCGAAAATCTATCGTGTAAATTCCACTTATATAAGCCTCCTATAGCCAATTTACTGGGATAAACGTATGCGCCTCTACCAACATCTGCAATAGGATTACTACCTCCTAAAAACACCCCTATCTCGTGATTTTGTGCCTTTAAAAGTGAGGTTCCTAAACTAAGAAACAAAATGTACACTAATACTTTCTGCATTCTACTACCTAATGATAAAGTGCAAATATATAAGATTTATACAAACCTACATTATATTTTTTATATTATAAAGTATCTTTTGTTTTTATAAGAGGTCATTCGATAAAAACAAATGCTTGAAAATGACCTTCAACACAAAGATAATAAGATATATACAAAAAATATAGTACTATTTTCAAAAAATCATATTACATAATTTGGTTAAAGAAAAATCATCTAAATTAAAGTATATATCATCTGAAAATTATCGTCATTATACAGCAAAGTTTGTTAGTGAAGAAATTTCATAAAAATACGTATCTTATTTTAATGTTTTCAAGTAAGATAAATTTTATTAAAAACAAAGTGAGTCCGATGTTACATCGGACTCACTTGTCATAAAATTTCATTTAAATTTATGCTATTATTCGTAAGTTTATATGAAACCCAATCATTATATGTGATAAAATCTAGTATTATGAAATGGATTATAATTCATTTTGTTGACAAAGCGGATTTCCTTTTATTTCACCATAAGGTATGGCAAATTGCCAATACTTGCTATCTGGCGATGTCGGAATATTTTGAACAAATTCTCCTGAATTTCGATTAATTGCTGTTTGCTTCCTAGAACCTCGTAAATAGCGTGTTATGTTCTTTGAATTTACTCTATTATGCACTTCTTTTAATCGTTTCATATCGAAGAATCTTTGTCCCTCCAACCATAAATCGATACGTTTATTACGCATTACCTCATTTATCAAAGCATCACCTGTTGCAACCGTATTGTAATCAGGATCTCTTGTTATCATTATTTTATTGAGGGTTTCTCTTGCTTGAGCTTCTTTAGACTGACGTGCCTCTGCTTCTGCCTTAATGTAATACATTTCTGCTAAACGCATAACAACCACATCTCCTCTACTATCTGTTGCCGAAAGAGCTTTAAACTTTATTGATTGACCTGTAATTTCCCAATTAGGATTACTTACACCACCCCTAAAATATAAATCATAGGCATCCGAAGGTATTTTATCTCCTCTATCCAAGCAAACCCACCATTTACGACGTACATCATTTTCTCCCATATCATCATAAATATCTCTATTTATGGCAATTCTTAAACTTCTTATCCTTGAAGAATTAAAGTTATACGAATAGTGAGCAAAAAAACCATTGTAGTAAAAATTTTGGTCTGCGCCTTGCTTATAAGCCCACATCCACTCGGTAGCATTAATATCATTAAAACCATTCAATAATGATTTACCTGTTTGTAAAGAAGCACCCGATTTTTCAATAGCCAAACTTGCATATTTTTCGGCTTCCTCCCAATTTTCTTTACTCAAAGCTATCCTGGCTGCGATACCACAAACAGTCGCATAGCGCAAATCATTCTTTTTACCGCTATTAGGTACATCTTTTAAATACTCTAAGGCTTTTGTCATATCTGCCTGAATGTAATCATAAACCTCTGCCACGGTTGAGCGTGGTAAATGATCTTCTAACTTATCAGGTGTTCTGATGATAACTCCTAATTGATCATTAGCTCCCCCTTTTTGGTAACGCTTACCAAAAAGTTGAACTAAATTATGGTAAGCCCAAGCACGAAATGCATATCCTTGACCTAAAAAATTTGCTTTTGTCTCTGGTGAAAGACCACTTAAGTTCTCAATCCCATTAAGCAATTTATTAGCGTGTTGAATGATGGTATAATAATAATCCCAAGCTTTGTAGTTTATATGACTGTCATTGCTTGCCGTCATACTGCCTGTATATCTATATTGCTCCATATAAAAAGCAGGAAGTGTATTAATTACATCGTCCCCCATAATATCTAGTTGCACAGCCATCGAGGGTTGTCCAAGACCGAAACCTTGTCCGAAATTATAGGTATAAACCATACTATGCAAACCTTGCAAAATAGCCCCTACTCCTTGTTCTGTTTGTTCTGCTTGTTTTTGACCTATAGAGCTCGAAGGACTAGTTTCTAAAAAATCCTTAGAGCAACTCATTGTAAAAACAACGACTAACAACATTATTATTTTAACTATATTTTTCATCTTTATTTGTTTAAAAGTTTATTATAGAGAAATCAAAAAGCTACACGTAACTACTTTAGCGTAATTATAGGAATTTAATCCTGTAACACCTCCATAGTTACTCATTGGGTTAAATCCTTTACGTTTAGACCATAAAAATAAATTCTCTCCAGATACACCAACACGAATATTAGACACATCAAGTTTTTTCACCAAATCACTTGGTAATGTATAGGTCAATGACACATTTTTGAGCATAAGTGCCGTTCTGGAAACTAAGAATCTATCTGCCGAATGTGAATCAAATTGCCCATAATGCCCAGAATCAAGTCGCGGAACGTCGGTAACCTGCCCCTCTTTTGTCCAAGCTTTTTTCATATCTACGTGTAAAGCATTACCTCCACTGAGGCTTCTTCCCATTAACGAAGCATATCCTCCATCGAACCCTTTACCTCCAATTTGATAAGAAAAGTGCATATTTAAACCAAATCCTTTCCAACTTAAGTTTGTAGAGATTCCTCCGTACAAATCAGGAATAGCAGATCCAGCAAATTCTTTTTTGGCAATATCAGCATTTCTTGTGTATTTTGCTCTTTCTCCTGTTTTATCAATACCTTCGAAATTAGGACTGTTAGGATCTGCCTTATCAGGGTATCTTTCTGCATCAATAACATACATAGCGAACCCGTCATCAGGATTAACTCCTGCCCATTTTCTTAAATAATAATCATATATACTAGACCCTTCTAGATACTTATGATACCCACTCTCTATCCCTTCTTTTCTGTTGTGTTCAGGAAGCGCAAGAACTTTATTTTTCAGCACAGTACCGTTTACGTTTATATTCCATCTGAAATTTCTATTTTTGAAAATATGAAAAGTCAAATCGGCTTCAATTCCATAATTACGAATCTGACCAATGTTTTTATCTATGCTTCCAACTCCTGTAGAGGTAGGAAGTGGAAAAGAAAAAATCAAATCTTTAGATCGCTTGTCAAACAATTCTAAGGTGGCATCTAATCTATCAAACAAACCAAATTCCAGAGCAACATCAGTACTTTGTTGTTTCTCCCAAACCAAATTCGGATTTGAATAATTACCTATACGAAGCCCTAAATCTTCACCATTACGCACTATTGAGTATGTAGTCTGATAGGCATAGTATGAACTAACCGCATCATTCCCAGTCTGTCCTATAGAAGCTCTCAATTTGAGCCTATCAATCCATTTAACTTCTTTCAATAGTTGATTTTTCACGTGCCAACCTGCTCCAGCTGACCAAAAATCTCCCCAACGATGATCCGGGTGAAAACGTGAGGTTCCGTCTCGTCTATACGACAGTGAAAAGTTATATAAATCGGAATAGTTATAGTTAAGTCTTCCAAAATAACCTTCTTTGGTATATCTATTAGTTGCTGATGTTAAAGAGGCGGGCTCTTTATAGTTTGAAAGTTCATCTACCCCAGGAAACACAACTCCTTTTTTAGAGGAGGTATTACTATATTGCTTATAATCAAAACTTTCGTGCCCTAAAAGTACATTAAAGTGATGTTTTTTAAACATTTTATCATACTCTAACGATTGAATAAAAGTAGTGGTGCTATTTTTATAGTTGTAAATTTCAAACAAACCATCAGGTTGATCACCTAATACGTTGTTGTATCGTTTGCGTGTTGTATATTGTAACAAATCGTGGGAATAGCTTGCTCTAAATTTCAATTCAGGAATAACCTTTATTTCTACATAACTTCTTGAAACAAATGAATTATTATCAGAATCAAGCAAATCTAATTCTGACAAGAGGATAGGGTTATAATTGGGTCTGAAAGGACGATCTTTACTATAATCAAAAACCTTATTCCCTTTATTGTCTATCACATAACTTCCGTCATCATTATGTCTATGGATAGGATAAATGGGAGCTATGGTTCTTATAAAGCTAAATGTATTACTAAGCTGTCCACCAGTGGCTGTAGGAGAATTACTTTTTCTATTGGTGTATGCTAAATTGGTTCCTACAGAAAGCCATTTCTTTACATCATAATCTAAATTAAGTCTCCCTGAAATTCTTTGATAGTCTGATTTTATTCGATATCCTTGTTCATCTATGTATCCTACAGACATATAGCTCTTAAGCTTATCTGTAGCGTAATTGACACTCAAGTTATGTTCACTTCTTATTCCTGTTCTATATAAAGCTTTTTCCCAATCCAAATCATCACTCCATAAAAGCCCTGTGATTTCAGGATTTAATTTCCCATCAGCAAGTACCAAAGCTGGATAGCTATCTGTAGAAGTTGGTGTTGTAGTTAAATTCCACATATCGTTTGTACTATCATACTGATAGTATGACTTTATTCCTGCATAAGGTTGGTACCTAAAAGCATCAAGTACATCTTTATTAGCGGCAGCAGCGGCTTGTTCATCGGTATATTTACGTGAATATTTGTATTCGTTAAACCATTGTTGCCAACGCAAAGGGTAATAATCCATCGCCCCTACTGTTTCATAATGCTCTTGACCCTCTTTAGAAAAACCTATGTTATTGGTATATGTAACAATAGGAGTGTTTTTAGCTTTAGAAGAACCTTTTTTAGTTGTAATCAAAACGACACCATTACCCGCACTTGAACCATAAAGTGATGAAGAAGCTGCATCTTTTAAAACGGATATACTTTCAATATCGTGACTAGGAATATCAGATATAGCTCCTCTGTATATAGATCCATCTAAAACGTATATAGGATCATTTCCTGCATTGATAGAACCGAACCCACGAATACGAATATCACTTGAACTTCCTGGTTGTCCACTAGAGGTAGTTACCTGAACACCAGGAGCAATACCACTCAAAGCATTAGTTAAGTTCGTTATAGGACGTACTTCCAATTGTTTAGCAGTCATAGTTGATTGAGCCCCAACTAAAGATTGTTTTTTAGCTGTTCCGTAAGCAACCACAACAACATCATCCAATTGTTGAGTATCTTCCTGCATTACCACATCTATCTTTAAACTTTTTGAGTTCCCCGTTACTTTGACAGATTTGGTTACAAAACCTACAAAAGAAAATTGCAAAACTGCTCCTTCTTTTGCCTGTATGGTGTAATTTCCATCAAAATCAGCTTCCACACCAACGGTTGTCCCTTTTACCAGAACATTAGCACCTGCAAGAGGAATACCTGAATTGTCTTTAATCACACCAAAAATCGTCTTTTCTTGAGCAAAAGAAAAACTCAACGCTACAAAGAAAAGAATCACAATTGCTGTTAATTTCATTCTCATTATCATATACGTTTTTGAATTAGTCCGTTACAAATATCAAATTATTTTTTAAAAGACCAAAAACATAATGAGCAAATATTTTAATCCTAATGAAATAAAGTTAAAAAATATTCTAAAAATATTAAACAGAATATATTTTTTTAACTAATAAAAAAACAAATAAAAATATAATCAACAATAAAAATAATTAAATACAAAAGAATGTTAATTTTTTTGATTACAAAACAAAAACACGAAAAGCACGAAACACCTAATTGAAAGTAATCTTAATAAATCACTGATTTTTACACTAAATGTTTATCTTTGCAAAAAATAACAAGCGTATTTTTATGACCAAAAATAACATCACTCCTTATAAAGACTCTGATAAAGGAAAAAAAACTCAAGTTAGGCAAATGTTCAATAACATATCGGGCAATTATGACGGATTGAACCGTGTCATTTCGTTGGGCTCCGATATAAAATGGCGAAAGATAGTGGTTGAAAAAGTGGCTCAAATTACCCCTAAAAAGGTGCTTGATGTAGCTACTGGAACTGGCGACTTGGCTATCGCTCTAACTCAAATTCCAGAGGTAAAGGTTGTAGGATTAGACATTTCTGAAGGTATGCTCGCTGTAGGAAAAGAAAAAATCAGTAAAAAAAATCTGACACATCGCATCGAGCTGATGCACGGCGATAGCGAAAATTTACCTTTTGATGATGATACTTTCGATGCCGTAACTGTGGCTTTCGGGGTGCGAAATTTTGAAAATTTGGAAAAGGGACTATCTGAAATTTATCGAGTTATGCGCCCTGGCGGAAAGTTAGTAGTTCTAGAAACTTCTGTCCCTGAAAAATTCCCTTTCCGACAAGGATATTACTTATATACCAAGTTCCTGATGCCCACTATCGGAAAACTTTTTTCAAAAGATAAATCAGCATACTCCTACCTTTCCGAGTCGGCTTCTTCTTTCCCCTATGGTAAAAAATTCAAAGCCATTTTAGAGCACGTAGGATATCAAAAAACCAATTACTTTCCGCAAACATTAGGCGGAGTAGCTACTATTTACGTAGGTAATAAAAAGGGATAAAATTAATTTCGGTAGAAAGCAATGAAAATACATACGTTTTTTATAACATTATTGTGCTTAGGTTGGGCAGGAGCTTCAAGTCTTTGGGGGCAACGCAAAGAGCCTTTGTATAATTTGGAGCATTTCGATGAAAAAAATGTACAATGGGGATATTACTTTGGGATAAATAGGTTCGATTTCAAATTCGACTATAAAGATTTGAATTATTCATCTAACTTCAATAAAGAAGTAGGTATCGAAAAAAATTGGGGCTTTAATGTGGGACTTAGTGGCGATTTAAGACTGATAAAATATGTAAACCTTCGTTTTGAGCCCGGACTGGTTTATAACCAAAAAGATTTAACCTTTCCTGGAATAGAAGGAAAAAGAAATTTTTTACGTCAGGTTAAATCCACCTACATCTACATTCCTTTGTTACTGAAATTCAGTTCCGAACGCTGGTACAACTTCAAACCCTACGCTACTATAGGAGCTTCAGCAACAATCAATCTAAGTAGTAATCAAGGACTTAGTGTGGATAATTCCGAACGCCGTTTTCGAGTAAAAAAACACATTTTCTTTTACGAATTAGGCTTAGGACTAGATATTTACACGCCTTATTTTAGAATGTCACCTTCCATTAGGGGGCTATTCTCTTTGCAAAACGAACTGATTCCTGACCGTGACCCTAACAGCAATTGGACAGGCAACCTAAACAGCATTAAATCAAGAGGTTTTTTGATAAATCTTACCTTTGAATAATCTGATTTAAGAAAAGAACCAACGAACCAATACAAAAGAAAGCGTATTTTCTCGAAAAATCATTAAAAAAACTTAACCCTAAAATCATAGTTTATGAAATTTTACTTTACTTTTTTTGCCTTGTGCTCCACTTGGATAATTACCGCACAAAACTATAAATACCCAATGGCAAGTCCGCGACAAACCGTTACACAACAGTTTTCAATAACCAGTATTTCTGTAGATTATAGCCGACCTGGAGTTCGCGAACGAAAAATTTTTGGCGAATTAGTCCCTTACGGAAAAATATGGCGTGCTGGAGCCAATGAAGCAACCAGCATCAAATTTGGGCAAGATGTACTTTTCGGAGGAAAACCAACAAAAGCAGGAACTTACGCCATTTTTATTACCCCACAAGAGAAAGAATGGACTGTCGTTTTAAACTATGACGCCGATGCTTGGGGTGCTTATAGTTATGACCCTAATGAAAATGCTATTGAGATTAAAGTCCCTGTTGAAACTCAAAAAACATTGCAAGAACGCTTGGAATATTCCTTCGAAGATATGACGGAAAACAAAGTAAACCTGATTATCAAATGGGAATATGTAAAAGTAGCTATTCCTATTGAGGTAGATAAGCTCGAAAATGTTAATAAAATCATACAACACTTGACTGAAATCAAGCAATTAGAGCGTGATATGGGGAATTAAGCACTCAAAAATGATTCTTTTTACTATTTTTGCAACCAATTTTCAAAAGAAACTATTCAATTTCAAAAAATGCTTGACAGATTAAACATTGTAAAACAACGATTCGACGAAATTTCAGACTTGATTATTCAGCCTGATGTTATTTCTGACCAAAAGCGATACATTCAGTTAAATAAAGAATATAAAGACCTCAAAGAACTTATCGATAAGCGAGAGGAATACATCATTGTAACTTCAAACATTAGTGAGGCTGAGGAAATTATCGCCAATGAAACCGATGCCGAAATGGTGGAAATGGCAAAAATGCAATTGGATGAAGCCAAAGAAAAACTTCCTCAATTGGAAGAAGAAATCCGCTTTATGCTTATCCCCAAAGACCCCGAAGATGCCAAAAATGCCGTAATGGAAATCCGTGCGGGAACGGGAGGTGATGAGGCTTCTATCTTCGCAGGGGATCTGTATCGTATGTACACAAAATATTGTCAATCAAAAGGATGGAACACATCTGTAATGGATTACAACGAAGGAACTTCGGGCGGATATAAAGAAATCATCTTTGAAGTTACGGGCGATAATGTGTACGGAACGCTCAAGTTTGAGGCTGGAGTACATCGCGTGCAACGTGTTCCGCAAACGGAAACACAAGGACGAGTGCATACTTCGGCGGCGACTGTGATGGTATTGCCTGAAGCAGAAGAATTTGACGTGGAATTAGATATGGCAGACGTTAAAATCATCAGAACGACCTCAACAGGACCTGGAGGGCAGTCGGTGAACACTACGTATTCCGCCATTCAGTTGCAACACATTCCCACAGGGATTGAAGTACGCTGCCAAGACGAAAAATCACAGCATAAAAACTTGGATAAGGCTTTGAAAGTGTTGCGTTCGCGTTTGTACGAGATGGAATTGGCTAAAAAGATGGAAGAAGATTCGGCACGACGCAAAAGTATGGTTTCCAGTGGGGACAGAAGTGCTAAAATCCGTACGTATAACTATCCGCAAGGACGTGTAACTGACCACCGCATCGGGCTGACGCTTTACGATTTGCAAAATGTAATCAACGGCGATGTACAACGCCTTATCGACGAGCTACAACTTGCCGAAAACACCGAAAAACTCAAAGAAAACGATATGTTTTAATCGCCGATGTTTTTCTGTGTGTATTAAAATATAATCCATTCAACGACATTTAGTTGAATGGATTTTTTGTATGCTCTCAAAAGTATCGTAGCGACAAAGAAATACATTAAGTTAATTTAAAAATAAACCAAAATGACCATCAAAAAAATCTACGCCTGTTGGGTATATGTGAGCGATTTGGAAGTTTCTAAAGCATTCTTTCAAAAATTGGGATTTGTACTGAAATTTCAGCAGGAAGATTGGGTAGAATTTGACTTAGGGGCGACTTCTTTTGCTATTCTCAAACGTCCTGCCGAGAAAGGAAAAGTCAAACCACAAAAAACAAGGATTATGTTTGAAGTGGACGATATGGAAAATCTTTACGAAACTCTAAAAAGCCAAAATGTTCATTTTATTGGCACTATCCGATATGAAACTTACGGAAAACTACTTACCTTTGAAGACCCCGACGGCAATTGGTTTGAATTCTTTGAAGATAAAAAGTAACAATGATATAGAAAAATAGTAAACCTTTTCAGTATTAGGATTAAAGTAGTTAAAACTCATTAACCATAAGGCTTTAGTACACAGACTTTTTTCTCTAACTTCATTTATTATCACAAAAATTATTTATTTTTTCTATTTTATTTTTTTTTCAATAAAAGCAAAAATTCTAACATCTTCTTAAAATTCTCATAGTCAATTAAAAATCCATAAAAAATCTTTTCCAAAAATTAGGAAAATAAATCCTAAATATCTAACTTTGACAGCAAAAGTAACTGATAAGTTGCAAGAGGTAAGGATAAAGGGTAAAGTTAAAGGGATAAAGTAACAAAATCCAAGTCACAAGTTAAAAGTTAAAAGGATAAAGTATAAAGTTAAAAGGATAAAGTAACAAAATCTAAGTAGTAAATTATAAATAATTAAAAGTCATTATAAAATACATAAAAGCAATAGCGGAAAAAGAATAAGTCAGTGTAAAAAATAAATAAGTAAAAGCGGAAAATACAAAAGAAAGTACGGAATGAATACTTATTTTAGTAGAAAATTAAAAAGTAAGTACGGAAAATAAAAAAGTGACTTGCTAAAATAAAAATCCTTGATAAAAAATTAAAAATACAATTGTTTAACTATAAAAAATATAAAATTATGGCTTCTAAAATCTATTTTACAAACGAAGAAATGCTTCAAAATGCTAAAGTTCTTTTTGAAACATTAGAAAATAATAGCAAAATTGCCGAGAAATTAGACGATTATGGCTATTCTCAATCGGAAATTGCTAAAGGAAAGGCACTTTACGAAAAGGCTCAAGCTCAGTATGGTTCTAACAAGAAAGAAACCGAAGAAGAACGTGTTGCGTATCTGAATTTCAAACAAAAAATGGATGAAACCTCTAAATCCTATCGCGAACATCGCAACAAAGCAAAGCTCATTTTTAAAAATAATGAAGAAGCAAAGGTAAGATTAGCCTTAAAGGGAAGTCCTTCAAAGTCTATCGTGGCACTTTTAGAAGAAATGACTTTGTTTTATAAGAATTTAACTGAGCAAGAAACCCTACGCACTCCATTAGAAAGGGTAAAAATCACCCAACAGATAATCACTGAAAAACAATCGGAAATCTCACAAACCAAAGATTTGTACGCCATTTATTCTCAGGAAAAAAATGAAAGCGAACAAGCTACAAAAGACAAAAACAAAGCCTTTGAAGCTCTAGATAAATGGACACGTGAACTTTATAGTTATGCAAAATACGCTCTTTCCGATGAGCCTCAGTTTTTACAAATGTTTGGACGAGCAATACGATAATAGTTTCTATCAAACTAATCCAAGTCAAAGTTTAAATACAAATAGACTTTAGCTTAGCTCTATATGACACTCAAAAAAGAGTATTATTTTTCATAATATAGATTATTTCTTGTGTCAAATTGCATTTTTTTTGAGTAAAATCAAGGAATATCATCAAAATAAATACAAAAAATCAATTTCTTAACTGATTAACTATCATTTATTTTAACGCAATCAATTGGAAAACAAAGTGCAATTATGAGTTTTGGCGGACACGTATTGGATATGATAAAAAGAACAAATGCAAACAATGCTTTGCGTGAGAAATATCGTGCCAAAAAAGATAAAACAACTAACAATCGGTGGAAGTCAGAAGTAAATGATAAAATATCTGAAGAGAAAGAAATATCCGAAGAGGAATTGGAGCGTATAAAATCAGCTATCAGAAGTAAATTAAGAAAAAAACAACTAAAACAAAATATTTTAATCTATGGTATTTGTATAGCGTTGTTGTTTTTGTTGTTTTTTTGGGTATATTTTTCTTAAAAGCGTTGTGTTTTTTATTTATCTGCAATATAATTGATTATATTATCCTAAAAATAGAAAATATAGATGTGATTTAAAAAAAATGATATAGAAAATGAACATTTTCTATCAGTTTAAGCAAAGTCAAAGCCCTAATTTATCAGATTTCAATTTTATTAAGCCTAATACTAAAAAATTATCATCATACTTTTATTACATAATTCAAAAGATAAATAAACATACAGCAATCAGTATCTAATAAATACAAGTCAATAAGATGAAAAAGAATCATTTCAAATCGTATAAAAACCATAGGTTATATGGAATTATCATTTTATTATTTATTTTTTACCATAACGAAAACGGATATGCTCAACAGCTCATTAAAATAGAACCTGTATCAGATAAATATGATGATTTTGAGTTTCCAATAATCTCTTGTGAGGATAAGTATGTAGAGAGCAAAATCAATATATTACTACAATTATCTGAAATAGAACTCCTTATTGATAAAAAAGAAAACAATATCTTTCAACGAATTGCATTGGATAGTACAGCTAATGGGAAGTCGTTTATGAAATACGAAGTTCTCTCAAATTTTGAGCGAAATGTAGCGTTATGTTTTGACCAAATTGCAAGTTCTTACACATTGCACTATTGGAATCAGTATTATAACTTTAATCCAAGAAACGGAGACCTTTATCACTTAAAAGATTTCTTTAATACAGCAGACTTTGAAGCCTTTAAAGCCTTTGTAAGCAAACAAAGAATAGCAAATTTTGCCCCACAAATAACAGATGAATATCAAAAATATATCTTACAATATATTAAGGAAGATAATTTAATGGATTTTTATTTCAACGAATCGGATTTGTTTTTCGATGCTTATAATTTAATCCATAAAAACGATAAAACATTTGGTTTTAGTACCATAACTAAAATCAGTATCTCTGAAATTACTCATTGGCTTAACGATTTTGGCAGAGCTGTGCTTATTGGAGGAAAAGATATAAAACAATATCACTCCTCTAACGATTTACAACTATACGAAGGTACTATTGCTGAAAAATATCCATTTTATATGATTTTTAATTCATACAGAGGAATTTATGCTTACAAAAAATACAGAAAAGGCATTCATCTTTTACCTATAGAGCAATCAAACAACACTTTTTCTTTTAGAGAATACGACAAAAAAGACAATAATGCAAAAAACAATACCCTTACTTTTAAAAGAAACAACAATACATTAACCGGATTTTGGATTTCAGAATCAGGAACAAAAAAAACACTTTGGGCAAAACGGAAATAGTTTTTTATTTTTGCCAAGAACTTAAAAAATAAATGTAATACAATGCAAATACATCCTTTAAACTATCGTTTTGAACATTAAACAAGTTGTTCTGCAGCATTTCTCTTGTTTCCTCTTCCAATCAACGCGTGAGATTTAAGCATTTTCTATCAATTAAAAAAGCTCCATTTTTTACCACATTGCCTATTATTTCATTCATCTGAAACATAAAACAAAGAACGTTACATTATTGAAAGAAGTAGCACTTAAATGAATAATTTTTGTATAAATTCGCTATTTCTATTCAATAACGTTTAGCAAAACTCACTCTACTTTTATCTCAACCTGCTTACTTACTATACGAATGGGAGTGAGTTTTTGTATCACTATAACTTCTTCAGGGGTCAAATCTTCTTTATTTTTGATAAAGTCAACGACATCATAAATTAGTTTGACTTTAAATTTTTTAGAGCTGCATGATAAACCATTATAGAGCCCATTTATAGTTATAGTTACCTTTGATTTGGCAGAAATTTCTAACAAATCATCACTATTATAACCTACATATTCATAATTACCTGAAAACCAATAAGGAAAATCATCACACTTGATATCACATCCATAATATCTCCATTTTTGATTGTATTTTTCAGCAGGTTTAAAAATAGTTATCGCTTCACTTGATTTATTTTCGACTTCCACTTGTAGGGTAACCGCTCCATATTCATCAACTGTTGTTTTATCCTTTATTATGTTGAAACTTACATCTTGGCTAAAAGCTATTGTTGTATATAGAAGAAAAGTAACTTGTAAAATTATTTGTTTCATTTTTATATAAATTAAGTTTTTTGACAAAAAAATCCTTTCCATTACAGAAAGGATTTTTTAAGTTTTTTACTATCCACCGAAGTCGTCAAAGCGGATGTTTTCATCAGGAAGACCGAAGTCTTGTCCCATTTTTTGTACCGCTTTGTTCATCATTGGAGGTCCACAGAAGTACAGTTCAATATCTTCTGGTGCTTCGTGTTTGCTCAAATATTGGTCAATAACCGCATTGTGAACAAATCCCGTAAATCCGTCTCCTTCCGTATCGTTAATGTCTTTCTTAACTTTCCAATTATCCTCTGGAAGTGGCTCAGACAACACGATGAAGAACTTAAAGTTCGGGAACTCACGCTCCAATTCCCAGAAATGCTCCAAGTAGAACAACTCTCGTTTAGAACGTCCTCCGTACCAATAGGTTACTTTACGTCCTGTTTTCAACGTTTTGAATAAGTGATATAGGTGCGAACGCATCGGTGCCATACCTGCCCCACCTCCTACGTACAACATTTCGGCATTCGATTCGTTGATGAAGAATTCCCCGTAAGGACCAGAAATAACTACTTTATCACCTTTCTTACGAGAGAAAATGTACGAAGAAGCCACCCCCGGATTTACGTTCATCCAACCGTTTTTAGCTCTGTCCCAAGGTGGAGTCGCAATACGAACGTTCAACATAATTTCACGCCCTTCAGCAGGATACGAAGCCATCGAGTAAGCACGTTCTACGGTTTCACCATTTTTCATAACTAAAGGCCAAAGGTTGAATTTGTCCCATTCCATTTTGAATTTTTCAGGTTCTCCTGGGTGTTCTGCAGGGTGAGCCGTGATGTCAATATCAGAATATTTAATCTCGCAAGGTGGAATTTCAATCTGAATGTATCCCCCTGGTTTGTAGTCCATATCCTCAGGAATTTCAACCACAAATTCTTTGATAAATGAAGCTACGTTATAGTTACGAACCACGACAGCCTCCCATTTTTTGATACCAAAGATTTCCTCAGGAATTGAAATTTCCATATCCTGTTTTACCTTCACCTGACAAGCCAAACGAGCTCCTTCTTTTAGTTCTTTTTTGGTAAAGTGAGGTGTTTCTGTCGGAAGAGCCTCTCCCCCACCTGAAAGCACGTGGCATTCGCATTGGATACAAGACCCACCTCCACCACAAGCTGAAGGCAAAAATATTTTCTGATTCCCTAATGTAGAAAGTAACGACCCTCCCGAAGGTACTTCAATTACTTTCTCGCCATTAATCTTGATTTTTACAGGTCCTGATGGAGCTAACTTCTGTTTTACGACCAACAAAAGTGCCACCAAAAGCAATGTTATCACCAGTAAAGCGATAACCGTTACTGCTACTGTTACAAATATACTACTTGATAATACCATTACTTAATTTCTTTTGTGTTATTGGCTAATTTTTCAGTTTTATTAACTTTTTGCTCGATAACTGCTTTCTTATCCTCATCAGATTTTTTCTCTCCCCCTGTAAGCATTCCTCCGAAACTCATAAAGCCGATAGCCATAAGCCCCGTAATGATAAAGGTAATTCCCAATCCGCGAAGTGCAGGTGGCACGTTCGAATAACGGATTTTCTCACGAATGGCAGCAATGGCAACAATTGCCAAAAACCAACCAATCCCTGATGCCAATCCGTAAGTAGCCGCCAAACCAATGGTAGGTATTTCACGTGACTGCATAAAGAGTGAACCTCCCAAAATTGCACAGTTTACAGCAATGAGTGGTAAGAAAATCCCCAATGAATTGTACAAAGCAGGAGCAAATTTCTCAACAATGATTTCTACTAACTGAACCATCGTAGCCACCGTTGCTATGAACAAAATGTAGGTCAAGAAACTTAAATCATAACTTGCGTACTCCTCGCCCAACCAAGCCAAAGCTCCTTCTTTGAGCAGATATTCGTTCAGTAGCCAGTTCATAGGAACAGTTACAGCCAATACGAAAATAACCGCTGCTCCCAAACCAACTGCCGTAGATACTTTCTTAGATACCGCAAGGTACGAACACATACCCAAAAAGGTAGCGAATACCATATTATCTACGAATATCGACTTAAAAATCAGTTCTATATATTCCATTTTCTAATTTTTATTTAGTTACTAATTATTCCTCAATTAAGGATTTGTTACGTGTACGCTGAATCCAAATCACAATTCCGTAAGTGATAAGTGCCATCGGAGCCAATAACATAAATCCGTTATTTTCGTATCCTAATGCATACAAACCTGTCTTTTTGATAGGGTCGCCTAATACTTGGAATCCAAGAAGCGTTCCCGAACCTAAAAGCTCACGGAAGAAAGCTACGATAACAAGAGCCAACGCATATCCACCTGCGTTTCCGATACCATCTAAGAACGATTTCCAAGGGGTATTTCCCAAAGCGAAAGCCTCGAAGCGTCCCATAATGATACAGTTTGTGATGATAAGCCCCACAAATACAGATAGTTGTTTACTCAACTCATACGAAAAGGCTTTTAGCACTTGATCAACAATGATTACCAACGCCGCAACCACCAACAATTGCACGATAATACGAATTTTACCAGGAATAACATTTCTAATCAAAGAAATTACTACGTTCCCCACACTAAGTACAAATATTACGGACAATCCCATAACGATAGCTGCTTTAAGCTGTGCCGTAATCGCCAATGCGGAACAAATCCCCAGTACTTGTACGGTAATTGGGTTGTTATCCCATAGCGGGTCTGTAACCAATTTTACGTCTTTTTTTGATAGTCCCATAATATTAGTTTTTTAAGTTTTTAATATAATCAACATAAGCACCAACGCCTGTTTTTACCATCTCATTTACTCCGTTTACGGTAAGGGTTGCACCGGCAATGGCATCTACTTTTCCGTCTTCTTTGCGTTTGTTTTCAGGGTCTCCGTTTGATTTTGAACCCTCTACACTTTGGAAGTTACCCGAAGCGTCCAACAAATGCTCTCCGATGAAATCGTCCATAAAGAAACGTTCTTTGATGTTTGACCCCAAACCAGCAGTTTCGCCTTTGTGGTCAAAGAAAACTCCCTGAACGATAAGATCTTTATCCACAGCTACATATCCCCAAATAGCGTCCCAAAGACCTTTTCCAAAAACAGGAATGATGTAGAATGTTTTACTATCTTTCTCTCCAACGAAAAGAGGTAATCCCTTTTCAGCTGTCCATTTTGGGTCTTCAATCAAATCGGCTTCAACAGCTTGATTTCCTTTGATGAAATATTGCCCTTTGATGTATTTTTTGAACTCGGCAGTAACCTCGTTTGTCGGAACAAAAGTTACATCTCCTTCACCCAAATTCGTATTCTGATTGCGGTTTACGCCCATTGCGTAAAGTACGTTTTGTTGCTTTTCGAACTTTCTGTTCTCGCTGATTCTATCGCTCAACGCCGAAGAAACTCCCGCAAGCAACGCTCCTACGATAATTACCATTATGATGGCAAAAATCACTGTATATGAATTACTTTCAGTTCTATTTGACATATCTATGCAGTTTTAGCTTTTAGACGTTTTTTTCTTCTTGCCACATTTGCCTGAACCACGTAATGGTCGATCGTTGGAGCAAACACGTTCATCAACAAAATTGCCAACATAACTCCCTCAGGATAAGCAGGATTGAAGCAACGAATCATTATCGAGATGAAACCTGCCAAAAATCCGTAGATGTATTTTCCTGTATTGGTTTGTGATGCTGTAACAGGGTCAGTTGCCATAAACACCGTACCGAAAGCAAAACCTCCAACAAGTAAATGTTGCCAAGCCGGTAAGCTCCACAAAGTGAAGAATTTAGTTCCTTCCATTGCAGGTGCAAAAGCATTGAAAATGTATCCCATTGCCAAACCTCCAAGAACCATACTCAACATTATTCTCCAACTTCCTATTTTAGTGAAGATTAAGAACAATCCTGCCAAAATAATCAATAAAGTTGATGTCTCACCGATAGAGCCCGGCGTAAATCCGAAGAACATATCCGATACAGAGAATTTATCTGCAATATTGTGTTGTTGAGCCAAATGCCCAAGAATAGTTTCTCCTGAAATAGCGTCTAAATTCGCTCCTTTGGCGATTTCACCTGCTCTTTCAGTAGCTCCGTGTACCCAAATTTTGTCCCCACTCATCGAAGTTGGATAAGCGAAGAATAAGAACGCACGAATAGTCAAAGCCGGATTCAAGATATTCATTCCCGTTCCTCCGAAAACTTCTTTTCCGATAATTACCCCAAAGGCAACCGCAACGGCAAGCATCCAAAGTGGTAAATCTACCGGAACAATAAGCGGAACAAGCATTCCTGTTACCAAATATCCTTCCTCTACTTCGTGTCCGCGAAGTGTTGCGAATATAAATTCAATTCCCAAACCAACGGCATAGGAAACCACCACAAGCGGAAGCACTTTCATTGCCCCCAATGAGAAATTTTTCCAAGTCCAAAAATCGGAACTGAAAAATGACAATCCTGCTGCGTGAGCAAACTCTCCCGTAGCAGCATAATGCTGATAACCTGCGTTAAAAATACCGAAAATTAAACACGGAATTAGTGCCATAATCACGGTATTCATCGTACGTTTTAGGTCGTCAGCCGCCTTAATGTGTGTACCTCCGTGGGTCGTTTCATTAGGCATATAAAGGAATGTGTGCAAAGCGTTGAAAGTCGTTTCAAGCTTCGTTCCTTTATATTTTTCTTTTAACGTATGTAATTTACTTTTTAAGCTCATTTTCTTATAATAAGAATAATTATTTACTTTTACTTTAAAATATTTCCAATGGAAAAAACAGTTTTAACTTTAACAAAATGAAAGATTAAACGTAAGATTTTACTCTCGCTAAATCGGTAATCAACAACGGATTATCTTCTCTCATTTTATTTACAAGTTCCTCTACTCGAGATGTTTTAGGGTCTTGCCAAAGCCAGTCCAACTCTTCTTGCGTAAGTCCTACCATTTGCAAAAATGAAACTTCACCGTGCGGAGTGTCAATAACACCAAGCTGCGGGTCGGGAACAAATGCAATTCCTACAAGTTTCGTATCGGAATCCAAGCGAATAGGACCGTTAGCAGGAATGAAGTGGTACGCCTCGAACCATTTTTTACTGTTGAACACGTACTTAGCCAAATTCTGCATCAGATTCATCGCCCAATAAGGTTCATTTTTTGCTTTATCAGCATCTTTATCCCCAACAAAGGGAATGATGCGAAACGTGAACTCAAATCCCCAACCACTAAACTCATTTCCAACACTTTCAGGCGAGTAATAAAGTTCGCTCATCCCGTAAGAAACAATGTGTCGGTGAAATTGTTGCTCAGCGTTATCGTAAATACTGATACCATCCAAAGGATCTTCCCCTCCCAACATATACTTAATGATAGTTCCATAATGGCGAGGTTCCGTGTTTCCGTATACTTTTTCCAAAGTCCGGTCAATTGCATCCCAACCAGGTGAAGCGTCATCTTCTGGATACTTTTGCTTGTACTGTTCTTCTGTTAATTTCATATGAAAATATCTGTTAAACTATATCAGAAGAATTAACCAAGTTCTTGAATCATTAAATCCAAGCCTTCACGGATAATCTTCTGATGGGGTTGTTTTGAAACACAAACAAATTCAGTAAGTGCAAAATCCTCAGGAGCAACTTCATACGCACCCAAATTTTCCAACTCATCTAAATCTTTGTACAAACACGCTTTCAAAAGTTGCATCGGATAGATATCCAACGGAAATACCTCTTCGTACATTCCCGTCATTACAAATGCACGATGTTCGCCATTGGTATTGGTGTTCAAATTATACTTTTTCTTAGGATTTAGCCAAGAAAAAGTCATTGCACGAGTTGTTGAAATTTTATTGAAGACAGGTTTGTTCCAACCAAAGAACTCATAATCATCACCTTCTGGAATTGCCGTAACTTGGTCATCGTAGTATCCTAGAAATCCGTCTTCTGATACCTTTTTACCTGTCAATACGTCACCACTGATAACGCGTGATTTTTCTTTTTTAAGATTTCCAGAAACTACACTATCAACCTGAGCACCAGCGATTACCGAAACGTATTGCGGTTTTTCAACACAAGCTCCTGTAAGTGCCAATGTTCGGGTTAGGTTCAATTTTCCGGTAAGGAAAAGTTCGCCCATCACGACCAAATCTTGCGGAGTCACTACCCAAACCACTTCCCCTTTGTTAATTGGGTCAATTTTAGCAATTTGCGTACTGACATTTCCAGCTGGATGTGGCCCTGATACGTTGTGAAGCACAATGTCTTTGAAGTTACGGAAAGGAGACAAAGAACTGTCTTTAAACACCGAAACATGTACTTTTCCAGTGGTCAGTTTCGCCAATGCAGAAAGAGCTACTTGCAACTGAACCTCTTTTCCTTTCAAGGCGTAGTCATAGTCAGGAGCAAGCGGATTAGTTTTACAAGCTGAAACAAAGATAGCCTTTGGTTTGTCATCAGGATTGGCAATGACGTCGTAAGGACGCTGTTTGATAAAAGTCCAAGCCCCTGTTGAAAGCAAGAAATCCTTGATTTGTTCTGCTGACATTTTTGCTGGGTCTTTGCTTCCAAAGTCTTTAAACACTTGCTCTGTATCGGGTAAGATTTTGATTTCTAAAATCTTACGACGTTCTCCACGAACAATCTCAGCGATTTTTCCACTTACTGGAGAAGGGAAAAGCACCCGCTCGTCTTTTTTGTCGTGAAAAACGGCTTCTCCGGCTTTAACCTCTGTGCCTTCCTTTGCGATAAGCTTTGGCACAACAGAATGAAAATCAGAGGGTTTAAGACCGTACATCTTAGCCAGAGGAAGTTGCCGAGTAATCTTCTCAGCTTCCCCTTCCAAATGTATGTCCAACCCCTTTCGAATGCGGATGTCGTTTGACATATCTGTTAAATTATTGTTAGTTAGTTTTATTAAAATTCGGTACAAATATAATATTTTCTGTTTATCTTACCTTGATAAAAGTCAATTTTAATTCGATATTAAAAAAATCAATATTTGAAAAAGACGTAACCTGACCATTTTGTTTCTAATGAACAATAAAAAATATCCGTAAAAAAGTCCTTTTTACGGATATTACGTTCTGTATTTTTTATACTAATGTTAACTTTGCTTCTCTATGGCTTCTTTAAGTTGTTTTAAAGCGCAAGCCACTACACTTCTCGGACACGCCAAGTTAATGCGCATAAATCCTTCACCTTCTTCGCCATAAATAGCACCGTCATTAAGTGCTAACTTAGCCCCGTCCACACAAAGATGGACAATCTGCTCCTGACTTAATTTTAACGGACGAAAATCCAAAAACACCAAATATGAAGCCTGCGGTACAATTACGTGAATTTGAGGAATGTGTTCACGTATATAATCCACCAAAAAGTTAATGTTTTGTTGAACATAATCCAGCATTTGATTTAGCCACGATTCCCCTTGTTTATAAGCAGATACAACGGTTTGAAAAGCAAAAATATTTCCGTCGCAAAGCATATTCCCTTCCACATATTGTTGGAATTTCTTACGAATTTCAGGATTTTCAATCACAGCATAAGAACTGGAAAAACCTGCCATATTAAACGCTTTGCTTGGAGAAGCAAAGGTAATACTGTTATTTTTAGCCTTTTCACTCACCGTAGCAAAAGGAATGTGTTTAAAGGGAGGTAAAGTTAAATCGGCGTGAATTTCATCGGAAACCACAATAACGTTATTTTCGTGGCAAATTTCAGCTACTTTTTGCATCTCTTCTTTCGTCCAAACACGTCCACCAGGGTTATGTGGGTGGCAGAATAAAAACAATTTACAACCTTTTATATCGCGCTGTAAACGTTCAAAATTGATGTGGTACTGTCCGTCTTTAAAGTCTAAAGGACTGTTTACCAAAGTACGATGATTATTATTAACCACCATCGCAAAAGGAAAATACACTGGGGGTTGAATCAGTACCTTATCACCAGGTTGAGTAAGTGCTTGAACTGCCATTGCCAAAGCGGGTACCACACCTGGAGTAAAAGAAATCATCTCGGGAGCAATTTGCCAATTATGACGGCGCGATTGCCAATCAATAATAGCATCATACCAACATTTTGGCTTACAAGTGTATCCAAAAACTTCATTTTCAATCCTCTTCTTTAATGTATCTACAATAAAAGGAGGGGTTCTGAAATCCATATCAGCTACCCATAAAGGTAGCAAATCAGTCCTTCCCCAACGCTCTTGCAATGTATCTATTTTGGTAGCGTCTGTACCTTTTCTGTCGATTACTTCATCAAAATTATATTTCATAACAATATGTTTGGGTTAAATTAAGTGTTTTAATCTATTGTTTTATAAAAGATTTACGCTCAATACTTTTATTGTACTTTTTGAGTGCCAATCGATATTCTGCCAGAATAACTTTCACATCATCAACCATTTTGTTAGACAAATCGGCTACCGATACGGAATTGTATCCGTAAAGCCGACCAAAATCTTCATCATCTGTTCTACCGCGTAATCTTCCCTCCTTATCTACAATAAAAACATAAGGAGAATACCCTTGCTGTGACACGTCAAAAGGAGAGTTTAAACTATTGAAAATCAATAAAATTTCATCAGAAGAAAGTGAAACAAACTGCCATTTGCTAAAGTTATTATACCTGCTAAGCTCATTTTTTAAGTGCTCTACACGATGTTCATTCCCTTCACGGAAAACATATACAAATTGGAAATCAGTAAATTCAGCAAAACGTTTGCCTATTTTTTCATTTACATTGAATAGCCCAACTTTGTCCAAGTCAGAAACCTCTCCTAAAAAACCTAATACTGTAATTTTCTGGTTTAACACCACCGAATCACCTTGTAATGACTTTGCATCTTTCGGAAAATAAACCAATTGTGTAAGCACAGGTAATCTGGCGAAGTTATAAACTCCGGAAGCAAAAAACAGATATACCACTATGGGAATAACAAAAAGAATTATCAATACTGCCTTTTTTTTCATTTTTGGAGTGCTTATTTCAACATAAAAGCAAAAGTAGTATTTTCTTTTAAAAATCAAAATTTTTAATAAAACTGTTTAGTTACGGTATTTTTAATATCTCTTAAATTCGTACCTTTGTGTCCGATTTAATAGAAATGTATGAAACAAACCATTTTTACAGAAACCTACAAAGTACGAAGTACACAACTCAATGTAAACAATCAATTAGGGCTTTACGGAGTGTTGGGCATATTGCAAGATATCGCCGCCGAACACGCTGAAAATTTAGGCTTTGGCTACGAACAATTAGTCAAGGAAGGCTTCTTTTGGGTGCTTACTCAGCAAAAACTAAAAATGAAACGTTGGTCCAAATGGAATGAAAGAATTACAGTAAAAACGTGGTCGCTACCCGTAATGGGGGTTTATGCTTTCCGTGAGTTTGAAATCCTTTCGGAAAAAGGAGAAGTCATTGGGAGTTGTTCCAGTACTTGGATTACTTTGGATATCGCATCACGCAAACCCATTGACCTATCGGATAAGCAAGAGCTTTTCTATGCGCGTACCGATGGAGCGTTGGACTTCAAAACCGAACGTATTGACCTACCCTCAGATTTAGAACTGATTAAAAAATTCAACGTACGCATTTCGGACTTAGACGTCAATCTCCACGTGAACAACATAAAATATTCGCAATGGGTACTTGATATGCTTTCTTTGAAAAATCATAAGAATTATGTCATCAAAGAATATGACATCAATTTCTTGTCGGAAACCTTTTACAATGATGAAATTCAGGGATATTCGAGTACCCCCATATTGGAATCGGACGAAAAAATCACTGTTTTTTTCTGCGGTAAAAAATCCGAACAAACCAAACCTGCCTTTATCGCTAAATTGGTTGCCGAACCCATAAAAAAGAACCTTTAAAACAATCAAACACATTATAAAATGATAAAACTTTTCACAAAACAATCAAAAACATTTTTGTTTTTATGTTTTCTAATCGGTGCATCAGGATATGCCCAGCAAAAAAAAGTGCACAATACCATTAAAGTCGAAGAAAACGACTCAAAAGAGGTCATTATCGAAAAAGCCTCAAGAGTAGTACCCACCCAAAACCAATGGGAAGCCCTAAGCAATGAATACATCGCCTTCGTACATATAGGGCCAAACACCTTTACCCGTATGGAATGGGGCAGCGGAAAGGAAGACCCTAAAATATTCGATTTAAAAACCTTAGATACCGACCAATGGTGTAAAGCAATGCACGATTCAGGAATGAAAATGGTTATTCTAACGGTAAAACATCACGATGGATTCGTGCTTTGGCAAAGCCGATATACCAATCACGGAGTTATGTCTACAGATTTTCGAGGTGGAAAAGGCGATATTTTGAAAGACCTTTCGCAATCTTGTCAAAAATACGGTCTGAAATTAGGCGTATACTTATCTCCTGCTGACCTCTATCAAATAGAACACCCTGAAGGATTATATGGTAATTTAAGCAAATACACTAAAAGAACCATTCCGCGAGAGGTGCCAGGCAGACCTTTTGCAAACAAAACCACTTTTGAATTTGAGGTTGACGATTATAACGAGTATTTCCTCAACCAACTTTTTGAAATACTCACCGAATACGGTCCTGTACACGAAGTATGGTTCGATGGGGCGCATCCTAAAACCAAGGGCGGTCAACAGTACAACTACACCGCTTGGAAGCAACTTATCCGCACGTTGGCTCCCAAAGCGGTTATCTTCGGAAGAGAAGATATCCGTTGGGGAGGAAACGAATCCGGAGCCACCCGAGAAACCGAATGGAATGTAATTCCTATGCCGATGAATCCTGCAACGGCTCAACGCTTCCCCGATATGACCGGAAAAGATTTGGGTTCACGCGAAAAGCTCTATAATGCCAAATACCTACACTATCAACAAGCCGAAATCAATACCTCCATTCGTGAAGGTTGGTTCTACCGAGATGATACCTTCCAAAAAGTACGTAGTGCTGATGATGTTTTTGATATTTACGAACGAACCGTTGGCGGAAATACCACCTTCTTATTGAATATTCCACCCAATCGGGAAGGAAAATTTCCACAAACCGATGTTGATGTACTTAAAGAAGTGGGACAACGCATACGAGAAACTTATGATAACAATTTGCTTTACAGAGCCAAAGGATGTAAAAAAGTATTGGATAATAACCCCGACACTTACCTGACTTTGAATAAAAAAAATCAGGAGATTATTATTTCTTCCAAAAAGCCAATAACCTTCAACCGAATTGTTTTACAAGAAGCCATTCGCACTCACGGAGAACGTGTAGAAAAACACAGCGTAGAGGCTTGGATTAACAATCAGTGGCAAGAAATTGCCTCGGCAACCAACATCGGTTATAAACGTATTTTACGTTTTCCGGAAGTAACCACCTCTAAAATTCGTTTTCGAGTGTTGGAATCGCGTAATACTCCTGCAATCAGTCACATTTCGGCGCATTATTACAAAACTCGTCCGCCTCAGCTTTCTTTTTTCAGAAACTTGGACGGAATGGTAACCATTGCACCAATGCAAACCCAATTCAATTGGAAACCCCACGGACAAAATGCCTCGGAAAACTTAAATACAGGTTATGAAATTTTCTATACCTTAGATGGTTCAGAACCTAATGAAAACAGTGCCAAATACACCGAGCCTTTTTTCGTAGAAAATAAACAACTCAAAGCCGTTTCTTTCAATAAAGGAATGAAAGGTGCAGTACGCTCAGAAGATTTAGGAATTCTAAAAAAACAATGGAAAGTACTCAATTTCAGTTCTGAACAAAATGATAGAAAAACCACTATGGCTTTTGATGCCCAACCCAATACCTATTGGCAATCACAAAAAAGCTCTGAAAAACCATTCATAGCCATTGATTTAGGCAAAATACAGACCTTGAAGGCTTTGGTCTATACACCACAAACTTTTCATAGTAAAGGTATGTTAGCCAAGGGGTTAATTCAAGTGAGTAACGATGGTAAAACTTGGCAAACCGTAGCCAATTTTGAATTCGGAAACCTAATTAACGACCCAACCCCCAGAACTTTCTATTTTCCAGAAAGCGTTACCAGTCGTTACGTACGTATCGAAGCCACTGAAATTGCAGAAAACGGAGATATTTTAACCATTGCAGAATTGGATTTTTTATAATCTGACAACATAAAATCTTATTTAAGAGAATTTTACGGTATTTCCTAATTGGATATTTTGTAAAATTCTCTTCTTTTTGCAATTTTTATTTTTTAGACTAGACTAAATTATTATTTTTGTATATCTAAAAAAATAAAAAGTAATCATAAATAATCATTTAAGAATAAGTAAATTATATAAATTATGAGTGATGTTTGTATAAGCCATATCGAGAATTATTGGAGGTTACTAACTGCAGAAGCTAACCATTGTTTCAATCAAGGAGATTATAAACAAGCTTTGGACAAATATGAAAATGCCTTATATCGTGCCGAAGTATTATGCAACAATTTTAGTGATTGCCTTCGATTACAGATCCCCTTTACACAAGTTTACGTTACTTCCTGTAATAATTTAATTCATTTGTACGAAAAATTGCGTCAGCATCAAGAAGTAGAAAGTATGCTAAAGAAAATGATTGGCTTTCTTCTATTTATTTGTAAAAACAGTCAATCTGAACAAGCCCTTGCTGAAATGGAATTACAAAAATCTGTACTTAACTATGTCAATTTTATTAAAACCCAGAGATTATAAATTAAAAACGCTACTTTCAAGCCTCTGCAAAGCCTGAAAGTAACGTTTTTCAAATACCTTGGTCAGTTCTATTTTAAACTCCCTACCATATCTTCGGGGCGTACCCAAGCATCAAAATCTTCGGCAGTTACATATCCTAAACGAACGGCTTCTTCTTTCAAAGTAGTACCGTTTTTATGTGCCGTTTGAGCAATTTCTGCTGCTTTGTAATAACCGATTTTGGTATTAAGTGCCGTTACCAACATCAAGCTATTATCAAGTAATTCTTTAATTCTTGGATAATTAGGCTCAATACCTACCGCACAATGGTCATTAAAACTTACACAAGCCTCACCAATAAGCCTTGCCGATTGTAAGAAATTGGCAGCCATCACAGGTTTAAACACGTTAAGTTCGTAATGCCCTTGCGTACCTCCTATGGTTATGGCTACATCATTACCCATTACTTGTGCAGCAACCATAGTAAGTGCCTCACATTGTGTAGGATTTACCTTACCTGGCATAATAGAAGAACCAGGTTCATTTTCAGGAATTAAAATCTCTCCGATACCACTTCGAGGTCCTGAAGCCATCATACGAATGTCGTTAGCAATTTTATTTAAGGAAACTGCCAATTGTTTTAACGCACCGTGAGTTTCTACAATGGCATCGTGTGAGGCTAACGCTTCAAATTTATTTTCAGCAGTCTTAAAAGGTAATCCTGTAAATTCAGCTATGTATTTGGCAACTACTACATCGTAGTTTTTAGGAGTATTTAGTCCAGTTCCTACAGCGGTTCCTCCTAAAGCCAACTCTGAAAGATGTGCTAAGGTGTTTTTTAATGCTTTTAAGCCGTGATTAAGCTGAGCCACGTAACCTGAGAACTCTTGCCCCAAAGTAAGCGGTGTCGCATCCATTAGGTGAGTACGCCCTATCTTAACTACGTCTTTGAATGCTTTTGCTTTCTGATCAAGAGTATCACGAAGTCGCTCCACCCCTGGAATAGTAGTTTCTACCACCATTTTGTAGGCAGCTATATGCATTCCTGTTGGAAAAGTATCATTTGACGATTGTGATTTATTTACATCGTCATTAGGTTGTAATGTTTTTTCTCCTTCGCCGATGGTTTTACCTGCTAATTGATGAGCTCGGTTGGCAATTACCTCATTAACGTTCATATTGGATTGTGTACCAGAACCCGTCTGCCAAATCACCAATGGAAATTGATCAAAAAGTTTCCCTTCCAAAATTTCATCGCAAACACGAGCGATATAATCTCTTTTCTCAGCTGACAAAACACCCAATTCACAATTAGCATAAGCAGCTCCTTTTTTCAAATAAGCGAACCCTTCTATAATTTCTTTAGGCATTGAAGCAGGCTGTCCAATTTTAAAATTGTTACGGGAACGTTCGGTTTGTGCTCCCCAAAGTTTGTCGGCAGGAACTTTTACTTCCCCCATAGTGTCTTTCTCAATTCTGTAACTCATTATCTTTTATTTTTAAAATTGATGTTTAATATTTTGTACAACCCACAAATTTAAACATTTTAAAAAGATATACGAGTATTTTTTACTGTTTTTTTTTACTATTTATATAAATTATCCTTAAAAAGCATTCTTACAAAAGATAACTGAATCCAAGCAAATGAATTCCATAAAACAACTAAAAACAACAACGATTAGCTTTTTATTTCTTAAAACTCTAAATTTTTAACTTTTATTTCACAAAACTACTTTACTATTTTAACATAATTACTTAGATAAAAAAATCGAATATCCCTTATTATTTATTACCTTTGCTGTGAATTAGGACTAACTAAAATGTAATTTATTATGCATAGTAATTTTTACGGTGCTGAGCCGACCATTCCAAGACCTATACCTATTGATAAAGAGGTGGTTTGGGACAAATCTAAAGTCATCATTAGTGAAACGGATAGTTTCGGAACCATAACTAACGTGAATGATGTTTTTGTGGATGTTTCAGGATATTCCCCTAATGAACTTATCGGTCAACCCCACAACCTAATTAGGCATCCTGATATGCCCAAGTTAGCTTTTAAAATGCTTTGGGATAACCTCAAATCAGGAAATAATTTCGCAGGTGTGGTTAAAAATTTAGCCAAATCGGGGGAATATTATTGGGTGATTACCGATTTTGAAATCATACGTGACCCTATGGGCAATATTACCCATTACATTGCACGTAGAAAATCCGTACCTACTCCAGTAATTGACAACTATGTAACTCCGCTGTATGAAACACTTTTAAAATTGGAGAAAATCGGCGGAATGGATTTAAGCGCTCGTTACTTTAAAAATTATCTAGACAAACAAGGAAAAGACTATATGGACTTTATTATGAGTGTTATGGACGAACATAACGCAAAAGCCCCAGTAACCATAGATATTCCTAACGATAATAATTCGGCAAAAGAAGTTTCCGATGATATTTTCCACATAAAAGGCGAAATGAGTGAAAAACGTAAAAACTTCTTTGAGCGTTTATTTTCATAAATTAAATCTGCCTAAAAATATAATATTAAAACTGTCTGAAAGATTTTTCAGGCAGTTTTTTTATGAGGCTTCAAAAACTTTCTTCTGAATCTACTAAAAAAACCTACCTATCAAATATATTTATTTTGATAAGTAGGTTTTACAAATTTATTTATTGGCAATTTAAAAAGGTGTAATGTAACCTAAACAGAACAAACAATTTACTTAATATTATTATCGGTCAGTGTAGAAATATCTATTTTAGGTTTAGGCAAATTCATTTTTTGTATTTCTTCTTTACATTTATCTACCATTTCTTGGGTCATTATATAACGATGTTTTCCGTAATCTTCATATTCTAACCATCCTACGTAGAAAAATCCATATTTATCGAAAAACTCTGTCAAATCTGTCTTTGAAACCTCGCAAGCCTTTTTAACAAAATTCAATTGATATATCGCTGGATTATTCCCCCATTTACCATTATTGTTCTTCAATTCTTCTTCTCCTTGTCTGCGAAATGCTTCAAATAAATCTGGATAAAAGTCAGGATTTGCGCCTACATTAGTAAAGTACAAATGCAATTGCCAAAAAGGAACTAATTTGTTAAATACATCAGGATCCTGTAAATAAGAGATTTTCTTTTCTATAATATCTTTTCGTGATTTTGAATAATTATCCTGTTGCATTATTCTACTTTTATTTCCAAAGGATTTGGTAACATACAAGGTATAAATATTATTACTAACCTCTGTTAATCCTCCCCAAGAAAAGTAAGGAAAGAGCTGGTGCACGTGTCCGACCTCGTGGCTAAAGCCCCAACAAGGATCTCCTTTGATCACTTTGTTTGGATCAGCAACCATAGCCATTGCATATCCAGGTTTTGTTCCCATATAAGCTATACCATCACGATCACGAAACATATAATAGTTATAGTTTACACGCGAAAGAATACGATTTTTGGGTATACGATTGTATTTTTCTAACCCCATAATTTCATATTGTCGTTTCACTAATTGATCATAGTTTTCAATCAACTGAACCCCTTTTCCGTAAGCATATTTCTTACAATCCTCTACTGGATATGCAATTTGAATATGCTTCCCAACAGCATCAATAATAGGATACACTGCATTATCAATCAAATAATTCCAATCTTTATTAGAGTGTTTTGTTGCATCGAAATATCCGTTCACTTTTCCATTAACGAAATGGAGTTTTATTTTTGGTTCTTTTTGAGGAGTTTCAGAAAAATAATCAACATACACTAATCCTCCCGATTTTATCTCAATAAGATTTACCCCGTTTTTTAAGGTATAAACATCTCGTTTAAGCCCCCAACCATTAGGATCTTTACTAGGGTCTATCCCCTCAGGAGCCCTTCGTTCCCAATTCGGGATAAGTATTTTAATTTCTTTTCCTTCAGGAATTTCAGCAACAACAACTTGTTGTCCTTGAGACAAATATATTCCTGTTATTTGTTCATATCGAGAATAACCATTACCAATAACCAACTGCTTACCTAAGGCTTCAGGAGATAATTTCGCCTCAAATTCAGCGACACGATGCGTTACCTTGTACGATTTATTTTTTAATTCCGTAGCTAAAATACGTAATTGAGGAATTGAAATTTTTTGAATACTTTCTGAAGAAACGTTTCGATTTAATTTCAACAACATAGGATCTGAGAAAAGAGCCAAATCTGATTGAGGAATTTCTTTGGAAATACTATTATCTTGCTCTAAAAAATTTTCTGGATAATTTACCCGAAACCATACCTCTTCAACTCGCATTCCTTGTGAAACGTCATATTTTATTCTGAGTTCATTATCTGAAATAAACTTAAAGGTAAGTGATTTTTCTGGTGATGTACTATAAATAGGGAGAAGGGTTTTGTCCAGTCTTTCTAAAAATACGCTATCATTGACCAATTCATAAGTTCCTTTGGTTGTGATTATGGATTTAGGAAGTCCGAACATATAGTTTCTAAATGTTCCATTTTGGAAAAACACCTTAAACATACCGGGACGACCCTTTTGAAAATCCATTTTTGAACCCGCAGGTTTAACCCCATAATACTCCCAGACATCTGACAGTTTATCTACTAAATCACTATCTTGTGCGCAGATTGTCGCACTCATTGTAGAAAAAACAACGACGCAAAGTTTCAACAATTTTGTCTTCATAAGTTAATATATCTTTGGTTAAAATTTGAACCACGAAGATACAAATTCTATCCCAAAAATAACGCCTTTTAAAGATATGTTTTACGCAAGTTTTTAGCTCAATTTAAACGAATCGTTCAAAATACTATTTTAAAGCGTTTTCCAAAGCATTGTGTACCGACCCATACTTTAAAAGCAATTCATAAGCCTTCTGATAATCAATATGAAGCTCTTCCATCAAAAAACGTACTCCCCTATCTATCAATTTGTTATTATTGAGTTGCATATTTACCATCTTATTGCCTTGTACCCTACCAATACGTATCATCAGTGCAGTAGATATCATATTAAGCACCATTTTTTGAGAAGTTCCGCTTTTCATACGTGTGCTTCCAGTGACAAACTCGGGACCTACATTTACCTCTATAGGCATTTCTGCCAATTGCGCAAGTGGCGATTGCGGATTATTGGTAAGCCCTGCGGTAAGTAGTCCGTTTTCTCGGGCTTTTTTTATCCCACCAATAACATACGGAGTTGTTCCTGAAGCTGCTATACCCAAAACCGCATCTTCGGGGGTAGGATTAAAGGCGCAGATGTCTTTCCAAGCTTGAGAAATATCATCTTCTGCATTTTCTACAGCTTTACGAATGGCGGTATCTCCTCCAGCAATAAGCCCAATAACCCTATCGTGAGGCATTCCGTAAGTGGGTGGTATTTCAGAAGCGTCCAAAATACCTAACCGACCACTGGTTCCCGCCCCGATATAAAAAAGTCTTCCTCCCCTACCAAAACGCTCTTCCAAAGCCATAACAAAACGCTCAATTTGAGGAATTGATTTTTCAACCATTTCCGCTACGACTTTATCCTCATTATTTATACCTTTTAAAATAGTATGAACATCCATCTGCTCCAGATGGTCGTATTTTGAAGGTTCCTCAGTTATTTTTCGATATGTTTCCAAAGTATTTTGCTTTAAAATTTGTTGCAATATATCATTTTTTTCAGATTCTATTGTGAAAAAATAATAGAAACTTACGAGTGGTACATTCACCCCCCAAGTGCAATTTCTTCTTGAAAAAGGTAAGTGCATTTTGCTTTTAAAATCTCCTTTGCTAATTGATGAGACCACAGGATAAAAACCAAAAAAAAAGCTTAAAAGCCTTTTAATAAACCTTATTCTTTTTTAGAATTGTTTTTACTCTGCTGATAGCGTTCCATTAAGTAATCATAAAATCGATTAAAAATAATTTTAAACCATTCGGTATATACTTGCGGATTTTGTAGAATATCTGCCTTAACATTTTCAGGAAATTCCCATTTCCAATCGGCAACTTCTTCGGAATTGATTACTGGATTTTGCTCATAAAAACCAATCATCACGTGGTCTAACTCGTGCTCGGTGAGTCCGTTATCGAAAGGTGCTTTATAGATGAAAGAAAAAACTTCTTGCAAATCGGTAACAAAACCCATTTCTTCTTGTAAACGGCGTTTCCCTGCCTCAACATTGGTTTCATTTTCACGCTGATGGCTACAACAAGTATTGGTCCATAGTCCTGGGGAATGGTACTTGTGTAGTGCTCGTTTTTGGAGCATCATTTCACCTTTTTCATTCATTATAAAAACCGAAAAAGCACGATGAAGCAATGCCTTCTGATGGGCTTCAAGTTTGGGCATCAGCCCTATGGAGTTGTCGTTTTGGTCAACTAAAATGACTTTTTCTTCCATCGTATAACAAACTTTATAAATGTACTTTTTTAATATGAAATGTGGTCTCCTATTTCAATTCCCCAAGCATCGGTAAGCCCTGCGTTTATCTCTAAAACGTATTTTGCAGGTTTCTCAGAGGGTAGTGACGTTTCATCCATTGGTCGCGCGTTTTTAACGATGCTAATGATTTCTTTATTGGCATTGATATAAATAATATCTAAAGGAAGAAATGTGTTTTTCATATAAAATGTACGGATTTGTTCATCGGGAAAAACAAAAAGCATCCCTTGGTTTTGCTGCATTGTTTGTCGGTACATCAATCCTAATTCTCGCTCGGAAGGAGAGTTGGCAAACTCAATGGCTATTTTTTTTAGGAGTTTATCCCCTTTGAAGATGGACAAATCTCCCTCGTGTGTGAAATCAATTTCCGCTGTTTTGATTTGATTTGAAGTTAGTGTTTCCTCTTTTCCCATAAGCATAGGAGCTATGTAAGCTACAGCAGCAATTCCTACCAAAACGAAGGCTAATACCACAAAATACTTTCTAAAAAATTGCATCTTTATTTTATTTTATCGTTAATATAATCTGACAACGCCACGGAAAATTTCACTAACAACACCCCAACTATCACCTTTACTATCGGGAATACCCAATGGATTTTATTGAATTGCAACCCAGTATCCTTTAAGGAAAGAGAAAAATTTCTTGCCACATGAATGAACTCCGAAATAGAAAAAACAATCGTTAAAATACCTGATAGAACCAAACAAATTTGATAAAGTTGCTTTTTGCTAAATTGAACATTTACAATTTCTTCATCGGAAGGCTGTGCGATAAGTTTTACTATTTTTTGAGTTTTAAAAAGCAGAAGATAAGTAATCAGGAGAGTACCTATTAACACAAATCCGCTGAATAAAATCGTCCAATCATTGTCAAAGACGTTTTTGTAGGCTGGAATAAAAAACAATAATGCTAAAAAATCTTTACATTGATTTAACGTAATAAATGCAACGTAAATCCCTAATAATTTTATAGCTACTTCATAAATATCCCTCTTTTTCATATTGTAAAGACTGATTTTATACTTTTTTTCTTAGTAGCAGATAAATTCCTGCAAGGATAAACGGAATGCTGAGCCACTGTCCGGTAGAAAATATCCCCAAAGCATTTTCAAAGCCTCCTTGACTTTCTTTTACAAACTCTACTACAAAACGAATACTCCAAAGCAAAACCAAAAACAATCCGAAAATATAAAAAGGTTGTTGCTTTTTATTCGTTTTCCAGTACACATACCACAAAACCCAAAATAAAATGAAGTAACCAAAAGCTTCGTACAACTGTGTAGGATGTTGATACGGAATGGTTTCCAAAATTTTAGCATAGGTAGGGTCGTTAGTAATAAGTTCGTAAGCCGATTGCGGATTATCCTGACCCGTGATATTCATTGCCTCACGAGGTGAAATGTGACCGCCTTGAACAAATTTCACACCCAAAGGAAAATTATCACTGACTTCTTTTCCTGAAATTTCTGAATTAAAAAAATTGCCTAAACGCACAAAAACACCACCAATAGAAACAGGAATCACAATTCGGTCTAAAACCCACGAAAGAGTCATATCCTTATATTTTCTGACAAAAAATACCATTGCAATAATAATACCGATAGCTGCTCCGTGACTGGCTAATCCTTGAAATCCTGAAAGCTCCCAACCTTGTATGATGCCAAAAATATTCCCTTTTGGATTTTCCCGAATGGGTAAAAAGATTTCAATAATATGATCTTTGTAGTAATTGTTCCAATCGTAAAAAAAACAATGCCCCAAACGTGCCCCCACTAATGTAGCCACCGCGGTATAGATAAAAAGAGAATCTAACTTGTCTAAAGATTTTCCTTCATTGATAAAAATCTTTTTCATCAGATAAAAACCCAGCGCGAAAGCCACTACAAACATCAAACTATAATAGCGAATAGCAATTCCGCCTACTTGAAAAAGCACTTGGTCAGGATTCCATATAAAACTTGATATCATCATCGTAAAACTTCTAAAATTTAATATGAGCGTAAAAGTAGTACAATTTGAGTAATTGACCAAAAAAGAATTTTGGTATTATTTGTGTCTAACTGCAAGAAATCTACCAAATGTCAATCATCAAACAAAGTTAAAACAAGACTTCGCCAAAGAGCAACAGCAATAATAAATGTGAAGATTGTAACTTTTTCTTGTATTGAGAAGAAACAAATGTAAGAATTCCAAAGCAAAAGCGTCTTGCTTTAGAAATACATCTGGAAGGATATTGACTACGACAGTTTGAAACACCAAAATTTATAAGTTAAAATATTTTTATAAAAAGATATTTTTATCTTGTTAGTTATTTCATTTTTTTATACTTTTATAGGGTATTTTTAACACCCAAAATTATTCATTATGGATTATAATACCAACAATATTCGGAATGCGGTTCTTTTAGGACACGCCGGAAGCGGAAAAACTTCTTTGGTAGAAACAATGCTGTTTGAATCAGGAGCTACTACACGCATCGGAAGCATTGAAGAGGGAAATACAATTTCCGATTTTCACGAAATGGAACGAGAAAAAAAACACAGTATTTTCAGTTCGCTAATGCACGTGTTGTGGGGAAATGTCAAAATCAATTTTATTGACACCCCTGGTTTTGATGATTTTATCGGTGAAGCCATTTCAGGGCTGAAAGTCGCCGATACCGCCGTAGTGGTTATCAACGCTAAGGAAGGCATTGAGGTTCAAAACGAACTCCACAAAGATTATATCGAAGAGTTTAAAACCCCTACTCTTTTCGTTATCAACCAAATGGATCACGAAAAAGCAGACTTTGAAAAATCACTTCAGGAAATTAAAAATACTTTTGGAAATAAAGTAGTTGAAATTCAGTTTCCGTATCAATTAGAAAACGGATTTAATCATATCGTTGATGCATTGCGTATGGTAATGTACACCTTCGATTCCAACGGAGGAAAACCTAAAAAAGAAGCTATTCCCGAAGAAGTACTTGAACGAGCAAAACAAATTCACAATCAGCTTGTTGAAATAGCTGCTGAGGAAGAAGAAGGGCTAATGGAACGCTACTTTGAACAAGGAACACTATCGGAAGAAGAACTTACCAAAGGGCTTCAATTGGCTATGGGGAAACAAAATTTCTTCCCTGTTTTTTGTGCTTCGGCAAAGGAAAATAAAGGAACTGGACGTATTATGGGTTTCATTCGTGACATCTGTCCTTCCCCCTTGCAACAACCTGATAAAGAGCTTCAAAACGGAAAAACTCTTGCTCCAAATGCTTCATTACCCACAAGCATTTTCATCTATAAAACACTGAACGAATCACAAATTGGGGAACTCAGTTATTTTAAAGTATATAGCGGAAAACTGAAAAGCGGAGAAACTCTTAAAAATCAAATGAATGGCGAAGATGAACGCATCAACAAAATCTTCATCGTCAATGGAAAGAACAGAGAATCCGTTGAACAATTGGTCGCTGGTGACTTGGGAGTTACCATAAAACTAAAAAATTCACATACCAACAACACACTCAATGCGGAAGGACACGAAGACGTACAAATACGCAAAATCAAATTCCCACAAATGAAAATCCGTATGGCTGTGGTGCCTCCTTCAAAATCAGATTTTGAAAAACTAACCAACGCCTTGCATATCATTCAGGAGGAAGACCCAACCTTTACCTTGCAATATTCCCCCGAACTAAAACAAACCATCATTCACGGACAAGGACAAATGCATTTTGATGTAGTGAAACAACGCATCAAATCGTTATATAATATTGATATGGAGCTTATTCGTCCAAAAATTCCATATCGTGAAACGATTTCAAAAACTGCTGAAGCCCAATATCGTCATAAAAAACAATCGGGTGGAGCGGGGCAATTTGCCGAAGTGCATCTTCGTGTTGAACCTTATGATGAAAATTCCCCTCTACCTACCGATTTGAATATCAGAAAAGAAGAACTCATCGAACTACCTTGGGGCGGATATTTGCATTTCTTGTGGTGCATTGTTGGCGGAAGCATCGACACACGCTTTATTGGAGCTATCAAAAAAGGAATTATGGCAAAAATGGAAGAGGGACCTCTCACTGGTTCGTATTGCCAAAACGTTCGCGTAAGCGTTTTCGACGGAAAAATGCACCCTGTAGACTCCAATGATATTGCCTTTCAGTTGGCAGCTTCAGCTGGTTTTTCGGAAGCCTTCAAAAATGCCTCACCTAAAATTATGGAACCCTTTTACGAATTGGAAGTACTTTGTGATGCTGTAGCGATGGGCGATGTAATGACCGATTTACAAAGCCGAAGAGCTGTCATTACAGGAATTGACAACATCCGACAATATCAACAAATCAAGGCTTTAGTACCCATTGCCGAGATGTACGGATATTCCACCTCACTGCGTTCCATTACGCAAGGAAAATCCAAATTCAGTAGGTATTTGTGGGGCTATCAGGTAATGAACCACGAAGTCCAAGAAAAATTATTAAGAGGATAAAAAATCAAAAAGTCGGCTTTAAAAGCCGACTTTTTAGCAATTACAATTTGTTTCGCCACATTTATTTTTTTTCTTCTTTTTGAAAAAAAATGTCTTTATTAAAAAGAAAAAAGCAAAAGCCACTAAGGTATAAGTAAGTATTTCTTGCATTTGGGCTATCCTTTAATAAAAGTGAATGAATAATACCCTAATTCGGTATTCTTATAGTTTGCACCAGGTTTTTGGTCGCCTTTGTCTTTATAAAAACTATCGATACGCATTTTTACATATTGCCCTTCATAGGTTTTGATAACAATGATTTTTCCAGCAATAGGAGTTACCATATGGGTACCCCCATCATACTGCCCCCAATCGGTATAATTAACCGTATGATTTTTAAGTTTTTCCAATTCTACCGAAGTTACATTTTCCAACGTTCCTTCAGTGATATAAAGTGCACCTTTTCCTGTAATGGCAATCTTATCAGCGTTCGGAGACGTACCCCCATTAACAATTATGGTATATCCGTTAAAGGCGATATCCCACTGGTCGGACTCAACAACTGTATTTTTTGAAAAACTATATTTTTGATACCCCTCAAATTTAGGTTCTTGTTCACTAACCGTGATTTCCTTTGCTGATTTAATATTAAGTACCTCGACTTTTTCAGTATTTTTAAACAGATAGGTTTCTCCTTTTTTACTCTCCTCTTTACTACAAGAAAATGTGAACAAAGCGGTGGCAAAAATTCCTGCCAATAAAAACATTTTTTTCATAATTATATAAAATTAAAAATTGATATTCAAACTTGCATACATTATTCTACCAGGAATATTGCTAATGTACTTAACATTAGTATAATCCGTTAGATTATTTACTCCTACCCCTAAGGTGAAACGCTCACCAAAGTGCTTATTTAGTGCCACATTAAGTAGCAGGTGTGCGGGTACAAAATCATCATATTTGTCCAAATAAGTATTGACGTTGGTATCGGCAATACCATATTTTCCACGATATACGCCACGGAAGTTCAAATCAGTATTCCAAATAGGTAATTGATAGAAAATTTTAAAATTTGCCGAATGTCTCGACCGATTAAACAGCCCAAAATAATCAGAGCTTTGCAATTGAAAGATATCACCATTAGCATCTCGGGCATATACTTTACGTTCTTGAAAACGATTTTCAGCAGTTTTATTTTTAGCATAAAGCAGTTGATATCCTGCTGATAATGTCAAATTTTTTATCGGAAAATAACTCACATTAGCTTCCATACCCTGAGTGTAAACACGCTCAATGTTTCGATAGCTGTAAACAGATTGTCCTGAGTACTTTACTGCTATTATTTGATTGTCTATCAGATTTTTAATATCATTACGAAATAAATTCAGTTGCAACTTCAATTCGGAAAGAGGTTGTATATCGACCCCAAAATTGAAACTAATGGAACTTTCAGGTGCCAATTTTGACTGGGTAAACTCGCTTTTATCTACGTACACTGAGGCGATTTCTCCGTTTTTCTCCATTTGCGAAAGTACCTGAGGCACCGCATTATATCCTAATACTGAATATCCTACACTGGAATTGGTAAAATTGTTATACAATTGCCTAAAATCGGGAGCTTTATAGCCGTATCCTACGGAAGTTTTTACACTTATTTTATCTGAAAAATCGTATTTTAACGCTAATTTGGGGCTAAATTGTGAAGTGTATTGGCTGTGTAAATCGTAACGAAAACCAGCAATCAGATTCATTTTTGAGGTCAGATAAGTATCTAATTGTCCGTAAAGATAATACGATTGCATTTCAGAATCGGATATAAAAATGGTCTTCTTGATGTCTTCAAAATTTCCTCCTATCCCGAAAATGATATCGTTTTTTTCCTTTGGGGAATATTTGCCTCGCATTTCAGGACGTAAATAAAATTGCTGAAAGTTAGAGTCGGTATCTCCTGAAATTACTTTTCCTCCTTGAATATATTCGTGAGTTTTATAATCGGTGGCGTACATCTCAAAATAACTGCTCCACTTTTGGTTATACCGATGATTGAGTTTCACGTGTAGGTTCCATTCCGAAAGATGGCTTTGTCCCTTCTCTTTTTTTGAAAGCATATACACTTGATTTTGTAGAAAGTAACGCGCAGAAAGGCTCAAGTCGGTCTTGTCATTAAACCGATATGCTATTTTGGTTCGTGCTGTGGTATTGTAAAACGGAGTTACGGTAGGCACTTCCGAGGTTGACAGATGATATCCATCGCTGCCATACATATTAAAAAAAGAAGTGATTTGTAGCTGTTTTTTTCGGTATCCGATATTCATTGAAGCATCGTGAGTGGCAAAGCGACTTTCTTTATAGTTTACACTTGCCTTTAACCCGTCTTCAGGAATTTTAGTAATGACATTGATAACCCCTCCTAAAGCCTCACTACCATACAAGCTGGACGATGCTCCCTTGACAATTTCAACCTGCTGAATGTTTCCTACACTGATGCGATTCAAATCCAATTGCCCAAGTACCCTACCCACCAAAGGCATTTCATCAATCAAAATTAAGGTATATGCCACATCAAGTCCCTGCATTTGAATCCCTTCACCTCCGGTATGTCCTGGTATAGTTACCAAACCATTCTGTTCTGCTAATACTTCAGAAAGTCGGGAAGCATTTGTACTGCGGATTTCCTTTTCCTTAATCAGTTGTACCTGCAAAGGCAATGAAGAGAGCTGACGTAAGGTACGAGTAGCAGAAATGACCACTTCGCCCAACTTATAATCTACAGAATCTTTATGCGTTTGTAGGTCTTGCCCATAGCTTAAGGATAGAGAAAAACTCAAGAATATAATAAGAAAAACAACTGATAATCTTGGCATAATATGTAATGCTTCGGCACTTTGGGCAAAGGTATATGTAATTTAGATTTTTTCAAAATAATTTTTTTGATAAAGTGAAAAGATGAAACTCACCCTGCTTACACGTTTTTTTTAAGAATTCAAAAACATAAGGTGCTGTTAAATAATTACATATGTGTAAAAAACCTTACTAAATTTACAAGCAATGTGTATTTATAAAGACAATCAAAACAAAAATAAAACATTGATAAACAATAATATACGCATAAATATTGATTATAAAACGTATTATACTGAACGTTTTTTATACCTCTTTAATGACATTAGACTTCTTTAGTTCTTTAGTCAAAATATTACTTATCATATTGCTTGTAAAAAAGAGCAAAGAGAGTTTGGTCTAAGGTGTTAATTTTTTTTATTACCGCTTTATCGGGGGTATAAGTATAATTGCCTTGTTCTGTTTTTATGGTAATTTCCCAATTAGCATCTGAAAAAAGTGCTTTAAGATTTTCTGTATCAGTATTTAGGGTAAACCTTGAAAGAAAGCCTTCTTTTGTTTTTTCGATAAACATAAAAGAAACTTGTTCATTACTGAAATTGGTATTTTTGTTGGAAAATGAAACTTTTTCGATTTTATGTAAAGCTAACTGCGTAAATAAGCTAAAGTTTACTCTGCTTTCTCCTTGCAATGAAACTTTACTTCGGAAGCTAAAATCCCATAAACTTTTTTCATTACGAGTTAAATCAGTCAATTCAAAGGGTTTTATAAAGTATTGGTTTCCTTCTTCTCCAGCGTAAAAAGTCTCGTACAATTTTTTTCCATTTCCAGTTTTCCCTGGCTTGACCGAAAAACATCCCTGTAGAGCAAACAGTAATGATATTATTAAAAAAGGCTTTAAAATGAGGCGCAATTTACTTTTCATAAAATTGTATCTTTTTATCAATTATTTCTTCGCTACCTATTTCTTCAAATTTTGTTTTATCAGGTGAAAAACTCAATAAACAAATAGTATTATTTTTAATCTTTCTTAAATATATAGAAGTGAGTATGTTATTACTTTCGAAGGCAATATATTTAAGTTGGTTGTTTTCATTTTTATGGATAATATTTGTGCCTTGTGGCAGTGTATCGAAACTGAAATTCGAAAAACTTATATCGAAAGGAATTGTAATGTAGGTATAGGCATTTTCACTTTTAACAATTCTGTAAACAGGAAGTTGTTGCTCTTTAAAGACGGAAGAAACTACTTGTTTGAATAAGTCATCAACTGGAGTAGTAACATAATTTAATACCTTTTCTTGAGGATGTAAGTTATAATAAGCGTCTCCAAAAAAGTCAACCTTATTGGAATTCGAATTACAAGCGACGAAGAAACTTAGTAAAAAAAATATCGCGAAATTTTTCATAAAAAATAGAAACATAAAACTACCTGAATTTAAGCAAATTCAGATAGTTTTATCATAAAAAATAGAATTATTCTCCAGTTACGATGGTTTCATAAGAAACTACAAGCCCTAAAATGCTAGAGTGTTTAATGTCAACAGTAGAAATTTTTGTAATTCCTCCATTTTTAGCCGCAGATCTAATAGAAGCATCAGCATCAAAGAATAAAAACCCTAAGTAACCTGTAGCTTTTGCAGTACCTACTTTATTACCTACACCGTTACTTGTTGCAGTTACTGGTAAAGTAACAGAACAACTTGCCAAAGTTACTGCTAATACAGTAGCAGCGATAAATTTTTTAATCATAAAAATGAATTTTAATGTTCCCTACTCTTAAGGATTTTCAGTTACTCCCTGTTTATTAGTTTACTCAGCTCTAACTATCAGGGTACAAAAATAAAAATTTCCTTAAAAAATCAAAATAAAATAAAGAATTATTTTTAATTCATTTTTCTTTTAGCAACGATTTAAATCAAAATTATTTATGCTCCTTGTATTGTTTGATTAATCTATGACGGAATTCCTTTTCGGCCTGTTTCAAAAGAACAATTTTTTTCGCGGAAATAACTTTCAGTAGCTGTAAGTTCATTTCTTTTGAAGTTTTAACAATTTCTAAATTTATTTCTTCCTCTTTTTCAATAAGCTCAAGGGCTTCTTTTTCACTGAGTTGATTGCCTTTTTCGGAAGCGGTTTTACGACATTTTCCTAACCCACCGTTGTGTAATTCGTGAATTTTATCAGAATATTTATTGTAGATAGGCCAAAAAGCTTTAGCTTCTTGTGGGGTAAGGTCAATCTTCTCAGTAATATAGGCGATTTTTAATGATTTTATCTTCTCGTATTTTTCATTATGCTGCCCCCATACGTTGCAAAAGCAAAACAGTAAAGTAGAAAATATTAAAATGTTTTTCATAAGATTAAGTATTTTAAAAATCAGTATTTTCCATATAGGCATATTCGGATAGATACTGCCCAATAATTTCTGGATTTTCTATAGGAGGTAACGCTAAGCCCTCAATATCTTCTATAGATATTTCTTGTGAAATCCAATAGAAATCCGTTTCATTAAAGTTATTATTTACGTAGTTGTTAATTTCTTGCTGTGTAAGTATAATTTGTTTTGAAGTTATTGATTTTAAGAATAAAAACGATGAAACAGCAACAACAATTACTGCGATGGCTACCCAGCGCAATGTTGCTTTAAGAGCCATTTTTTGAGCCTTTCGCCGAATCGTAACCTTGTAAATTTGTTTTTTTGATTGTTCAAAATATCCGTTAGGAACTGAAAATCCGTGAGAAAACTCTCGCTTATCCGTCTCAAGGCGCTTTGCAAGACGCTCGTAGAACGCATCAAAGTATCGCTCAGGGGCTTTCATACCCGATTTTATATGTTCTTTATGTTCCTTCACGTTGGTTTGACGATAAAAATGGATTAAGGTTTAATAGCTTTCTACATAAATTTTAATTTTTTCCACAGCGTGATGATACGAGGCTTTAAGTGCTCCTACCGAAGTGCCTAAAATTGCCGAAATTTCTTCATATTTAAGTTCTTCAAAATATTTCATTTTAAATACAATTTGTTGTTTTTCGGGAAGACAAGCAATTGCTTTTTGTAATTTGAGTTGAATTTCATCTCCTTCAAAATATACATCACTTTGTAGCTGAGTTACGCGCTCTTGTTGAAAATCTTCAAAGCTACAATGCTTTTCACGTGCCTTTTTCTTGAGAAAATCAAGTGCCTGATTGGTAGCTATGCGGTACATCCACGAAAACAAACTGCTTTCTTCCCGAAAAGAATCAATACTTTTAAAAACTTTGATAAAAGTCTCTTGTAGTATATCGTCTGTATCATCGTGAGAAAGCACTAAATGACGGATATGCCAATACAATTTTTTCTGGTAGTGTGACACCAAATATTCAAAAGCCTTTGCCTTCGTTTCTGTGGCTTTTAACTGTTTTATGAGTGTTTGCTCTTCCAAAGCTATACACCGAATGATTGCATTTCTACCAGTTTATGATACATTCCTTTTTTAGCTAAGAGCTGGGAGTGAGTACCTTGCTCTACAATTTTCCCTTTTTGCATCACTACGATTAGGTCGGCATTTTGAATGGTACTCAATCGGTGGGCGATTACTATGGAAGTTCTGTTTTTCATCATATTTTCCAAAGCATTCTGTACAAGTCGTTCGCTTTCGGTATCTAATGCTGAAGTAGCCTCATCTAAAATCATAATTGGCGGATTTTTTAAAACTGCCCTTGCAATACTTAAACGCTGCTTTTGTCCGCCGCTGAGTTTGTTACCAGCATCGCCTATATTGGTTTCGAAACCTTGAGGCAAATCTTGAATAAATTCGTAAGCATTAGCTACTTTTGCCGCAGCAATGATTTCTTCTTGTGTTGCATCGGGTTTTCCGATGCGTAAATTGTTACTAATGGTGTCGTTAAATAATATAGAATCTTGTGCAACGATTCCCATAAAACGGCGTAGAGAAGCAATTTTTAAGTCTTTGATATCTATGCCGTCTAACAAAATCTGCCCTTGGTTAACGTCATAAAAACGAGTAATTAGGTTAGCAATGGTACTTTTACCACTTCCAGATTGTCCCACCAAAGCGACCGTTTTCCCCTTAGGAATTTCTAATGAGAAATTTTCTAGTACATTTTGCTCACCATAGGCAAAAGTGATATTTTTGAGAACCATTGAATGCTCAAAATTAGGTTTATCAATGGCATTAGGTTTTTCTTGAATTTGACTTTGATAATCTAAAATTTCCATAACGCGCTCAGCGGCAGCGTTTCCTCTACGCAAATCGTATGAGGCACGGCTTATGGCTTTTGCTGGGGTTAAAATATTGTAAGCCAACCCCATAAAGGCAATAAACTCCGAGCCGTCCAATGTTTTTTCAATCAGAACCATTGACCCTCCGAACCAAAGTAAAATAGCAATGACCAAAATTCCTAAAAACTCACTCACGGGTGAGGCTAAATTTTGTCGGTTCATTAGGCTATTGGCAAAGTGATGAAAGCGTTGGGTTGACTCTTGAAAGCGCTTATTAAAAATTTTTTCAGCATTGAATGCCTTAATGATGCGAAGTCCGCCCACAGTTTCTTCAATAAGGGATAGAAAGCGCCCTTGTTCTTCCTGCACTTTGGTGGATTGTTTTTTTAAAGATTTTCCTATTTTTGAGATAATTAACCCTGAAATTGGGATAAAAATAAAAACAAAAAGCGTTAGTTTGGCACTAATGGCCAACATTGCCATAATGGAAAATATGATGGTTAAAGGCTCTCGGAAAATAAGCTCCAAAACGGAAAGAAACGAACTTTGTACTTCGTTGACATCTCCCGAAATTCTTGAAATAATATCGCCTTTGCGTTGTTCTGAAAAATAAGAAATAGGCAGTTCGGTAACTTTTTTGTAAAGTTTGTTGCGTAAATCTCTTAAAACACCATTACGTAAGAAAGTAACGAAAAATATGGCTAAATAATTAAATAAGTTTTTCAATAAAAACATAGTAATGACCAACCCTATCATCATTCCTAAAGCCCAAATAGGGTTATTACCTGCTACCTGAGTGATTTCATAATTGAGTAATGTTTTGGCGTAATCGCCCATTTTTGATAAATCATCAGGGAAAAGCGGCTTTTCATACACTTTGGTAGCTTCTTTGTTGAACATAATATCCAACATAGGGACTAATGCTACAAATGAGAGAGCACTGAAAAGGGCATAAAGCGTACTGAAAACAATATTTAGCGCTACGTGTTTTTTATACGGAAGTATAAAGGGAATGAATCGTTTAAGGTATGAACTCATTGGCAAAAAATTGAAAAACTGTCCGTAAAAATAGTTTAAATTACGGACAGTATTAAAATGGAAAATTTATGATTACAGATTCAAGTCTTTGATAACAGCATCGATTTTTTCTTCCAATAGTTTTTCAGTCTTACTGAAATTTTCGATGCTATCCAAGGGAGTATTTACACTGAAGTAGAACTTGATTTTTGGCTCTGTACCACTGGGTCGAGCTGCAATTTTAGTTCCTTTTTCAGTATAATAAATAAGTACATTTGATTTTGGTATATCAATGGTTTCTACCTCGCCTGTGATTACGTTTAGTGCTTTTGAAGCTTGGTAATCTTCTATCATTGTTACTTTTTCTCCGTTAATTTCTTTTAGCGGATTTTCGCGCAAGTTTTTCATCATTTGGTTAATTTCTTCCGAACCTGAAATTCCTTTTTTGGTTAAAGATATCAAACGTTCTTTAAAAAAGCCATAATCAATGTAAGCTTGAACAAGCTCTTTGTAGAAAGAACTGCCTTTGGCTTTTGCCGTTGCTGCAATTTCACAAGCCAATAGAGTGGCGGTAACGGCATCTTTGTCACGTACGAAATCACCTACCATATACCCAAAACTTTCTTCACCACCCCCAATGAAAGGTTGGTCGGAAAAATCACGTATCATTTTAGCAATCCATTTGAAACCAGTAAGTCCCACTTTGCATTCTACACCAAAGGCAATGGCAAGTTCATTCATCATAGGAGTAGAAACAATAGTTGACCCTATGAATTCATTGCCTTTTAATCCTTTTTCTTGGTATCGTTTGAGTAAGAAATCGGTCATCATAACCATTGTTTGGTTTCCGTTGAGGAGGGTCATTTTTCCGTCAAGATCGCGTACGGCAACTCCTATACGGTCACAATCGGGGTCAGTTCCAATTACGATATCAGCTCCGATTTCCTCTGCCTTTTTCAGAGCCAAAGTCAAAGCTTCAGGTTCTTCCGGATTGGGTGATTTTACCGTTGGGAAGTTTCCATTAGGAACGGCTTGTTCCTCTACAATGTGTAAATTGGTGTATCCGGCTTGTTTTAGTACCTGTGGCACCATTGTAATTGAAGTACCGTGCAACGAAGTGAAAACAATTTTGAGGTTTTCTTTTTGTGGTGCATTAAAGTTACCATTTGCTATAGACGCTTTGGCAAAAGCTTCATCAACTTGAACGTCAATTTTTTCAATTAAGCTTTCGTTAGCATCAAACAAAATATCTGAAAAACTAATGTTTTCAATAGCTTTCATAATCTCGCCGTCTTGCGGAGGCACCAATTGCGCACCATCGCTCCAATATACCTTATACCCATTGTATTCAGGTGGATTGTGAGATGCGGTTAGTACAATTCCGCACTGGCACTGCAGATAGCGTACGGCAAAAGATAACTCGGGGGTTGGGCGAAGTTCTGAGAACAAAAATACTTTAATTCCGTTGGCAGAAAACACATCGGCAACCACCTTTGCCAAGGTTTGCGAATTGTTTCGGCAATCGTAAGCAATGGCTACTTTAATTTCCTGATTTGGAAATGATTTTTTTAGATAATTACTCAGTCCTTGAGTGTTTTTTCCTAGCGTATATTTATTGATGCGATTGGTCCCGATACCCATAATGCCTCGCATTCCGCCAGTTCCAAACTCTAAATTCTTGTAGAATGATTCTTGTAATTCTTCTGGGTTTCCGTTTAAAAGTTCTTGTACTTTTTGTTTTGTTTCGGCATCAAAACTATTCGTTAGCCACGATTTTGCTGCCTTAATGCTGTTATCTAACATAGTTTCCATAAAATTGTACTTTTGTAGCAAAGATACGGAAAAAACGCAATAAATTTTTGTTTTCGGGGTGAATTTCACGATTTGATAATAAATAAAAAAGCAACGACTTCATAAGAAAATCGTTGCTCTTTTGCTTACTTAAAACACGAATGTTATTTTTCAGTTTCTGAGGCGTTTAGCTTTCTTGACATTTCCATAGAAATGGCAGAACGTTCTATTTTAATTTTTCCAGCTAAGGTTTCAATCACGCAAGTATTATCGGTTAATTCCACGATTTTACCGTGAATTCCGCCTTTGGTGATGATTTTATCGCCTTTTTTCATTTCGTTCATAAAATTTTTCTCTTGCCTTTGGCGTTTCATTTGCGGACGAATCATTAAAAAATAAACTACCGCAAACATTAGAATTAGGGGGGCAAATTGGTTTAGTACTTCCATTTTTATTGAATTTAAATTAAGTTATAAATTGTTTTCTGTTACAAAAGACCACGTCCTGTTTTTTTGAGCTCTCCGCTTTCGGAAAGTTCTTTGGCTAAGCTATCTAAAATTCCGTTGATAAAAATACTACTTTTTTCTGTAGAATACTCTTTGGCAACTTCCAAGTATTCGTTAAGGGTAACTTTTACTGGAATGGAAGGGAATTTTAAAAACTCGCAAATGGCCATTTTTAGAATGATGTTATCAATTGAGGCGATACGCTCTTTGTCCCAATTTGGGGTTTTGTCGTTAATTTTTTCTTGTAGTGATTCATCGTTAAGAGCTGTTTTTTTCAAAAGTTCGTTAGCAAAGGCTTTGTCTTCATCATCTTTAAAAAGTTTCGGTACAAAATATTTTTCGGGGGTATCAGTCTCTACTTTGTTGAGTAGCTTAACGATATAGGTATTTACAATGGGAAGATCATCTGTCCAAGTAAGGTTAAAGTCTTCGATATATTCATAAAGTTTTTCGTCCGTAGCAATTACTTTTTTGAAGAGTTGTACCACAAAATCTCTATCCGATTCAAAACTGTTTTGCTTTTCGGACATATAATTCCGATACAAATCACTTTCTGTGATTTTTTTGTAGATAATTTTTACGTATTCCTCATCTAAATCCCAGCGGTTCATTTTAGCTGCCACAATAGCTTCTTCTAAAAGCTGATTGTTTACAATCTGTAAAAGAATTTGATTTTGAATGAATTTACGATTCGGATTTTTATCCTTTACTGTGGCTAAATATTTTTTCTGCCCAATTTCAATATGGTTTTCTGCCATTTGATGCAGTTCTTTAAGCAGTGAAAGTAACAATAAATAAAGATGATTCATCTCACCGATGCTTTGTTGTAAAAACTTCAATTCTTTGTCCAAATTTTGGCTTTGACTTTGTTTGAGGGCATAAATTCCCTGCATTACTTTCACTCTGATATGTCTTCTGGTCAACATAGATTTAAGAACTCTGAAAAAATATTATAATTGTTTTAACGCGGGCAAAAGTAATAAATAAAAATGATTTTTATAAAATTTAAAAGGATAAAAAGAAGCAAATGGTTGTCGGTTACTAAGCAATTCAGTTGGTAGATTTTAAAACTTTATCCTTGTTTTTTTTGTAGCTTGTAACTCTGTCCTTCTTCCAAAATTTAAAATAAATTTTTGTCTTTGTGGTGTATTTTCTAAAAAAGCTCGAAATTTGCAACTTCTAAGTAAGATATATCCTCAATATATGTGTAAAACTATGAAAAAACGTTTTTTAGCGTTATTAATGTTTATTTTTTTTACGATTCCTATACTGAAAGCACAACAAAGCTACTGGCGGTCTATACATCAAGTGATGCGTCAACCAACAGATACTGGGTATGTTTTCTATCGGCTTGATAAAAAGGCTTTTGCTAATGAACTACAAGTTAAACCTTGGGCTAAAAAACAGTCTGTAGTACAAATTCCTGATGCGGAGGGTAATCTATTACATTTTCGTATATTTCCTAGTTCAATACTCTCCAAGACGTTAGCCGAAAAACACCCTGAAATTCAATCTTACCAAGGAATTAGTACTGAAAATCAGCAGTACTCCATTAGTTTTACTTGGACACCTTTGGGGCTTAATGCCGTAATGCGCTCTCCTAACGGATATACTTTTTTACAACCTTCTGATGCTACGGGAGAAAATTATAAAATATATAATGCCGATATAAATCGAGAAATAACGCCTTTGTTATGTAAAACTCAAAACCAACTCTCTGAAAAACAAGCATCTTTTCAGCGTATTGCTTTCGATACGGATAATCATTTGCGTAGGTTTCGTATTGCGGTGGCAGCAACCCCTTCGTATGTTAATTTTTGGGGAGGAAAAGTAAATGCTTTGGCGGCGATAGCTGCTACCATAAATCGTATCAATGAGGTGTATCGATCTCAAATGGGAATTGAATTTGAGTTAGTTTCTGACACTTCTGTGCTTTATACGCAACAAGGTTCAACAAACCCTTTTGAGCATATAAATTATGATAATTGGCACTTAGGACAATCCGATGTATTACAACAAGTACTTGATCGTCAGATAGGAAACTCAAATTATGATGTTGGGCATTTGTTTCATAATGCCAATAAAGGCGGAAATGCTACTTGTATTGGTTGCTCGTGCAAGGACACTCAAAAAGGAAAAGGATTTTCATCGGTTTTTTTCCGATGGGGAATGGATTTTGATGTTTTTGATATTCATTATGTAGCTCACGAGGTAGGGCATCAAATGGGGGCTTACCATACGTATTCGTATGTGAATGATTATTCAGGGTCGCAGATGGAACCCGCAAGTGGTACTACCATAATGAGTTATGCGGGATTGGTTGACCAACAGAATGTACAACGCCAACCCGACCTCTATTTCCATCACCGTAGCGTGTACGATATTATGAACTACGTACGAACCACTCACTGTGCTACTGTGGTGGGCAATACGGGGAATCTCCCTCAAATTGAGTCTTTAAAAGATTATATTATTCCTGCCAATACCGCATACCGATTGGAAGCAAAGGCAACTGATGCCGATTCAGATGTACTTTATTACGCTTGGGAACAGGCTGATAATGGTATTGTTACTCAACAAAATTTTTCATCAAAATTATTGCGTGGAGCAATGGCACGTCCTTTGCCTCCTACCCAAAATCCAGTACGCTACATTCCACGTCTTTCACGTATTGTTGCAGGACAATTGACACAATCAATGCCTAAAGTGGGTTCGGCTTGGGAAACGGTATCTTCGGTAAAGCGCACTCTCGACTGGGCTTTTGTGGTTTCCGATCGCAAGGTACTCACCCCCAATACAGCGGGAAATACCGTGTATCAAACCCTACGCATTACCGTGGATAACGAAGCAGGTCCTTTTCGCGTTACCTCTCATAATGACGATACGGTTTGGTCTATCAACAGCAAACCTTCCCTTACTTGGGATGTAGCAAAAACCGATAAGGGCAATATTAAAACCACTACGGTATCGATTTGGTTCTCTACCGATGGAGGGGTTTCGTTTCCCATCGAAGTAAAAAGAAACGTACCTAACACTGGAAAAACTCAAATTTACGTTACCGATGCAATGAAAACCGAGCAAGGACGTTTTATGATTCTTGCCGAAGATAATATTTTTTTAGCCGTAAACGCTGGAAATATTAAGGTTGAAGAAGATGGAGATACGGATAATGACGGAATACCTGATAGTCAAGACAATTGTCCCACAATGAATAATCCTAGTCAAGAAGATTTGGATAATGACGGTATTGGAAACGCTTGTGATGAAGACTGGGATGGTGACCAAATTAACAACGTCACCGATAATTGCCCTAAAAATAGCAATCCAAATCAAGAGGATTTTGACCGAGATCATATCGGTGATGTTTGTGATGAAGACCTTGACGGCGATACCCTTGTAAATTCAGAAGATAATTGTCCGAAAACGCCCAATACCGACCAGTCTGACTTGGATAGGGATGGTATCGGTGATGTTTGTGATGACGATATGGATGGAGATACCCTACCTAATACTATGGATAATTCTGTAGACTATGTACTAATTTCGAATGCTTTTACTCCAAATGATGATGGCGTAAATGATACTTACCAAATAGTACGTTCGCAACACTATCCCAGCAATAGGTTCCGAGTTTATAATCGTTTTGGGCAATTGGTCTATCAAACCAAAGGATATAAAAATCAATGGAAAGGACACGATATGCAAGGTAAAAAATTACCTCAAGGAGCCTATTTCTATACGTTTACTTTGGATGATAAGGAATTGTACAATCGGCAAGGTTGGCTTTATATCAATTATTAAGAATGATTTTTGTAAGTAAAAACCAATTTATGAAAAAGATATTTTACGCAATAGGCATTATATCGTTTTTAGGGCTTGGACAAGTACAAGCACAAGAGGTAACTCCTATATTTTATGAACAAAATTTGAATGTATTTAATCCGGCAATGGTAGGGTTAGAATCGGCTCATACAATTTCGGTAGCGATTCGTAACCAATGGCGCGGAGTGCAAGATGCCCCTCAAACTCATACTTTTTTAACCACGCATCGTATCAACGATAGAATGGGAGTAGGACTATCATTGGTAAACGATAAAATATTTTTACTCAAACAAGCAGGGCTCTATGCTGATTTTTCGTACCGTTTGCCCATTGATGAAACTTCCGATGTGCATTTAGGATTAAAAGCAGGAGGCGATTTTTTCAATTTCGATGCCCATCGTGCCAAAGTATATGACGATTTTAGGTACGACCCCTATCTGCAAACCATTTCTGGAAAGTTTCAGCCCAATATTGGGGTGGGAGTCGTATATAAAAATAATCGTATTGAAGTAGGTTTTGCCTTGCCTAATTTGTTGGCTTCCGATTCCTCAAAGCTCGAAGACGGCGTAATGACCTCGGTAGCCCAACGCCTACAAACCTACCTTCACGCAGGATATCTTTGGCAACTCAATACCGATTTTGCTTTGAAACCTATAATGCTCTCCCGATTTACCAAGGGCTTTACCTCATCTTACCATTTTACACTGTGGGGCATTTATCTGAAGAAAAATCAATTGGGGATAACCTATCGTACCGATAAAGCACTCAGTGCACACCTGCTTTTTGAAATTCCGCAGCTGTCCGTGAGCTTGGGCTATGGGTACGAATATCCATTAGATACCCACCTGAATACTTATGCTCGTAATTCACACGAGTTTTTGGTACAATTCCGTTGGTAATGCAGGTTGTTTTAGCTTATATACTGCAAAATAAAAACCGAAAGCGAAATGCTTTCGGTTTTTATTTTTAAATTACAGTACTTCTATATTCTTTATAATTGGATTATTCTCTTTAAAGGCAAGGTTTATTTTAAAATTAACAAAGTCACTATAAATGTATAGAGGAATAATTTCTCCTTCTTTAGGCTCATAGTCAAACTTCAATCGAATATTTGAACCGGCTAAATAGCTTTCTTTAGGTAGTATGCCTCTATCCTTATCTTGTAATTCATAAATAGAAAAAACAGGATCTATTAATGTTAATATTCGAGGAAGCTCTATTTTCAATTTTTCATCAGATTCTCTCCACAAACTTGAAATAGAAGACCCCACTTCTTTTACTCCATTCCAAGAGTACCAACTAACGGAAGAATCCGACTTTTTCTCTCCTCCTTGTATTCCAATAGTTTCTTCTAGTATTGTTTTTAATTTATCTGCTGTTAAAGAAAAATCTTTTAAAAAGGCTTCTCTTTTTTCATTTACAATTTTGTTTTTTGCATATTGTAAATTATTGGAAATATTCAGAGCGTGATTTTGTTTATATTCAGCATCGTCTACCCAACAAATTTTATCATCTGTCATAGCAATAACTCTCACACGTGTAATATCATTATATTTTTTACCATTATATTCTAATTTTATAGGAGCTAACTCTATCTTTTCGTGAGGATTTATTATATTTTTAGCTGATGTTTTTATTACGTCGTATTCATCCTTATACATATCTGTATAATGCAAACAAAGAAACAAGCGAACATTTTCTAATTTTATATCAGAACGATTGTTAATGGTTACTACTATCTCATCTTCTTTATCTGAAAATTTCCAGTCCGAAGCAGGATTTACACTAACATCTATAAAAGATTGTTCCATCAACAATTGTTTAAAACTACTATATAAATTATCTTCACAATAATTCATATCTGATAACAGACAATCATAAATGCCTTGATTCCCTCTTCTGAAAAAATGATTGAAAATTTCATTTTTACTTTCTTCTAACATTCCCTTTTCTACGTAATAGTTAGCCTTTAAAAAATTAGAGCTAAAAATCCCATATCCTTCCATTGTAGAGCGATACAACCTTAATAGATATTGTCCTTCAGGTGTCTTATTTAAATAAGTTCTATTCCATGCTAAAAAAGTATATACGTGCGCGAGAAGATTTTTAATTAAGGGGTAAGAAAGGCGTTGCGTTGCGTTGCGTTGCGTTGCGTTGCGTTGCGTTGCGTTGCGTTGCGTTGCGTTTTGCAAAGCAAAGATACACAAATTGAGTGAGTTATGCAAGTTTTCTATGTGAGTTTTCATAGTAAAAGTTGGTATCCGGAGCAAATATAAAAACTCTTATAGCATTAACAAACTTTAAGATGTTAAAATTTTTAGTTGATTCAAAGATTAAATGATTGAAAGATTAAAAAGATTAAATGAGCTTTGTAGTATAAAATACAAAAAAATAATTAGTAATCAAACACTTAACTATCTATTTTTATAGGAGGCAAATCAAACTATAAAAAAACAGGAAAACAAAACTTAAGCTTGTTTCCCTGTCTTTAATATAAAAAGATTGCAAAATTACACGTGAATGGCTCTATTGTCAGTCGCAGCTAAAGCTGCTTCTTTAATGGCTTCGGTAAAAGTTGGGTGAGCGTGGCTGATACGTGCAATATCTTCAGCACTGGCTTTAAATTCCATTGCAGTAACAGCTTCGGCAATCATATCGGCAGCACGTGCTCCTATTATATGAACACCTAGTATTTCATCAGTTGTGGGGTCTGCTAAAACTTTAACAAAACCATCAGTATCCATACTTGCACGTGCACGTCCTAAAGCTCGCATTGGGAATTGTCCTGTTTTATAGCGAATTCCTTCGGTTTTCAGTTGCTCTTCGGTTTTTCCTACCGAGGCTACCTCTGGCCAAGTATATACTACCCCAGGAATCAAATTGTAATCCATATGAGGTTTCTGACCCGCTAAATATTCGGCAACTAAAACGCCTTCTTCCTCAGCCTTATGAGCTAACATTGCCCCACGAACAACATCGCCTATGGCATAAATATTAGGTACATTGGTTTGTAAATGGTCATTGACAACGACTCTGCCTCGTTCATCAGTTTTCACTCCAGCGGCTTGCAAATTCAACCCTTCGGTGTAAGGACGTCTGCCCACAGCAACCAATACGTAGTCACCTTCCAAAGCAATTTCCTCCCCTTTCTTATTATCAGCTTTAACTATTACTTTTTCTCCTTTACGAGATACTTCTTTTACTTTGTGGCTCGTATAAAACTTAAATCCTTGTTTTTTAAGTATTTTTGTCAGTTCTTTTCCTAAAGATGTATCCATAGTAGGCAAAATACCCTCCATATATTCTACAACAGAAACCTCAGCACCTAAACGGCGATAAACTTGTCCCAATTCCAAACCGATAACCCCTCCTCCAATAACAATCAAATGTTTAGGGACTTCGTTCATTTTAAGAGCTTCTGTAGAAGTAATGATTCGTTCTTTATCAACAGTAATAAAAGGTAACGACGCTGGTTTTGAACCCGTAGCAATGATAATTTTTTTAGCTTCTATTTGCTGTGATGAACCATCGTTCATAGTTATCTTTACGTGCGTGGTATCAGCAAAACTACCTAATCCTTGATAAACATCTATTTTGTTTTTATCCATCAAAAACTTAACCCCAGCGGAAGTTTGTTCTACTACCGATTGCTTTCGGGCAATCATTTTCTCCAGATTCATTTTGATTTCTCCAGAGATTTCAATGCCGTGACTTTCAAAATGTTTAAGAGCATCTTCGTAGTGATGCGATGAATCTAACAAGGCTTTGGAAGGGATACATCCCACGTTAAGGCACGTTCCGCCCAAAGTAGCGTACTTCTCAATGATTGCGGTTTTAAACCCCAATTGAGCAGCACGAATAGCCGCTACGTAACCACCAGGACCTGAACCTATCACTACAACATCATATGTTTTCATTATTTACTATTTTTAGATTGATAACCTCACAAACCTACGAATAATATTTCGATTGTACAAAAGATATTTTAGAGCTCCTATTTTGATTAACCAATAAAAAAACGGCTGAAAATTTCAGCCGTTTTTTATCATATCTGATAATTTTAAACTATTGTTTTTTAAATAGCTTTTTATCCAATGTATCATACATTAAAGGAGTAGCTATAAAAATAGAAGAATAAGTACCTACAACCACCCCTACAATCATAGCAAACATAAACCCTCTGAGCGATTCACCACCAAAGAAGAAAATAGTAAGCAACACCGCCAAAGTAGTCATTGAGGTATTCAAGGTACGTACCAAAGTGCTGTTTAGTGCTGTATTGATACGCTCTTTTGTCCAACTACTATCTTGCATCATTTCACGAATTCGGTCGAAAATAATTACCGTGTCGTTCAAAGAATAACCTATAACGGTAAGTATCGCAGCAATGAAAGCTTGATCTATTTCCATATTAAAAGGCATAAAACTATAGGTTAGCGAGAATATCCCCAATACTAACACCACATCGTGTGCAGAGGCTATCACAGCTCCTAAAGAGAATTGCCATCTTCTAAATCTGAACAAAATATAAAGTGAAATTACAATCAAAGAACCGATGATTGACCAAAATGCACTACTTTTAATATCCTCAGCGATGGTCGGTCCAACTTTCATAGATTGCAATATTCCTAATTTTGAATCAGAACTTGAACCTATAAATTCTTCATAAGTAAATCCGTCAGGTAAGTTTTTTTGTAATCCTTGAAATAACAACCCCTGTATTTCATTATCTACTTCGGTGCTTTCTTCTTCTACTTTATATTTAGTAGAAATTTTAATCTGATTGGTAGCACCAAAAGTTTTCACTTCCGAATTACCTATAAAAGGCTGTAAATCTTTAGCTATTTGCTCAGGTTTTACCTCGTGTTCAAAACGGATTTGATAAGTTCTACCCCCCACAAAGTCTATACCCTGGTTTAATCCAACAGTAAACAAAGAAATGATACTTACCAAAATAACCAATCCAGAGGCGATGTAAGCTACCTTGCGTTTTGCTAAGAAATCAAAATCTACTCCTTTCAAGAAATTCTTGGTTACAGATGTAGAGAATGTTAAATTATGCTTTTTGTTAACGCTGTAGTCTATCAGTAAACGTGTGATAAATATGGCCGTAAACAAAGAAGTTACTATACCAATGAGTAAAGTAGTGGCAAATCCTTGAATAGGTCCGCTACCAAACACCAACAATATGATAGCTGTTAAACCTGTAGTGATGTTCGCATCTAAAATGGAAGAAAGTGCATTGCTAAAACCATCTGCCACCGCTTGAGCAACCCCTTTTCCTTTAGCCAACTCTTCTTTAGCTCTTTCAAATATCAACACGTTGGCATCAATAGCCATACCAATGGTAAGTACAATACCTGCAATACCAGGTAGGGTAAGTACTGCACCAATGCTGGTTAAAACTCCGAATATGAGTAATACGTTGAACAATAAGGCAATATTAGCATACAATCCAGCTCTTCCGTAGAAGACGATCATCCAAACGAAAATTACAATGGCAGCAATGAAAAACGACATAAAACCACTATCAATAGCCTCTTGCCCCAATGAAGGTCCAACTACCTCAGATTGTACAATATCGGCACTTGCAGGTAATTTACCAGCTCTCAATACATTAGCTAAATCAATTGCTTCATTGAGTTCAAAGGTTCCAGTAATTTCGGAGCGCCCACCAGAAATAGCACCATTGGTTACCCCAGGAGCCGAATATACAATATCATCCAAAGTGATGGCAATTTGCCCTTGTTCTTTGAAAGCCTTATCGGTCATATTTTCCCAAATTTTAGCTCCTTTTCCATCCATTTGCATAGAAACTGCTGGTTTGTTGTGAACATCAGTGGTTTGACGCGCATCCGTAATTACTCCTCCAGTAAGTGGTGCGATGTTATCACGATTACCACGCAAAGCGTAAAGCTCAATAATATCGGTCTTTTTAGCTGGTTTTCCCCAAACAAACTTAGCAAACTGTAAATGAGCTGGCAACAAACGTTTAGCTTCTGCCGATTTTAAATAACCGTTTACCGTTGCTGTATCTTTGAGAGAAACCCCAAACAAAACAGGTCCCCCCTCAAAGCCTCCTGACTTCACCAAATCAAATAACGGATTTACCTCTGTGGCTTTTAAAGAATCTTGTTTAACATCCGCCAAAAGAGAATCAATAGCACTGGTTTGTTCAGGCTGTTTTGATTCTTGAGCCTTAACCGTACTTCTCAAGTACTGATTTACCGTTTCAAGGTAAGGGTACACCTCAACATTTTTGAAAGCTTCCCAAAACTCCAATTGAGCTGTACTTTGCAGAAGTGTTTTTACACGAGTTACATCTTTTACGCCAGGCAATTCCACCAAAATACGTCCTGATGTACCTAAACGCTGAATATTAGGTTGAGACACTCCAAACTTATCAATACGTTTGCGCAATACTTCAAAGGCAGAAACCACAGATTCATCTACCTTACGACGGATGATAGGACGCACCTCACTATCCGACATTTGAAAGTTAATTTCTTCGCTTAGTGTTTTGTTAGCGAAAACATCAGGAGAGGCTAATTTACCGCCATTTTTTGCATAGGCTTCAAAGAACAAATCCAAATAGGTTTGGTCTGTTTTTCTTAAAAGCTCATCGGCTTCTGCTAATGATTTATTGAAAATAGGGTCTTTAGAGTTGTTAGCAAGTCCTTTCAAAATATCTTTTACCGAAATTTGAAGGATTACGTTAATTCCTCCTTTTAAGTCAAGCCCTTTATTTAATTCTTTTTCTTTGGCTTCACCGTAAGTGAATTTGGCAATTCCTATGTTATAAACGTCTTTAGTAAGCATTGAGTCCAAGTATTTGGCTTCAATTTTACTTCGTTTATCAACATAGTTACTTTCCGAATCAGCCACCTTGGCTTTTGCATAAGCCTCGGCATCACCCTCTACCCTGTTGGTTATGAACGTAAATGAAAGCTGATAAAGGCTCACAAGTCCGAACAATAACGCAAACAGTTTAATAAGTCCTTTGTTTTGCATCGTTTTAATTATTACTATTTTATCTTCAAACGGCAAATATATACAAATTACGGCATATACAAACCTGTATGAATTGTTAAATTTTTAAGAATTTTATCACTTTTAGGAAACACCTCAATTTCAAGAAAACTTCCTCCAAAAACAATTAAAATAAATCACTGAAAATAAGTATTATAAAACAAAAATAAGCAACTATTCTTTGAATTGACGTCGGAGGCTAAAAAGTTTATGTATATTCGCCAAAATTTAATTTTAAAACTTTTTTTACATCAAGATGAGAAAAATATCAGTACTATTGTTATCTGCAATAAGCCTCTTGGCTTGTCAAAAAAATGAAAAAACCATAATTAATGGTAAATTTTCTAGTTACTACGGAATGCCCGCTAAAATTGTTGGAGAAGACATCGATAAAGACTTAATAATCAAAGAAGATGGTACTTTTTCTGATACGCTTTCGGTTCCTTCCAATCATTACACCATTGTGGCAGGAGGAGCTATAATTCCCATTTATCTTACGCAGGGTAATCACCTAACTATCAATGCTGATTTTTCAGAAAATCCTCTAAAAACGGAATTTATCGGGAAAGATGCCAAGGCATCAGAATACCTACAAAGTAAAATGAAATTAAATTCGGAAAATGAAGCTACCTACAAAGAAATGTTTGCGCAAAAGCCCGAAGATTTTACCAAATCAATACAAGAAGTTGAAAATAAACTCGCTAAATTACTGGAAGATCACGCGTCAAAACTTGAAAAATCATTTGTAAAATTAGAAGAAAAAGAAAACAAATTTTACATTTTAGGGCTAAAAACAATCTACCCTGCACTGCATAAAGAATTTACCCAAGAAGAAATACAAATGCCTGAAGCCTTTGAACAAGAATTGGCAACATTAGATTTGGATAATCCAGAGGATTTTAAGAAATATCCTGCCTACAAACGATTGGTTATAAATACATTTACAAAAAATTTCTTTGAATTACAAGCTGACAAACTTTCAGAAGATTACCCTAAACGTTGGTTGAACTTTCTAAATAAGATTAAAAAACTGAAAACCAAAGATTTGAAAAAAGAAATCGCACCTTTCATTGCCTATGAAATGGATGCTTCAAACAGCAAAGAAAGCAATCAAATGATTTTGGAAATTTTAAAAGAAAACATAACAGACTCATTAGCTTTACAACAAATTAACCAAAAATACGCCTCGCTTGAAAAGCTTTACCCTGGAAATGACGTACCTAATTTTAACTTTGAAAACTTTAAAGGTGGAAAAACGACGCTTGAAAGCCTACGCGGAAAATTGGTTTACATTGACCTTTGGGCAACTTGGTGTGTACCTTGCCTTAAGGAAATACCTGCTTTGCAGGCATTAGAAAAAGAATATCACGATAAAGACATTGTTTTTGTAAGTATTTCCATTGACCAAAAATATGAAGATTGGAAGAAATATTTGACTGAAAACAAACTCTCTGGCATACAACTTTATGCCGATTTGACTACGGAAAATAACTTCGCTCAAGAGCTTGAAGTTCATTCCATTCCATATTTCATCTTGTTGGATAAACACGGAAAAATTATCCGCGTTAACGCTCCACGCCCATCTGACCCACAAATCAAAAAACTAATAGATAGCCATTTGTAATTATACTCATACTATACAAACATTAAAAAATCATAAGGTCTCTTTCGGAAAAAATTCTGAAAGAGACTTTTTAATCTGTATAAAATCTATGAATATAGACTACGTTTTGATAAAGGGAAAATCGCATCTTTCAAATTTCAAAGCTCAGAATATATAAAAAGCAAAAATCCAACAGTTCGGATAAAAACTAATGGATTTTTAGTAGTTAAATTCTAACTTTACTTAAAAAATGAACATTCTACGAATGTGCCTACTCATTTTTTTATGATGATTATTCGGTAATAGTAACGATTATTTTTTTACTGATATAATCATTTTCTAATGTATCGTGATAGGTAGCTTCAATGGTAATTACTCCCGTTTTTGGGGCATATAAAATATGCTTTTCACCGTTTTTCCAACCAAAAGTAGCTGTATTATCTTTGGGTTTATCTGCAATCTTCCAACGTACATAGCCTAATCCGCTTTTTGATTTATCAGTAATTCCTGATTCTTTTAGTTCATCATTATGCCAAATGGAAATACTTAATGGATGTTGCCCTTTTTTGATTTGCATAGTTTCTCCTTGGGCTTGGTCAATAGTCACTTTATTGATAGCTAAAATCACTTTTATTTCAATGGTTTCGTGAGTGTGAGAACCATCAGTGGCTTTAGCTGTAATGATAACACTTCCTTCTTTATGGGTGCTTATTCTTCCTTGATCATCTACTGAAACCACATCAGGGTGGCTGGATTCCCATTCCAAGACTTGATTCGTAGCATCGGCAGGTTCGATGATTCTATCTAACTTGATATTTTTATTACCTATATCTAATTTTTGCGTTTTCCCCCAAGTAAAGGTAATTTTTTCAACTAATTTAACAACAGAAATAGTATGCTGAGCTATGATTTGGCTTCCGTCGGTTGATTTTACGCTGATGGTAGCCGATTGTCCGTATCGAGGCTTTATAAAAATTTCACCTGTATTTTGATTTATTATTTGCACGACATTAGGGGCATCTGACTCCCAAATTAAGGTTTTTTGAGTAGCGTTTTCAGGTAAAATGGTAGCTGAAAGACGGTAATTGCCAGGTTTGAAATTTTGTGGTTCGTCAATTTTGATACTTTCAATTAAAACATTGGTAATTGAAACCTCTAATTGAGCTGTTTTCCCTGCTGAAGATACTTTAATTGTTGCATTTCCTGCTTTTAAAGCTTTTATGGTAAGTTTTTTTTCTGAAATACTAACTTCAAGGGTTTGAGCATCAGAGGAAGTAGCTGAAAATTCTTTTTGGTCACCACCACTAAGAGGTATTACTTTACTTTCCCCTACTTTAAGTGCTAATGGTGAAGTTATTTCCCCAAACGATACAGCAGGTGCTGCAACAATCACTTTTAACGATTTGCTTTTTCCTGCCGAGTTAACCACAATAATAGTTTCACCAGTTCGGATTGCCTCTACTGTGAATGTATTATTTTCTTGTTTAATTTGAGCAACGGAAGCATTGGTATTGATAATTCTAAAATGATTCCCATCACCTCCCTGTATGGTTATCACTTCAGAGGTTTGCCCTATCTCTAAGGTCAAATCAGTATTTACAGATAGTGTAATAGGTAGAACAGAGGAGGTTTCTGCATTTTTACTGCAAGAAGCCATAAATGTAAACAACATTGTTGCAATACCTAAAAAAGAAATTATTTTTTTCATTTGTTAATGTTTTAAAGGATTTTTATTTTTACAAATATTTTATTTTTTATGTTTCAATTAAGATTTTCTTAAATTACTAATAACGTAAAAAAATCGAGGCAAAAATATGATCTTTTTAGTATTTTAAAACAAATAAAATCATAATTATTTACTAAAATAACAATTGAATAAAATTGTTTTTTTCTTTTGCTTTGAAAGACGTATTTTTGTACAGTTTTAATTCTAAATTCATAGAAATGTATCCTATTAAATTTGTTCCTATACTTAAAGAACGTCTTTGGGGGGGAGTTAAATTGAAAACTTGGTTTAATAAACCTATTGAAAATGAGATTACAGGTGAAAGTTGGGAGGTTTCGGCAGTGCCTGGAGATGTTTCCGTAGTGGCTAACGGAAATTTTCAAGGAAAAACTTTACAAGAACTTATAGAGATGTATCCTAATGAATTGCTTGGCAAACGTGTTTATGAGCGTTTTGGTAAGGAATTTCCTATTCTCATTAAATTTATTGATGCTCGTGAAGACCTTTCCATACAAGTACACCCTAATGACGTTTTGGCTAAACAAAGGCATAATTCCTTTGGAAAAACTGAAATGTGGTATGTAATGCAAGCCGACCCCGATGCCCGCCTTATCGTAGGTTTCAATAAAGATGTTACTCGCCAAGAATATCAACAGCATTTAAGTGATGGTACCCTTACTGAAATTATGAATTACGAGTCGGTAAGCGAGGGCGATACCTTTTTCATCAATACTGGAAAGGTACACGCCATAGGAGCAGGAATCATCATTGCTGAAATTCAACAAACTAGCGATATTACTTATAGAGTGTACGATTTTAATCGGAAGGACAAAAATGGTAATTTGAGGGAATTACATACCGAACAAGCACTAGATGCTATTGATTATCAGAAAAAAGATGATTTCAAAGTTACCTACAATCGGCAAGAGAATACCACTAATGCTATGGTGTCCTGTCCGTATTTTATTACTAATTATTTAAAACTCGACGCTAATTTTCATAAAGAAATCGCTTCGGAAGATTCTTTCCACATTTATATGTGTGTTAAAGGAAATGGTAAAATTTCCGACGGAAGCACTACGCTTGAAATCAATTGTGGAGAAACGGTTTTATTCCCTGCAGCGTGCGGAAAACTCTACGTTGAAACTCAAAATATGGAATTGTTAGAGGTGCGTTTGTAATTAACGCACCCATTTTTCCATTTGTTGTTGTAATTTTTGGGCTTCTTCACGGGATTTTTCGGCAAAATCAGTACCGTTGGAGGCATAAATGATTCCTCTTGAAGAGTTTATCAGCAAACCATTATCTGCATTGAGTCCATACTCACAAACCTCATCCAAACTACCGCCTTGAGCTCCTACACCAGGAACCAACAGAAAGTGATTCGGCACAATCTTACGGATTTCTTTCAGATATTCGGCTTTGGTAGCTCCTACTACGTACATCAAATTCTGACTATTTTCCCACGTTAAAGAAGTCTGCAATACTTTTTTATAAAGCTCCTCATTATTTACCATTTGTGTTTGAAAATCAAAAGCTCCCGCATTGGAAGTCAATGCTAAAAGTATGGTAATTTTATCTTCAAAAGCTAAAAAGGGCTCTACCGAATCCTTTCCCATATATGGAGCTACCGTAACGCTATCGAACTGCAAATCATTGAAAAAAGCCTTAGCATACATTGCAGACGTATTACCAATATCACCACGTTTCGCATCGGCAATGGTAAATATATCAGGGTGATTTTCATTGATATATGCAATAGTTTTTGCCAATGATTGCCAACCTTTCACCCCATAAGCCTCATAAAACGCCGTATTGGGTTTGTAAGCCACCGCGAAAGAGTGTGTCGCATCGATAATGGCTTTGTTGAACTCAAAAATAGGGTCTTCAGTTTGTAACAAATGCGAAGGAACTTTTGTCAAATCCACATCAAGTCCTACACACAAAAGTGATTTCTTTTTCCGTATTTGATTTATTAGTTTTTGTAGTGTCATATACCAATTCTTTTTATTTTTATGGTGTTATAATGTTGTAATCAAGATGATTTCTCCTTTAAAACAGAAAAAATATTGCCTTTTGAGCTTCCAAAGATAGGTGTTTTTAGGTAGTTTTGGCACATTCACAGTCATTTATTATTCCTTTATATGATTAATTCATTAAAAGTATAAAAATGAGTTATATTTGCAGTACTATATAAATCAAATGATTATACAGTTGCTATAATACGCTTTTACTAACAAATAATTAAGGTGTAATATTCTGTTTGTAATTTCTCATCACACATTTTGTAAACTTATACAGTTTAAGCTAAAAACAAAATCTAAAACAATCACTTTTAGGTAAGGATTTATACCATAAATCATAAAAAATCAATATCTTTGGGTTATCTAATCAATAAAGAAGCAAAATTATGAAAGGGTATAAAATCATCGGGCTGATGTCGGGTACCTCATTAGACGGATTGGATATCGCCTTTTGTCATTTCAAGAAAGAAAATGAGCAATGGTTTTTCGATATTGAAGCAGCAAAAAGCATCTCATACGACCAAAATATGCGCGAAAGCCTCAAAAATGCGGTTCATTTAAGTGCAGAACAACTCTTAAGGCTACATAATCAATACGGGAAATGGTTAGGTGAACAGACCCAATTATTCATCTCTGAGAAAAAAATAAACCCACAAACCATTGCCAGTCACGGACATACGGTTTTTCATCAGCCTCAAAATGGTTTTACTTTACAAATCGGTTCAGGGCAGCATCTAAGCAATGTAGTGCAACTGCCCGTAATTTGTGATTTCCGTGTGGGAGATGTTGCTTTGGGCGGACAAGGTGCACCCTTAGTCCCCATTGGCGATCAACTTCTGTTTGCAGAATTCGATTTTTGCCTGAATTTGGGAGGTATCAGTAACATTTCTTTTGAAAGAGAAGGAAAACGCATCGCTTATGATATCGGTATTGCTAATATGATTTTGAACCATCTTTGCCGAAAAATTGGGAAGAATTACGATCATAACGGAAATTTAGCCAAAAATGGTAAACTCCTCCCTACATTATTAGAACGATTGAACAAGCTGCCTTATTACCAAACTGACTATCCGAAATCAACTGGTTTTGAATGGTTTTCCAAAGAAATCCTCCCCATAGTAGAATCTATAGACGCTAAGGTTGAGGATTTGCTTTACACGGCAGTTCATCACATTTGTGGGCAAATAAAAATCAATGTAGAAAAACATTTATCCCCTTTTAAAAAGCAAAAACTTTTGATTACAGGAGGTGGTGCTTTAAATACGTTTCTGATAGAAACATTAAAAGAAAAGTTAGATAAGCAAATTGAAATTATAGTTCCCGAAAAACAAATTATCGAATTCAAAGAAGCTTTAATCTTCGCTTTTATGGGAGTTTTACGTCTTGAAAATCAAATCAATATTTTGAGTTCGGTTACCGGAGCTCGAAAAGATTCTTGCGGAGGCATCTTATTTTTACCTCAATGATATATCAAAATTTTTTTTAATTTCGTGAACCATTAACCTCAAAAAGACCCTATTTTGGAAACACAAACTATACTTATCTCAATTGTATTATATTTCGCCACTTTAATGGTGATTTCCTACCTAACTTCAAGAAAAAACAGTGATAACACGTATTTTACTGGCGACCGCAAATCGCCTTGGTTTTTGGTAGCCTTCGGTATGGTGGGCAGTGCTCTTTCAGGAGTTACTTTCGTTTCTTTACCAGGTATGGTCGCTAACAATTCCTTATATTTCTTTCAGTTTGTTTTAGGCAATATGGCAGGATATTTATTTATCGCTTTTGTATTAACTCCACTCTATTACAAACTACAATTGGTTTCCATTTACGGATACTTGAATACTCGATTTGGTGGGTTTTCATACAAAACAGGTTCGCTTATTTTCTTGATTTCACAATCGTTCGGAGCAGCACTACGACTGATGTTAGCAGCAAAAATATTACAATTTGCATTTTTCGATAAGATAGGTATTCCATTTGCGGCAACGGTTGCTATCATTTTGGTTTTAGTATGGTTATACACCAATAAATCAGGAATAAAAACCATTGTTTGGACAGACTCTTTACAAACTTTCTTTCTGATTGTGAGCATTATATTCATCTCCTACGAAATCATTACCTCATTAAACTTTTCTTTCTCTGAAACGGCTTCTCAAATAAAAAATCATCCCTTTTTCGATGTTTTCAACTTCGATGGAAAATCGGGGAATAATTTCTTCAAGCAATTTATTTCTGGATTTTTCATCGCCGTTTCAATGATTGGCTTAGACCAAAATATGATGCAAAAAACACTGACTTGCAAAAATGTACGCGATGCTCAAAAAAATACTCTTACTTATAGCTTAGTTTTAGCCCTTACCCAATTTTTATTCCTGATTTTCGGAATTTTGCTTTATATGTATGCAGATAAAATAGGAATTAGTTTGCAATTTTCAAAAACAGGTGAAGTATTAGACACAGACAATCTTTTCCCAAATATTGCTCTTAATTACTTAGGAATTGTGGCTGGAACCAGCTTCCTTTTAGGTATTATTGCAGCCTCTTTTTCAAGCGTTGATTCGGCTTTAACCGCTCTAACCACTTCGTTTACTTATGATTTTATGAATGTTTCAAACAAATCTGCCAAGGTTAAAAATCGTATCAAAAACGTAGTTTTATTGGCTTTTTCGGTAATTCTTTTTGGCATTATCTTGTCTTTTTGGCAAAGCAGAGGCGATGTGGTTTCACTAATTTTTAAAATTGCAGGTTATACCTATGGTCCATTATTAGGGCTATATATGTTTGGGATGTTTACAAAAATGAAAATAAACGATCACTTTGCGCCAATTATTTGCATTTCATCTCCTATAATTACTTATTTATTAAGCTACTACGCTAACAAATGGTATCATTTTGATTTTGGTTTTGTAAATATTGCCATAAACGGATGTATTACTTTTTTGGGGTTATTGCTTATTCGAAAACCAGAAAAAAACACTATCCAATAATGAATATAGTAGGTCTTTTTTGGAAATCAACTTTTACTTTTTTCCATTGTGAAATGGTTTGTGTTTTAATAGTTTCGGTAGGTAAGGTAATGTCCGAGGCGATGCAAAGTAACGTATTGGGTTGAAGTGTTTGAAGCAAATCGGCTAGCATCTTGTCATTACGATAGGGGGTTTCTATAAAAATTTGTGTCTGCCCTTCACGTGCCTTACGTTCTAAACTTTTTAAAGTTTTTTTTCGTTGTTCTCTATCAATAGGCAAGTACCCATTAAAGGCAAAGGATTGTCCATTAAGTCCACTTGCCATCATTGCTAACAAAATAGAAGAAGGTCCTACCAAAGGCACCACACAGATATTTTTTTGATGAGCAAGACTAACCACCTCACTGCCTGGGTCAGCAATTCCAGGGCAACCTGCTTCCGAAATGACACCAACAGAAAAACCTGAAAAACAGGGATTTAAAAATGATGGTATTTCAGTAGCTTGGGTGTGTTTATTGATAACGTAAAAATTTAGGCTTTGTTGTGATTTTTCAGGAGTAATTTGTTTTATAAATTTTCGAGCAGATTTTTCATTCTCAACAATAAAATGAGTGAGTGAGCTTACCACTGAAGCCACTTGAGGAGGCAAAACAGCATCTACCGTACTTTCACCCAACAAATTAGGAATTAAATAAAGTTTACCAAATTCCATAAACTTTACCCAAAATTAAGCATTAAGTTTTTCAGCAATGGCATTACACGCTCCGTCAATAAGGGTAAAAACAGCTTGAAAATCATTCTTTCCACCGTAATATGGGTCAGGAACTTCCCTTTTAACTTCACTATCAAAAACATCTAACAAAAGAGAAACTTTTTCACGATGTTGTGAAGTTTTTGCCAATTTTACTACATTTTCATAATTGCTTTCATCCATCACAAAAATATAGTCAAAATATTCAAAATCAGAAGTTTGAAATTGTCTTCCCCTAAGATTAGATATATCTATCCCGTTTTTTCTAGCTACTTCTACAGAGCGATGGTCAGGAGCATCTCCAACGTGATAGTTTGAAGTTCCAGCAGAATCAACCTCAAACAGCTCGGCATTCAATTTCGAGCGCAACACCCCTTCAGCCAAAGGAGAACGGCATATATTGCCTAAACAAACCATCAATATTTTTGTCTTTCCCATATTTTAGTGTAGTTAATTGGAGATTTTTATATTCAATTCATCCATATATTTTTGGAAATCTCTATCGGTTTGAGCCAAATCCTCTACCGTTTTACAAGCGTGTAGTACAGTAGCGTGATCACGCTTACCTATCTGATTACCAATACTTGAAAGTGATTCTTTAGTATATTTTTTAGCAAAAAACATTGCCAACTGACGCGCCTGAACCACGTGCCTTTTTCGGGTTTTTGATTGTAATGTTTCCAAATCCAAATTAAAATAATCACTTACTATCTTTTGAATGCTGTCAATAGTAATTTCTTTCTTTTGGTTTTTCACCATTTTTTCAACAACATTTCTTGCCAGTTCAATAGAAAATTCCTTACGATTAAAAGCCGCTTGAGCGATGAGCGAATTACTTACTCCTTCCAGCTCTCTTACGTTAGTTTTCACATTTTCAGCTAAATATTGAATAATTTCATCGCTTACTACTGCCCCATCATTTTGGAATTTGTTTTTCAAGATGGCAAAACGCGTATCAAAATCGGGGGCTTGTAATTCTGCCGAAAGCCCCCACTTGAAACGTGAAAGCAATCGTTGTTCTACCTCTTGCATATCCACAGGAGCCTTGTCCGAAGTCAAAATAATTTGCTTATTATTTTGGTGTAAGTGATTGAAAATATGGAAGAATGTGTCTTGCGTACCCGATTTAGAAGCAAAAAACTGAATATCATCTACAATAAGCACATCAATAAGCTGGTAGAAATGTATAAAATCATTACGCGTGTTGTTACGCACCGACTCGGTATATTGTTGTGTAAATTTTTCAGCCGAAACGTACAACACTTTTTTTCTTGGGTGTTTCTCTTTGATTTCCACACCAATAGCTTGTGCAAGGTGAGTTTTACCCAAACCTACTCCTCCAAAAATGAACAACGGATTAAAGGAAGTTCCTCCTGGCTTATTAGCCACTGCAATCCCTGCCGAACGTGCCAATCGGTTCGAATCGCCTTCTACAAAATTGTCAAAATTTTGATTCGGATTTAACTGCGGATCTATTTGGATTTCACGAATTCCAGGAATTACAAATGGATTTTTCAGCTCAGGATTTTTATCAGCCACCGGAATAGAAAGCGTCTGCGGCGCTAATTTAGTTCTTCCCGATACGGGTTCGGGTTGATTTACGGCATTTTTATTGATTTGCTCAGCTTTCAGGTCTTTTACCGCATAGTAAAGCTTGGATTTATCACCCAACTCTCTGGTAACAGCTAATTTAAGCAAAGACACATAATTCGTATCAAGCCATTCCAT